>NZ_JBWKXF010000014.1:0-108570 GCF_059422645.1 Pseudomonas sp. GW821-FHT01C01 | reverse complement strand
TTCCCCATGTGAGAGTAGGTCATCGTCAAGATTAAATTCCGAAACCCCAATTGCGAAAGCAGTTGGGGTTTTGTTTTGCCTGCAAGAAAGTTCGTACAGCAATACCGGACAGGTCCACGCTGCCACAGTCTCCCGACAATGCTAAGGTTCGGCCCTAGCGTTTGTATTTTCCAAGGAAGCCTTTATGCCGGACGCGACGTCCCTCAGTGCTGGTTTTATGGTGGTTCACGGCAACCGCCTGGACGAGTTGCGCAGCCTGGTGGTCAGCTGGATGCGGCGCTACCCGCTGGCTCCCCTGGAGAATGAAATCGCGTTGGTGCAAAGCAATGGTATCGCCCAATGGCTGAAGCTGGCACTGGCGGAAGATTCCGAGGAAGACGACATGGGAGGCTGCGGTATTGCTGCCGCCATCGACGTCCAGTTACCCGGCAGCTTCATGTGGCAGCTCTATCGCACGGTACTTGGACGAGATGAAATCCCGGTCAAGTCCCTGCTTGATAAAGCCCCGCTGACCTGGCGCCTGATGCGACTGCTTCCGCAATTGATCAACCAACCGCACTTCGAGCCACTGCAGCGTTTCCTGACCCATGACACCGATCTGCGCAAACGCTATCAATTGGCTGAGCGTCTGGCGGATCTGTTCGACCAGTACCAGGTATATCGGGCTGACTGGCTTGAAGACTGGGCCGAAGGTCGGCATCAAACAAGAAGCGGCAGGGGCGAAGTCAACCCCCTGACTCCGGCGAACTGCTGGCAGGCAGAGTTATGGCGTGCACTCTTGCTGGATGTGGGGGAAGAAGGCATGGCGCAAAGCCGGGCCGGTGTCCATCAGCGATTTGTCGAGCGTATCAACAATCTCGAAGTAGCCCCCAAGGGATTACCCTCACGAGTGATCGTTTTCGGGATTTCTTCGCTGCCTGCTCAAGCCCTGGAAGCATTGGCGGGATTGGCTCGATTCAGCCAGGTCCTGCTCTGCGTACACAACCCATGTCGTCATCATTGGGCGGACATCGTTGCCGATAAAGACCTGCTGCGGCATCAATATAAGCGTCAAGCCCGCAAAAGCGGCATGCCGGTAGTGATCGATCCGCAAACCCTCCATCAGCATGCCCACCCATTGCTGGCCGCATGGGGTAAACAGGGGCGGGACTATATCAACCTGCTCGATAGTTATGACGATCCAAACAGCTATCGATCGGCATTCCGTGACGGACGCATCGACCTGTTCAGTGACGGTCAGCCGCTGAACGTGCTCAACCAATTGCAGGATGATATCCTCGAGTTGCGCCCCCTCAACGAGACTCGGGAGCGTTGGCCGGTTATCGATCTGCAGAAGGATGAATCGATCCGTTTTCACATCGCTCATAGCGCCCAGCGAGAAGTCGAGATCCTCCACGATCAATTGCTCGCGCGCTTCAGCGCCGACCCGCAATTGCGGCCCCGGGACATCATCGTGATGGTCCCGGACATCGACAGTTACGCACCGCATATTCGTGCAGTGTTTGGTCAGCTTGACCGCCAGGATCCACGCTTCATTCCGTTTACTCTGGCTGACCAGGGCCAGCGTGGTCGCGATCCATTGCTGATTGCTGTCGAGCACCTGCTCAAGTTGCCTGACAGCCGATTCCCCGTCAGTGAGATTCTCGATCTTCTGGACGTCCCGGCACTGCGCGCCCGCTTTGGTGTCGAGGAGCGTGACCTGCCGACGCTGCACCGCTGGATCGAAGGTGCCGGCATTCGCTGGGGCATGAATGCCGAGCAACGTGCCGGGCTCGGGCTACCGCATGAACTGGAGCAAAACAGCTGGCGTTTCGGCTTGCGACGGATGTTGCTCGGTTATGCCGTTGGCAGCGCCGATGCTTATGAGGGTATCGAGCCCTACGACGAAATCGGTGGTCTGGACGCCGCGCTCATTGGTCCGTTGGTTGCGTTGCTGGACGCGCTGGACGTGGCTCACCATGAACTCTCTCAGCCTGCATCGCCGGGGCAATGGGGCTTGCGCTTGCAGGCTTTGGTGCAGTTGTTCTTCCTTGCCAGTAACGAACATGATGACTACCTGCTGGCCCAGCTCGAAGAGCTGCGTGAAACCTGGCTCGAGACCTGCGAGTCCGTCGGCTTGCAGGACGAGTTGCCACTGACCGTCGTCCGCGAAGCCTGGCTTGCAGGTCTGGATCAGGGCCGTTTGTCCCAACGCTTTCTGGCTGGAGCGGTCAACTTCTGCACCTTGATGCCCATGCGCGCTATCCCGTTCAAACTGGTCTGCCTGCTGGGCATGAATGACGGCGATTATCCGCGTGCACAGCCGCCGCTGGACTTCGATCTCATGGGCAGTGATTACCGTCCAGGTGACCGCTCCCGGCGCGAAGATGACCGCTACCTGCTATTGGAGGCCTTGTTGTCGGCACGGGACCAGCTCTATATCAGTTGGGTGGGCCGGAGTATCCGCGATAACAGCGAGAGACCTGCGTCGGTGCTGATCGGCCAGTTGCGTGATCACTTGACCAGCGGCTGGCGATTGTCGGAGAGCGACAAGGATCTGCTTGAAGCAATGACCCAGGAACACCCGTTGCAACCGTTCAGCGCCCGCTACTTTCACGAAGGGGATGAGTCGTTCAGCTACGCCACCGAATGGCAGGTCCTTCATCATGCAGCAGAGCAACAGGCAAGAGCCGAAGTGCTTGAAGCTCACGTTCAGGTCGAACCACTCAGTCTCGGTCAACTGCAGGATTTCCTGCGCAATCCGGTACGGCACTTTTTCAGCCAGCGACTGAAGGTCTTCTTCGAGGCGGCTGAAGTGCCGTTGGCCGATGAAGAGCCTTTTGTCCTTGATGCGTTGCAGCGTTACAGCCTCAGCGAGAGTTTGCTCGAAGCGGCGCTGGCAGCCCCGGGAAATACTGGACAGGCACTGGGGGATCAGGCGAGACGTCTGCAAAACAGCGGGCTGCTGCCCATGGCTGGATTCGGAGAGTGCTTGCAACGCGAGTTGATCGAGCCATTGCCTGACTTGCTGCAACGCCACCAACAGCTCCTGGCTTTGTGGCCAACACCGCTCAGCAGCGCATTGCCCGTCAGTCTTGAACTGCAAGGCCTGCAGATTGAGGGCTGGCTCAGCGGGCTGCATCGACGCGCTGATGGTGGTTTGTTGTCCATCACTACGATCCCCAACAGTATCGGCTCGCTCAAGTCGCGCAAATGGCATCGACTGACACGCCCGTGGGTCAATCATCTGATGGCTTGTGCCAGTGGAATGGCGCTGACCACGGCATTGGTGGCCAGCGACGACAGCCTGCTGCTCGGTCCGTTGGACGAGTCCACAGCGCGGAAAATTCTCGGTGACCTGTTGATGGCCTGGCAGTCGGGTATGCGCCAGCCGCTACCGATCGCGGTCAAGACAGCCTTCGCGTGGCTGGGGCAGACCGACCCGGTCAAAGCCGAAGCCGCTGCGCGCAAGGCCTATGAAGGTGATGGGCAGACGACGGAAGGAGAGCGTCGCGAAAGCCCGGCACTCGCACGCCAATTCGCCGGTTACGATGCTTTGACCGCCGATGAGACGTTCCCCCAGTGGTGTGATGCGCTCTATAGCCCGCTTCTTGAAGCCCCCTGGCGTTCACATTCCAGCGAGGAGTCGCGTTGATGAGCACGAAGACACCTCTGGCCCTGGCTTTCCCGCTACGTGGCAGTCAACTGATCGAAGCCAGTGCCGGGACCGGCAAGACTTTCACCATTTCCGCGCTGTATCTGCGCCTGGTCCTTGGCCATGGTGACGAGAGCTCGGGGTTTGGACGAGAGTTGCTGCCGCCGCAAATCCTCGTCGTGACGTTCACTGACGCCGCCACTAAAGAGTTGCGCGAACGCATTCGCACACGACTCGCCGAGGCTGCACGATTTTTCCGTGATGAAACACCGGCCCCCGACAGCCTGATTGCCGAATTGCGTGATCAGTATTTGCCCGAGCAATGGTCCGGGTGCGCAAACCGCCTGGATATCGCCGCCCAATGGATGGACGAGGCAGCGGTTTCGACCATCCACAGTTGGTGCCAGCGCATGTTGCGCGAGCACGCATTCGACAGCGGCAGCCTGTTTACCCAGACCCTGGAAACCGACCACAGCGACTTGCTGGGGGAAGTCCTGCGCGATTACTGGCGGCTGTTCTGTTACCCGATGCAAGGTGACGCATTGAATTGGGTGCGCAGCAATTGGGGCGGACCGGCGGCGTTGCTGCCACGGATTCGTGCGCTGTTCGCCAGCGAGCGGGGTACGCTTCAAGGGAAAGAGCCCGCCGAGATAATTTCGCAATGCTTGCAAGAGCGACGGGTTGCCCTGATCGAACTCAAGCAGCCCTGGCTCCAGTGGGCGGATGAGTTGCTTGTCATCTGTCACCAGGGCGTTGCCAGCAAGACTGTCGATGGCCGCAAGATGCAGGCACGCTATTTCGAACCCTGGTTTGAAAAGATCAAAGCCTGGGCCGAAGACGAATCCCTTGAGCAACTGGATATCGGCACCGGCTTCACTCGCCTCACCCCTGATGGCATGGCCGAAGCCTGGAAAGGCGAAGCTCCCCGGCATCCGGGGCTCGATGCGATGGCCGGCCTCAAGGCTTGTCTCGATGGGTTGCCCACTCCCGATGCCGCCGTGCTGCAGCATGCTGCCCGCTGGGTCGGGGCACGATTCGAGGAAGAGAAACGCCGCCGGGCGGAAATGGGCTTCGACGACATGTTGCTGCGCCTTGATGCTGCCTTGCAGTCCGATGGCGGCGAGCGACTGGCAACCCTGATTCGTGAACAGTTTCCGGTCGCACTGATCGATGAGTTCCAGGATACCGACCCGGTGCAATACCGGATTTTCGAGAGCATCTACCGGATTGAAGAGAACAGCCCCGAGTGCGGTCTGTTCCTGATCGGCGACCCGAAACAGGCAATCTACGCTTTTCGCGGCGCCGACATCCATACCTACCTTCGCGCCCGTCAGGCCACCACTGGTCGCCTGCACACCCTGGGCACGAACTTTCGCTCAAGCCATGGCATGGTCAACGCAGTGAACCATGTGTTCGAGCGCGCCGAAGCCCGGGAATCAGGACGTGGCGCTTTCCTCTTCCGGGAGAAGAATGGCGAAAACCCGGTTCCGTTCCTGCCCGTTGCCTCCCAGGGCCGCAAAGAAGTCTTGCGCATAAATGATCAGGCAATACCTGCCTTGAACATCTGGCACTTGCCGGCCGAACAACCGTTGTCCGGTGCGGTGTACAGGCAACATCTGGCGGCAGCCTGCGCCAGTGAAATCACCGCACTACTCAATGGCGGACAACAGGGGCGAGCGGGGTTCACCCAGGACGACAAGGACTTCAGAGGCCTGCTACCGGCGGACATCGCTATCCTGGTACGCGATGGCAAGGAGGCACAGGCGGTTCGTGCGCAATTGGCCGCCCGTGGCGTGCGCAGTGTTTATCTGTCGGACAAGGACTCGGTATTCGCCGCCCAGGAAGCTCATGACGTACTGACCTGGCTCAAGGCCTGCGCCGAGCCGGATGTCGAGCGACCGCTGCGGGCCGCGTTGGCCAGCATCACGTTGAACCTTTCGTTGACTGAGCTGGAACGGCTGAATCAGGACGAGTTGGCCTGGGAGTCCAGGGTCATGCAGTTTCGTGGCTATCGTGAAGTCTGGCGCAAGCAGGGCGTACTGCCGATGCTGCGACACTTGCTGCACGACTTCCGTCTGCCCCAGGCATTGATCGCACGCAGTGACGGCGAGCGGGTGTTGACGAATCTGCTGCACTTGTCCGAGTTGCTGCAACAGGCGGCTGCTGAGCTCGATGGCGAGCAAGCCCTGATCCGGCATTTGTCCGAGCACCTGGCGTTGTCCGGACAGGCTGGCGAAGAGCAGATCCTGCGTCTGGAAAGTGATGAGCAACTGGTCAAGGTCGTGACCATTCACAAGTCCAAAGGCCTTGAATATCCGTTGGTGTTCCTGCCGTTCATTTGTTCGGCCAAGCCGGTGGATGGCAGCCGGTTGCCGTTGCACTACCACGATGAATCAGGCAATGCCCAGGTCACGTTGAAGCCGACGGCAGAATTGATTGCCCTGGCTGACGATGAGCGTCTGGCCGAGGATTTGCGCCTGCTCTATGTCGCCCTGACCCGGGCGCAACACGCCTGCTGGCTGGGGGTGGCTGACCTCAAGCGCGGCAATAACAATGGCTCGGTGCTGCATCTATCGGCATTAGGTTATCTGCTGGGCGGCGGTGCACCATTGGCCGAACCCTCGGAGTTACAGTGTTGGTTGCGGGATCTGCAGCAGGACTGCCCGGCACTGGCGCATGCCGAGATGCCTGAAACGACAACTGAGCATTACCAACCACCGCAAAACGAAGCGGCGCTGCTGGTTCCGCTGGTGCCGAAACGCAAGGCCAGTGAAAACTGGTGGATCGCTTCCTACAGCGCGTTACGCATTGGCGACACCCTGAGTGTCGGCACGGATGAGGCGCCGGAGAGCCCACAGGCGCAGAAACTGTTCGATGACGAACGCCTCGATCCGCAGGCGCCCAGAGAAGTGGTTGCTGGTGGCGGCGATATCCATCGCTTCCCACGCGGCCCGAACCCCGGCACCTTCCTCCATGGTTTGCTCGAGTGGGCGGGGGGCGAGGGGTTTGGTGTGGCACCACAGGTTGTGAAGGACGCCATTGCCCGTCGTTGCAATCGCCGAGGCTGGGAGGGCTGGATCACCACGTTGAATGACTGGCTGCAGCATCTGCTCACATTGCCGTTGCATCTGGGCGCCGGTCAGGCTCCGGTAGTGTTCGGGCAACTGACCCAGTACCAGGTCGAAATGGAGTTCTGGTTCGCCAGCCATAAGGTCGATGTGCTCAAACTCGATGCGCTGGTGTGCCAGTACACCCATAACGGCGTGGCCCGGGTGGCCGCCGAACCGGTGCTGCTCAACGGCATGTTCAAGGGCTTCATCGACCTTGTGTTCGAACACAACGGCCGCTATTACGTTGCCGACTTCAAATCCAACTGGCTCGGCGTCGATGATGCGGCCTATACCGGGCAGGCCATGGAGCAATCCATTCTCGACAACCGCTATGACCTGCAATACGTGTTGTACCTGTTGGCCCTGCATCGTCAGCTCAAGGCGCGGCTCGCCGATTACGACTATGACCGGCATGTTGGCGGGGCGTTGTACCTGTTTTTGCGTGGTACGCGTGCGGCCAGCCAGGGTGTGTTTTTTGCCCGTCCGCCAAGAGAGTTGATCGAGCGTCTGGACAGGTTGTTCCAGGGCAAGCCAGAGCCCAAGGCTGAACCTGCCTGGGAACAGGGAGTTCTGTTATGAATCGCACATTCGCCGATTTGTTGCCCACATCGCTGGCAGCCGAAAGCCTGGCCGATCTGGCGCCGTTGAGTCGTGCCGACGACTTGCTGTTATTGCTCACGCGCTGGGTCGAACGTGGCTGGTTGCGAGCGCTGGACAAAGCCTTTGTTGCGTTTCTGCATGAGCTGGCTCCGGATGATGATCCGTTGGTGTTGCTGGCAGCCGCGCTGACCAGCCACCAGTTGGGCCACGGGCATGTCTGCCTCGACCTGTTCGAGACGCTGAAAGAGCCGGACTTTGCCCTGTCATTACCACCCGAAGGTGACGTGCTTGGCGGCGCGCTGCTGTTGCCATCGCAATTGCTGGGATCTCTGGACGGTGCTCATTGGTGCAAGGCGCTGGCCGCCAGCGACCTGGTCGCACTGGCTGCTGACAGTCGTGACAACGTGCGCGACCGGCCTTTGGTTTTATCGGGCAAGCGCTTGTACTTGCGCCGCTATTGGGCCTACGAGCGACGGATTGACCTTTCGTTGCGCGAGCGTTTGACGGAACACGAATCCACGCCGAACGACTTGCTCCAGCGCCTCACCGGTTTGTTTGGTCCTGCCCGGTCCGGTGAAGTGATCGACTGGCAGAAGCTGGCCTGCGCCCTGGCGACCCGCAGCGCCTTCAGCATCGTGACGGGGGGGCCGGGAACCGGCAAGACCACGACCGTCGTGCGCTTGCTGGCGTTGCTCCAGGCGCCAGCGGTCGAGGCCGGCATGCCCCTGCGCATTCGTCTCGCCGCACCTACCGGCAAAGCCGCGGCGCGTCTGACAGAATCCATCAGCCAGCAAGTCCGGACGTTGAAGGTCACGGAAGACCTACGAGAAAAGATCCCGTCCGACGTCACCACCGTTCACCGTTTGCTCGGCAGCCGGCCCGGGACTCGTCATTTTCGGCACCACGCGGGCAATCGCCTGCCGCTGGATGTGTTGGTGGTGGACGAGGCCTCGATGATCGACCTGGAAATGATGGCCAACCTGCTCGACGCATTGCCGGCCCATGCGCGTCTCGTGCTGTTGGGTGACAAGGATCAATTGGCTTCGGTAGAAGCCGGTGCGGTATTGGGGGATCTGTGTCGCGATGCAGAGGCTGGCTGGTATAGCCCACAGACACGCGAGTGGCTGGAAGCCGTCAGTGGCGAAAACCTGCAGGCCAGCGGATTGCAGGAGGACGCACAGGGCGCTCATCCATTGGCCCAGCAAGTTGTGATGTTGCGCCATTCCCGGCGATTCGGTGAGGGCAGCGGTATTGGCCAACTGGCTCGATGGGTCAACCAGCAGCAGCCCGAGGAAGCACGCAAGTTGTTGTCTGCGCGAAGCCATGAGGATGTGTATTCCTTGCCCCTCAAGGGGGAGCAGGATCGGGCGCTGGATCGCTTGCTGCTCGAAGGCCACGGTGAAGGGCCGCAGGGTTATCGGCACTACCTGAGCCTGCTGCGCAATCAGCGCCCGGCGCTCGATAGTCCGCTGGAAGATTCACGCTGGGCCGACTGGGCCCGGGAGGTGTTGCAAGCCTTCGACGCGTTCCAGTTGTTATGTGCCGTGCGCAAGGGGCCGTGGGGTGTGGAGGGCTTGAACCAGCGAGTGACGGACGCCTTGCTAAGGGCACGTCTGATCGACAGTGACCAGCAGTGGTACGAAGGTCGCCCCGTACTGATGACCCGCAACGATTACGGGCTGGGTTTGATGAACGGCGATATCGGCATCGCCCTCAAGCTTCCGGAGCGTGAGGGTCCCGAGGCCGGCAGGCAGGTTCTGCGTGTCGCCTTTCCGCGCAATGACGGCCAGGGTGGCGTGCGCTTTGTCCTGCCGAGCCGGCTCAATGATGTCGAAACCGTGTACGCCATGACCGTGCATAAATCCCAGGGCTCGGAATTTGCCCACACCGCGTTGATCCTCCCCGACGCCTTGAACCCCGTGCTGACCAAGGAGCTGATCTACACCGGGATCACCCGGGCCAAGAACTGGTTCACCTTGATCGAGCCCCGCACAGGGGTGTTCGAAGAGGCGGTGAAGCGCAGGGTCAAACGCTTGAGCGGGCTGATGCTGGAGCTCGGCGCCGACTAATCGGCAAACAGCATCTCCCGGCTTTCTCCCATCAGCAGGCCCTGATTCTGCTCAGTGACCTGACGGATGTAATCCCACAACAGGGTGATCCGCTTGAGCTTCCTGAGGTCCTCGCGGCAGTACATCCAGAACTGTCGAGTGATGTTGATTTCCTGCGGCAACACCGGCAGCAGGCGAGGGTCCTGTGTCGCGAGGAAGCACGGCAGGATCGCCAGTGAGCGTCCTTGCTGCGCCGCCACGAACTGCGCGATCACGCTGGTGCTGCGCAGATTGGCACTTGCACCGGGTAGCACGTTGGCCAGGTACAGCAGCTCTGAGCTGAACGCCAGGTCGTCGACGTAACTTATAAACGAATGTTTCGCCAAGTCTGCCGGGCGGCGGATCGGCGGGTGGTTGTCCAGATAATCCTGGGTTGCGTACAGCTGTAACCGGTAGTCGCACAATTTGCAGCACACATACGGACCATGCTCCGGACGCTCCAGGGCGATGACGATGTCGGCCTCGCGCTTGGACAGGCTGATGAAGTGCGGCAGCGGCAGGATGTCCACCGAGATCGCCGGGTAGGTGTCGACGAAGTGGCTCAACTGCGGCGTGATGAAAAAGCTGCCGAAGCCTTCGGTGCATCCCATGCGCACATGACCGGACAGCGCCACGCCGGATCCGGAAACCTGCTCGCATGCCATGTGCAAGGTGCTTTCGATCGACTCGGCATATCCCATCAACCGCTGGCCTTCGGCGGTCAGGACAAAGCCGTTGGTCCGGGACTTCTCGAACAGCAATGTGCCCAATGCCGTTTCCAGGGAGCTGATGCGCCGCGACACCGTGGTGTAGTCCACCGCCAGGCGCTTGGCCGCGGTGCTGGCCTTGCGTGTGCGGGCGACTTCAAGGAAAAACTTGAGGTCATCCCAGTTCAGCGAGCCGAGGGAGGTGATGTTTTTTTGCATGTTGGACCGGTTTTTATGTGCGTTCTTATTAGAAGTTTGCACATCTATACTCCAAAAACAGTCCGTTAACCATTTCGCGGCACACGCCTCATCTCAAGGCGACTTTTTCGCCTTGGCTCCCAGATAAAAATAAACATCCGGAGACCCACATGAACGTATCGCTCACGCCTAACGAAACCACCGTGCAAAAGGTCAAACTGTTGATCGACGGCCAGTGGGTCGAGTCCAAATCCACCGAATGGCACGACATCGTCAACCCGGCGACCCAGCAAGTGCTGGCCAAAGTGCCGTTTGCCACCGCCGAAGAAGTCGATGCTGCCATCAGTGCCGCTCATCGTGCTTTCCAGACCTGGAAGCTGACACCCATCGGCGCGCGGATGCGCATCATGCTCAAGCTCCAGGCGCTGATCCGCGAACACTCCAAGCGCATCGCCGCAGTCCTGAGCGCCGAGCAGGGCAAGACCATTGCCGACGCCGAAGGCGATATTTTCCGTGGCCTGGAAGTGGTCGAGCACGCCTGCTCCATCGGCAGCCTGCAAATGGGCGAATTCGCTGAAAACGTCGCCGGCGGCGTCGACACTTACACCCTGCGCCAGCCGATCGGCGTGTGTGCCGGCATCACCCCGTTCAACTTCCCGGCGATGATTCCGCTGTGGATGTTCCCGATGGCCATCGCCTGCGGCAACACCTTCGTACTCAAACCGTCGGAACAGGACCCAATGTCGACCATGCTGCTGGTGGAGCTGGCGATTGAGGCGGGTATTCCGGCTGGCGTGCTCAACGTCGTGCATGGCGGCAAGGATGTGGTGGACGGGCTCTGCACCCACAAAGACATCAAGGCAGTTTCCTTCGTCGGCTCGACCGCCGTCGGCACCCACGTCTATGACCTGGCGGGCAAACACGGCAAGCGTGTGCAATCGATGATGGGCGCCAAGAACCACGCCGTGGTGCTGCCGGATGCCAATCGCGAGCAAGCGCTGAATGCGCTGGTGGGTGCCGGCTTCGGTGCCGCCGGTCAACGTTGCATGGCCACCTCGGTGGTGGTGCTGGTGGGCGCGGCCAAACAGTGGCTGCCGGATCTCAAGGCGCTGGCGCAAAAACTCAAGGTCAATGCCGGCAGTGAGCCGGGCACCGATGTCGGTCCGGTGATCTCGAAAAAAGCCAAGGCACGGATTCTCGATCTGATCGAAAGCGGCATCAAGGAAGGCGCCAAACTGGAGCTGGACGGTCGCGAGATCTCGGTTCCGGGTTACGAGAAGGGCAACTTTGTCGGCCCGACCCTGTTCTCCGGCGTGACCCCCGACATGCAGATCTACACCCAGGAAATCTTCGGCCCGGTGCTGGTGGTACTGGAAGTCGACACCCTCGACCAGGCCATTGCCCTGGTCAACGCCAACCCGTTCGGCAACGGCACGGGCCTGTTCACCCAGAGTGGTGCGGCGGCGCGCAAGTTCCAGACTGAAATCGATGTCGGCCAGGTTGGTATCAACATCCCGATTCCGGTGCCGGTCCCGTTCTTCAGCTTCACCGGTTCGCGCGGTTCCAAGCTCGGCGACCTTGGCCCGTACGGCAAGCAAGTGGTGCAGTTCTACACTCAGACCAAGACCGTCACCAGTCGCTGGTTCGATGACGACAGTGTCAACGACGGTGTGAACACCACCATCAACCTGCGTTAAGGAGCCGGACATGAAAATCGCTTTTATCGGTCTGGGCAACATGGGCGCGCCGATGGCGCGCAACCTGATCAAGGCCGGCCATGCACTGCGCCTGGTGGACCTGAACAAAGCCGTGCTCGCGGAGCTGGAACAACTGGGCGGCAGCATCAGCGCATCGGCCCGTGAAGCGGCGGAGGGTGCCGAACTGGTCATCACCATGCTGCCCGCCGCGGTGCATGTGCGCAGTGTGTGGCTGGGTGAGGACGGCGTGCTCGCCGGTATCGGTAAAGGCGTGCCGGCCGTGGATTGCAGCACCATCGATCCGCAGACCGCGCGGGACGTGGCCGCCGCCGCTGCCAAACAGGGCGTGGCCATGGCCGATGCGCCGGTTTCTGGCGGGACCGGTGGTGCAGCCGCCGGGACGCTGACCTTCATGGTCGGCGCCACCCCTGAACTGTTCGCCACCCTGCAACCGGTACTGGCGCAGATGGGCCGCAACATCGTCCATTGTGGTGAGGTCGGCACCGGGCAAATCGCTAAAATCTGCAACAACCTGCTGCTGGGGATTTCCATGGTCGGTGTCAGCGAGGCCATGGCACTGGGTGACGCGCTAGGCATCGACACCAAGGTGTTGGCGGGCATCATCAACAGCTCTACCGGGCGTTGCTGGAGTTCGGAGATGTACAACCCATGGCCGGGCATCGTCGAAACGGCGCCGGCGTCGCGCGGTTATACCGGCGGTTTCGGGGCGGAACTGATGCTCAAGGATCTGGGGCTGGCCACTGAAGCGGCGCGTCAGGCGCACCAACCGGTGGTACTCGGCGCGGTGGCCCAGCAGTTGTATCAGGCGATGAGTTTGCGTGGAGAGGGTGGTCAGGATTTCTCTGCGATCATCAATGGCTATCGCAAGCCGTTGTAGGAGCGAGCTTGCTCGCGATGTTCTTTAACGAAAACGCGACAAGCCTGACACCCCTTGGCGGTCTCAGGTTTATCGCGAGCAAGCTCGCTCCTACAGGTACTGAAAGATATTTACCGGGAGATCACGTCGGGTGATCCCCCGGTTTTTTTGTATCAGGCAAACACAAAATATTTGCGCACGGTTTCCACCACTTCCCACGTCCCTTTCATCCCCGGTTCAATGACGAAAATATCGCCGGCGCGCAGGTGGATCGGCGCCATGCCTTCCGGGGTGATGATGCAGTAGCCTTCCTGGAAGTGGCAGTATTCCCACTTCACGTATTCCACGTACCACTTGCCGGGCGTGCAGATCCAGGTGCCCATGATCTTGCTGCCGTCTTCACTGGTGTAGGCGTTGAGGTTGACGGTGTGCGGGTCGCCTTCGAGTTTTTCCCATTTGCAGGCGTCGAGCACAGGCAACGGGTGGGTGTCGCGAAGAACGGTAATCGGTGCGGTCATGATGACTCCGGGCATGAGGGAGAGCTGAAGTCGCACCCTATAGGGCTTGGCCGGGCATCAGTTGTCTGTGCTCGACATTGATGTATCCAGAAACGCAGCGGCCGTTGCTTGGCCGCGTTACCCGAAGCGGTTGAAATTTACCCTCGATAATTGATCGATTTCCGGCGGATTCTGCGAAAGTCCCGAGCATTACCGAAAGTTTTCGCAAGAACATGCACAGGTATCACTCGTATCATTCACTTCGGAAAAGGCCGAGAGCTTTGCTATGAAAAAAACAATGTCGTGGTGGGACATCAGCCCGCCCCTGAGTACCGCAACCCCGACCTGGCCGGGTGATACGCCGTTTCAGGAAGAACGCGTCTGGAGCTTGGGGCCCGAGTGCCCTGTGAATGTCGGGCGCATCACGCTGTCGCCGCACACCGGCGCCCATGTCGACGCGCCACTGCACTACAGCGCGGATGGCAAGGCCATTGGCGAAGTGTCGCTGGACGTCTATATCGGGCCTTGCCGGGTGTTGCATTGCCTGGACAGCGGCCAACTGGTGCAGCCGGAGCAACTGCGGGGGCGCCTGGACCATCTCCCTGAGCGCGTCCTGCTGCGTACTTATCGAAACGCACCGCTGACCACCTGGGACCCGAATTTCACCGCCGTCGCCAAAGAAACCGTCGATCTGCTGGCCAGCCTCGGCGTGCGGCTGATCGGTATCGATACGCCGTCGCTGGACCCGCAGCTATCCAAAACCATGGATTCGCACAACGCGGTGGCGCATCACGGCATGGCCATTCTCGAAGGCATCGTGCTCGATGAAGTCCCCGAAGGCGATTATGAACTGATCGCGCTGCCGTTACGTTTTGCCAATCTCGATGCCAGCCCGGTCCGGGCCATATTGCGTCCACTGAATTCACCGTCACATGAGGAGCCTGCTCAATGAGCCAATGTCCGTATTCGCCTGCCAATCAGACAGAGGAATGGCATAACGCCGAGCTGAATTTTTCCGACTCCATGAGCTACGGCGACTACCTGGACCTGGGGCGTATTCTCAGTGCCCAGCACCCGTTGTCGCCGGACCACAATGAGATGCTGTTCATCATCCAGCACCAGACCTCCGAGCTGTGGATGAAGCTGATGCTGCACGAGCTCAAGGCCGCCCGCGAACACGTTCGGCTGGGTGAGTTGCCACCGGCCTTCAAGATGCTGGCGCGGGTCTCGCGGATCTTTGATCAGCTGGTGCATGCGTGGACGGTGCTGGCCACCATGACGCCCACCGAGTACCACTCGATCAGGCCTTTCCTGGGGCAATCGTCGGGCTTCCAGTCGTTTCAGTACCGTGAAATCGAGTTCATCCTGGGCAACAAGAGCGCGACGCTATTGCGTCCCCACGCTCATCGGCCGGAGCTGTTGCAGGAGCTCGAAAAAGCCATCGCCACCCCTTCGCTGTATGACGAAGCCATTCGCTTGATGGCCAGCACCGGCCTGACGATCGACCCGCAGCGTTTCGAGCATGATCCGACCGCCCCGACGCAGCATGACGCCTCGGTCGAAGCGGCCTGGCGTGTGGTCTACAAGGATCCGTCGCGTTATTGGGATCTCTATCAACTGGCCGAGAAATTCATCGATCTCGAAGACTCGTTCCGCCAGTGGCGCTTCCGCCATGTCACCACGGTCGAGCGGATCATCGGCTTCCAACCCGGCACTGGCGGCACTGAAGGGGTGGGCTATCTGCGCAAGATGCTCGATACCGTGCTGTTCCCGGAGTTGTGGCGGGTGCGTTCGACCCTTTGACCTGACAGGCATTAAAAAGCCCCGGCATTCAATGAATGCCGGGGCTTTTTGTTGCACGCAGGATTATTGTGCGACTGGCAAGCCGCGATCCCGCGCCACACGTATCCGGTAGAACAGGTAGATGATCGCCACCCACACCGGGATGGCGATGACCGAGGCGCGTATGCCCGGAATCATCCACATCACGCAGATGATCATGGCCATGAACGCCAGGCACAGGTAGTTGCTGTAGGGAAACCAGAACGACTTGAAGCCCGGCACGATGCCTTGCTGGCCCATGATCTTGCGAAACTTCAGGTGGGTCAGGCTGATCAGCGTCCAGTTGATCATCAACGAGGCGACCACCAGGGCGAACAGCAATTCCAGCGCTTCATGGGGCGCCAGGTAGTTGACCAGCACGGACAGCATGGTGATCAGCGCCGAGATGCCCAGCGCCCGCAGTGGCACGCCCTGTTTGTTCAGTTTCATCAGCGACTTCGGTGCGTCGCCCTGTTCGGCCAGGCCGTAGAGCATGCGGCTGTTGCAGTAGACGCCGCTGTTGTAGACCGAGAGCGCCGCGGTGAGCACCACGAAGTTGAGGATGTGCGCGGCGGTGTCGCTGCCGATCAGCGAGAAGATCTGTACGAACGGGCTGCCACTGTAGGCATCGCCGGACGCGCCGAGGGTCTGCAGCAGTTGATCCCAAGGGTACAGCGACAGCAGCACAGTGAGTGCGCCGACGTAGAAGATCAACACGCGATAAACCACCTGGTTGATCGCCTTGGGAATCACCTTCCTCGGCTCGCTGGCTTCAGCGGCGGTGATGCCGACCAGTTCCAGGCCGCCGAAGGAGAACATGATGAACGCCATCGACATCAGCAAGCCGGTGGTGCCGTTGGGGAAGAAACCGCCGTGGCTCCACAGGTTGCTGACCGACGCCTGCGGGCCGCCGGTGCCGCTGAACAGCATGTAGCAGCCCAGGACGATCATGCCGATGATTGCCACGACCTTGATGATCGCGAACCAGAACTCCATCTCGCCGAAGACTTTGACGTTCATCGTGTTGATCAGGTTGACCAGGACGAAGAACACCGCAGCGCTGACCCAGGTCGGGATCTCCGGCCACCAGAACTGCACGTACTTGCCGACGGCCGTCAGCTCGGCCATGCCCACCAGCACGTACAGCACCCAGTAATTCCAGCCGGACAGGAAGCCGGCATAACCGCTCCAGTACTTGTGGGCGAAGTGACTGAACGAACCGGCCACCGGCTCCTCGACAATCATCTCGCCCAACTGGCGCATGATCAGGAAGGCGATGAACCCGGCAATCGCATAACCGAGGATCATCGACGGGCCGGCCGACTTGAGCACGCCTGCAGAGCCGAGGAACAGCCCGGTGCCAATAGCCCCGCCCAGGGCGATCAGTTGAATATGGCGATTTTTCAACCCCCGCTTGAGCGTTCCCTGTTGCAAGATTTCATCCGCCATCTCGTTCCCTTCTGGTTATTGTTGTCAGGCCTGATTTGAAAGATCAGATATTACTCTCGGTGAACTTTTCGTAGTACAGGTGAACGCTGTCCAGTGCCTGGGTCTGCAACCAGTCCTTGATCGACTCGACCATCGGCGGTGGACCGCAGACGTACATGTCGACCGGCGCGTCGCGCAGTTCACTGATGTCGAAATGCTCGGCAATGTAGCCGCGCTTGCCCGTCCACTGTGGCGATGGATCGCTGACGACTTCGGTGTAGCGAAACCCCGGAAGGCGTTCGGCATAGGCCTCGATCCGTGCGCGTTCGCACAGATCGGCAGCGTCGCGCACACCGTAGTACAGGTGCACCGGCTGCGTGCAACCGCGTTCGGCGAGGTCGTCGAGCATGCCCAGCAGTGCCGACAGCCCGGTTCCGCCCGCCACCAGAATCAGCGGTTTGGCCACATGCCGCAGATAGAATGCACCCAGAGGGGCCTCCAGCATGATTTCGTCGCCCACCCGGCAGCGTTCACGGATGTAGTTGCTCATCACCCCGTCGGGCAACAGGCGAATCAAAAATTGCAGTTGATTGTGTTCACTCGGCCGATTGGCAAACGAGTAGGAACGCTTGCTTTCGGTCCCCGGAATCGACAACCGGGCGTATTGCCCCGGCAGAAAATCCAGTGGGGTCGTCGTACCGAGATCCAGGTGCAGGATCGCGGTGCCGGCTGAAATCTGCCTGACGTCAGTCACCGTTGCGCTCAGTTGTTCCGGACCCGAGGCGTTGCACAGGCTGGAGGCGAAGTCGAAATAGAACGCCGCGTCGGACTTCACCCGGGTCTGGCAGGTGAGCATCTTGCGCTGCTGCAGGTCCAGGCTCGAGAGCGCTTCCTCGTCCACGTAATCCTGGCTGTAGTCGCCGGATTCGCAGCGACCCTGGCAGGTTCCGCAGACGCCTTCGCGGCAATCCAGGGGAATGTTGATGCCGTTGCGCAGGGCGGCGTCGAGCAGGATTTCGTTGGGCTGTACCGGAAAGAACAGGGTTTTACCGTCGGCAAAGCTGAACGCTACTTTGTGATTCATGCCTCGGTCTCCATGGGTTCAGAGGTGGTAGAAGTCGAGTACCGAGTTGATGGTGTCGTTGAGCAGCAGAACGTGCTTGCGGCTGATCAGCCAGCTGTCGGCATGCGGCTTGAGATGATAGGTCGCACGGCCAAAGAACTGCTCGGCCGTGGCCAGTCGATAGAACAAGGTGTGCCAGTTCAGGCGTACCTCCAGCTCGCCGTTCTCCAGTTCGTCGATCTGCACGTTGTTGATCAAATGCAAGGTGCGCGGCATCGGCGTCGAAGACGCGGACTTGCCCGTGCGCAGACGGAACACGCGGTCTTCCAGTCCGGAACGGTTGGGGTAGTAGATCAGCGACATTTCGCGTTTTGGGTCGCGGGTGTAGACGTGTTCCGAGTCCCATTGCGGCAGGTGGAACTCACTCTGTTCGTCGAACAACTGGAGATAGGCGTCCCAATCCTGGGCGTCACACAGTTCGGATTTGCGATAGAAAAACTGTTCGATCCGGTACTTCAATTGCGCATTCATCATTGCACCTCACGGAGTTTCAGGGATTTCGCGTCCAGGCCATCGAGCAGGAATTTCTGCCAGTTGCTGTGCTGGTTGACGTACAGCCCTTCGTGGGTGAATTCAGTGCCGGTCATGGCCGGGGCAATGCCGATCGCTTCGCTGTTGGGCGTGGCGCCGGTGGCCCATTGGTGACTGCCTCGGGAAATGTCGCTCCAGCGCTCCAGGCGCGCCTGGAAACCGCGTTGGGCTTCACGGAATTCCACCAGGTCATCCGGTGTGCCCAGGCCCGAAACGTTGAAGAAATCCTCGAACTGGCGAATGCGGTTTTCGCGGTCGGCGTCCGACTCGTTTTTCACCCCCAGGCACTGGCTGATGATCTCGGTCTTGTTCCAGGCCACCGGGCGGATGATGCGCAGTTGCGAGCTGATCTGATCGAGGAAAAACAGGCTTGGATAGATGTTCAGGTTGCGCAGGCGATGCATCATCCATTCGGCTTTTTGCTGGCCGTGTTCCTCGACCAGACGCGGCATGATCGTCGCGTAGCCGGAGCGCACCGTCGGGTTCGGCATGTCGCTGAATAACACGCTGTGACCATTGTTGAAGGCGAACCAGCCGTCATCGGTATTGGCGTCGCCGGCACCGAGTTTGCTGTAGTCGAGGGTACTGCCGCTGCTGGTGCCGTTCTCGCTGTTGACCTGCTGGCGGTGTTGCACCGTGGCCACGTAGTTATAGTGAACAGTGCTGACGTGGTAGCCGTCGAGGCCGTTTTCGTTCTGCAGTTTCCAGTTGCCGTCGTAGGTGTAGGCCGATTTGCCGGGCAGCACTTCCAGCTCACCGGTAGGTGACTGGGCAACCATCATGTCGAAGAACACCTTGGCGTCGCCGAGGAAGTCTTCGAGGCTGTTGTCGGCGTGTACGTCGAGGCTGATGAACACGAAGCCCTTGTAGCTCTCGATTCGGGCCTTTTTCAGGCCCCGGGTGGCCTTGTCGAAACCTTCCGGGTACTCGCCGGGCGCCTTGACCTTCACCAGGCGGCCGTCGCTTTTGTAGCACCAGGCGTGGAACGGGCAAGTGAAGGTCGACTGGTTGCCCTTGCCGACGCGGGTCAGGGTTGTGCCGCGATGCTGGCAGGCGTTGATCAGGGCGTTGAGTTTTCCTTCACCGTCGCGGGTGATGATCATCGGCTGACGGCCGGCGCGCAGGGTGACGAAGTCGTGATTGTTGGCCAGCTCGCTTTCGTGGCAGGCGTAGATCCAGTTCTTCTCGAAGATCAGTTCCATCTCCAGATCGAACAACTGCGGCTCGGTGAAAATGTCCCGGGCGATGCGGAACACGCCCTCTACCGGACGGAAATCCAGGCAGCCTTCGATAAACGCTTTCCACTGCTCGACGTTTTTTTCGCCACTCATGGGTGTGTACCTGTTTTTATTGGGGCTAATCGTGGGCTCATTAGAGGGGGCAGGGTGGGTAGGGGTCTATCCGGTTAGTCGGCGAAGGCAGTCCATAAAATTGGTGCGGTAACACCTACCCGGTATCAGGCTGAGCAGCAACGACTCAAACGGCGCACCAGGCGATGAACGGCTGCCCCTGTTTGCAGCAATCAGGTACTGTTTTGTGCAGCGTCGAATGCGGTTTGATAGCGATTGTCTGCCTCAGGCCAGCGGCGTTATCCGCTTAGTTGAGGATTGCTATCCGCTAAGTTGGCGCTGGTGTTTTGTGGCTTGGAACTTGCCTTTCCAATCCTCAGACGCGCCGTCAGAGCGCGCCGAAAAAATAGCCCGTGAGTGCGCCGTGATGAACAGCAAAACTGATCCGCAGTGTCGCGATATTCGTGTCGACAGCGATGACCTCGAGGCCGCGAGGCGCTGGATGTCCGGTATCTGCGGGCCGCATCGACTCGTCACCACGACGCCCGAACGGATCCGTTTTCATCACAGCGCCAATATGTTCAAGTCGATGGCCACGACCCTTGGCACCATCGAGTACGGCACCGATGTCACCATCGATATCGAAGACGCCGAGCACTTCAGCAGTTACAGCCTGAGTCTGCCGCTGGTGGGCGAGCAGGAGTTGAGCAAGAACGGCAGCGTGGTGAAGTCCGACCGCGATCAAGGGGTGATCATTTCCCCGAATGAAAACCAGCTGTTGGCGATCTCCGGCGATTGCCGCAAGGTCCAGGTGGTGATTACCCGAGTCGCCATGAGCGAGTCTCTGGAGGGGCTTCTACAGCGGCCTCTGGATACGCCGCTGCGGTTCGAGCCGGTGATGGACGCGGTCGATGGAGCGTCGGCCTCATGGTGGCGCATGGCGCGCTATTTCATCGCCGAGCTGGAGCGCAGCAGCGAACTCTATGAGCAGGTGGCCTTCACTCGGGACATTGAAAGTTCGCTGATCAAAGGCTTGATCCTCGCTCAGCCGAACAACTATTCAGAAGAACTGCGAAACGTGCTGGGCGTGAAGTTGCCGCACTACCTGATCAGAGCCCGGCAGTACATCCATGCAAACGCCCGCGAAGCCCTGCACCTGGAGGACATCGAAGCCGCCGCCGGAGTCTCGCGCTTCAAGCTGTTCGAGGCGTTCAAGAAGTACTTCGCCTTGTCGCCGATGGTCTACCTGAAGAAATACCGCTTGAACGCCGTGCGTCAGGAGATTCTTGAGCACGGTTCTGCGCGCAATATTTCCGCGATCGCCATGGGCTGGGGCTTCACCCATCTCGGGCGTTTTTCCGCCGAGTACCGCAAGTTGTTCGACGAAACACCGACCATGACTTTGCAGCGCAACGAAGCCCGCCGCATGCGTGGCTTCTGAGGGGCAGGGCGCCCTTACTTGCGCACCACAAGATCCAGCAATTCGTCGCGCTCCTTGATTTTCTGCAGGACGATTTCCGAGCGGATATCGGTGACGCCCACCGTGCGGTTCAGGTGATTCACGATGAAATCCGAGAAGTGTTTCAGGTTGCGCGCCTGTACTCGCAACACATAGTTGCTCGCCCCGGTAATCACATACGCGGTGACCACTTCCGGCCACGACTGGACCTTCTTGATGAAGGTCTCGTGCCAGTCCGCGACGTCCTGTCGCAACGACACATGGACGATGGCTTCCAGTTCGATTCCCAGCCGTTCGGCATTCAGCACCGCGCGATAGCCGGTGATGATTCCCTCGCTTTCCAACAGGCGTAATCGACGCAGGCAAGCTGACGGCGACAGCGCGACTTTCTCTGCCAATTCCTGGTTGCTGATACGACCATCCTGTTGCAGTTGATGGAGGATTCGCAGGTCTGTCGAGTCGAGATTCATGGTTGAAATAAATCCGTGTTTATTAGCGTTGGAATCGAATTTTCTGCGAGATAAGTACTATAGCGTCGCTCACTTTGCACGAAAATTCTCCAAGGCTTAGTTCATTATCTCTCCACCCAAAAGGCGCAAATAGCGCCTGAAACAGGGCGCTGGGCGCTCTGCTCGCCTCGATTTTCACGATGTGCCCGGACGGCATGTCATTCAAAAAAAACAGGACATCCAATGACTACAAGAAACGATTGCCTGGCGCTTGATGCGCAGGACAGCCTGGCGCCTCTGCGTCAGCAGTTTGCGCTTCCTGAAGGCGTGATTTATCTCGATGGCAACTCCTTGGGCGCACGCCCTGTCGCGGCATTGGCTCGCGCTCAGGCAGTGATCGCCGAGGAGTGGGGCAATGGCCTGATCCGCAGTTGGAACAGCGCTGGCTGGCGCGATCTGTCCGAGCGTCTGGGCAACCGATTGGCCACATTAATAGGTGCCCGCGACGGCGAAGTGGTGGTGACCGACACCACCTCGATCAACCTGTTCAAGGTGCTCAGCGCCGCGTTGCGTGTGCAGGCCAGCCGGTCTCCAGAGCGTCGGGTGATCGTCACCGAAACCAGCAACTTCCCTACCGACCTGTACATCGCCGAAGGCCTGGCCGACATGCTGCAGCAGGGGTACACCTTGCGTCTGGTCGACAGCCCGGAAGAGTTGCCGCAAGCGATTGACCAGGACACGGCAGTGGTGATGCTCACCCACGTCAATTACAAGACCGGCTACATGCACGACATGCAGGCCCTGACCGCGCTGAGCCACGAGTGTGGCGCGCTGGCCATCTGGGACCTGGCGCATTCCGCCGGGGCGGTGCCGGTTGATTTGCATCAGGCGGGCGCCGACTACGCCATCGGTTGCACTTACAAATACCTCAATGGCGGTCCGGGATCACAGGCGTTTGTCTGGGTCTCGCCGCAGCTGTGCGATCTGGTGCCGCAGCCCTTGTCGGGCTGGTTCGGCCATTCGCGGCAGTTCGCCATGGAGCCTCGCTACGAGCCGAGCAACGGCATCGCCCGCTACCTGTGCGGCACCCAGCCAATCACTTCATTGGCGATGGTCGAGTGTGGACTGGATGTTTTCGCCCAAACCGATATGGCCAGCCTGCGCCGCAAATCCCTGGCCCTGACCGACCTGTTCATTGAACTCGTCGAGCAGCGCTGCGCCGCTCATGAGCTGACCCTGGTCACGCCACGCGAACACGCCAAGCGTGGCAGCCATGTCAGCTTCGAGCATCCCGAGGGTTATGCCGTGATCCAGGCCTTGATTGACCGCGGTGTGATCGGTGACTACCGCGAGCCGCGGATCATGCGCTTCGGCTTTACCCCGCTGTACACGACGTTCACCGAGGTCTGGGATGCCGTGCAGATCCTCGGCGAAATCCTCGACCGGAAAACCTGGGCGCAGGCGCAATTCCAGGTCCGCCACAGCGTCACCTGAGTTAACCGATGTCCGCGTCTTGCTGCCGGGTTTTCCTGGCGGCAGGGCTTCGGGTGCCGTCAATCAAGAGTTCTGTGCAAACACAATAATAAGGAGCACGCAGAATGAAATTGTCCCTTTGGCCAGCCTTGCCGCTCGCTATCACCAGTTGCCTCGGTCAAATGGCTTACGCCGCAAACGACAATGGATTCGTCGAAGACAGCAGCCTGGTCCTGACCAACCGCAACTTCTATTTCTACCGCAACAACCTCAACAACCCGGGTGGCCAGAACTATCGGGACGAATGGGCCCACGGGATCATGCTCGATTACCGTTCCGGGTATACCCAGGGCACGGTGGGTTTCGGTGTCGATGCCTATGCGCAGTTGGGCCTCAAACTCGACAGCGGCAAGGGACGAACCGGCACCGGTTTGCTGCCGGTCGATTCCGACGGTCGCCCCGAGGATGAGTATTCCGAAGCAGGTGGTGCGCTCAAGGCGCGGATCTCCAACACCGAACTCAAATACGGCAACCTGACCCCGCTCAACCCGGTGTTCGGCACGGGCAATGCGCGGCTGTTTACCAGCGTGGCCACCGGCTTTCAGCTGACCAGTAATGAACTCAAGGCGCTGCAAGTGGACATCGGCCACTTCACAGCCGGCAACGACAGTAATTCCACCAACGCCGATGGCGCCCTGAAAGCGCTGTATGCCGGGGTGGAAACCCGCAGCGTCGACTATCTGGGCGGCAGCTATGCAGTGAGCGATCAACTGAGCGTCAGCCTTTACGGTTCGCAGTTCACCGACATCTGGCGGCAGTATTACGCCAACACCAACTACACCTTTGCCTTGAGCGAAGGGCAGTCGCTGAACCTGGATTTCAATATTTACCGTACCAACGACGATGGCCAGAGCCTGGCCGGCAAGATCGATAACACCACCTGGTCGTTGGCCACAGCGTACAAGTTCGGCGCTCATCGTTTGACCCTGGCGTATCAACGCGTGGATGGCGATGAGCCGTTCGATTACCTGGGGTTCGATCAACAACCGGGGACTTCGATTTTCCTCGCCAACTCGATCCAGGTCCTCGACTTCAACGCCCCCAACGAACGTTCCTGGCAACTGCGCTACGACCTGGACATGGCGCCATTCGGCGTGCCGGGCCTGAGCTTCATGTCGCGTTACGTCCGCGGTGGCCATATCGACGACAGCCACTACGACGGCGGTCCCAACGGCGCTTACGGGCGTTACGGCGATGACGGCAAACGCTGGGAACGCGACCTCGAAGCGCGCTACGTCGTGCAGTCGGGCAAGGCCAGGGATCTGTCGGTGCGGGTGCGTCAGGCCAGTGTGCGTTCGACCGCTCAAGTGGCGCGCGCCGACACCACGGACAACAACGAAGTCCGCGTCATCATCGAGTATCCACTGAGTATTTTCTGATCCGTGTCCTGCTGTGCGTGGCTGATCCCCACGAGACCATCCAACCACGTGCTCACTTCAAGAAAGACAATATTCAGAGGACAGACAAATGACCGATAACTCCGGTTTTGAAACGATATCCAACCGTGAGCAAGGCTTGCGGCGTCAACTGACGTCGGGACAGATGAGCATGATTGCCATTGGCGGTGCGATTGGCACCGGGCTGTTCATGGGCAGCGCCTACGCCATCGGCTATGCCGGGCCGAGCGTGCTGCTCAGCTACGCCATTGGCGCGATCATCACCCTGTTGTTGATGGGCTGCCTGGCGGAAATGACCGTGGCCCATTCGACCTCGGGTTCGTTCGGTGCTTATGCCGAATTCTATGTCAGCCCGCTGGCCGGGTTCCTGGTGCGCTATGCCTACTGGGCGGCGATCGTGCTGGCGGTCGGTACGGAAGTAACGGCGGTGGCGATGTACATGAAGTACTGGTTCGCCAACGTGCCGGAATGGATCTGGATCGTCTCGTTCTCCAGTGTGCTGATCGTGCTCAACGCCATCAGCGTGAAGACCTTCGGCACCTTCGAGTACTGGTTCTCGACCATCAAGATCGGCGCGATTGTCGGCTTCATCATTCTTGCGGTGTATGTGGTATTCGGCTCCGGCAACCCGGAATACGGCGTGCATAACTACACCTCCCACGGCGGCTTTTTTCCCAATGGCTTGCAAGGGATGTGGGTCGCGGTGATCGTGTCGATCTTCAGCTACCTGAGCGTGGAGATGATCGCGGTCGCCGCCGGAGAGGCGAAGGATCCGGAGCAAGCGGTGAAGAAGGCCTTTCGCGCGACCATCGTGCGCCTGGTGGTGTTCTACCTGTTGACCCTCGCGCTGATGCTGGCGATTGTACCGTGGGTCCAGGCCGGTCAAGCCCAGAGCCCGTTTGTCACGGTCATGCAGTCGATCGGTATTCCCGGCGCGACCGGTGTGATGAATTTCGTGATTCTGATTGCGGCGTTGTCGGCGATGAACAGTCAGTTGTACATCACCACGCGCATGATGTTCAGCCTGTCCCGTGGTGGTTATGCGCCGAAGTCCATGGGCGTGTTGAGCAAGAGCGGGATTCCGCTGAACGCACTGCTGCTGTCGAGCTCGGGTATCGCCCTGGCGACCTTGCTCAACATCCTGTATCCGGAAAGCTCGTTCACCTTGATGATGGCAATCTCCATGTTCGGCGCCATTTTCACCTGGTTCATGATTTTCCTGACGCACTACTGCTTCCGTCGTTATCACCAGCGCAACGGTGAACGCAAACTGTCGTTCCGCATGCGGCTGTTCCCCTACTCGACCCTGTTGGGGCTGGTGTTGATGGGCGCGGTGATGATCACCACCTACTTCACCGACGCCTTCAAGATGACCCTGGTCTTCGGTGTGCCTTTCCTGGTGGTACTCACGGTGATCTACGGCATCTTTTTCAGAAAACCCAAGACTGCCGAAGCCTTGCGTCCGTTGCCCAAGGTCTAGTCTGGAAGCAACACGGCGGGGCGACAGTCTTCAAAGGCTGTCGCCCTGCAATGCCTCGAACAGGGCTCTGGCATAACCGGGCAGGTTATCGAATGAACGAGCACAGAGCAGCAGTTTGCGCTGCGCCCAGTCTTCCTCCAGCGCGACACTTTTCAACGGCTCATCGAGCGACCCGCGCTGGATCGCCGCCAACGGCACAATCGCCAATCCGGCGCCGTGTGCGACCATGCGCATCACCCCGTCGAAGCCGTCGGCGCGGATGCGGATCTGCATCCGTGTACCGGTGTGCAGCGCCTGTTCCTCCAGGTACACGGCGAGGGCGCTGTTGGCGTTCAGGCCGACGTAATCGTGACGCAATGTGTCGGTGAAACTCACTGAGGTCGCCTGTGCCAAGGGATGTTCGCGGGGCATGATCAGCACCAGCGGATCGTCGCGGAACGGGCGGGTCTGCAAGTCATCGGTGTCCACCGCGTCGGAAACGATGCCGAGGTCCGCCGCACCCTGGCGCAAGGCGTGGGTGATACGGGCGCTGGGCAGTTCCTGCAGGTCGATGTCGAGGTTGGGATGGCTGTGCAGGAAGTCCGCGAGCAGCTCTGGCAGGTACTCGGTGATCGCCGTGGTATTGCACAGCAGGCGCACCTGACCTTTGACGCCCTTGGCGTATTCGGCCAGTTCCTGTTGCAGGCGTTCGGCTTGTTGCAGCAGCACCCGGGCGTGTCGGGCCAGGGCATTGCCGGCCGGCGTCGGGCTGACTCCGCGACGATTGCGCTGAAGAAACTCGACGCCCAAAGATGCCTCCATGGCGCGAATCCGTGCGCTGGCCGCCGCGAGTGACAGATGACTGCGTGCTGCGCCGGCGGTGATGTTGCCGGTGTCGAGGATGTTCAGGTACAGGCGCAGGTCGGTCAGGTCGAAGTGCATTGCCGCAACCTCTGGATGTGTGTTGTCTGGAAGGGCGCCTTCGCGGGCAAGCCCGCTCCCACAATGGACCGAGTTGTCCCGACTGCACGCGATAAAATGTAGAGCGGGCTTGCCCGCGAAGAGGCCAGTCGCCTCAGTGAAATACTCAGCCTCTTGTATTGCGAGAGCCAGCCTCAGTATATGGCAGATTTTCAATCAACCCCGGCGGGCTCACCATAGCCCCATGAACACACTCTCCGCGTTTTATCAGAATCTCGGGTTGGCCCTTTCCCTGTTGGTGATCGGCACCTTTGTGCTGGCCGGCATGATCAAGGGCGTGATCGGCCTCGGCTTGCCGACTGTTGCCATGGGACTGCTCGGTGTGGCTATGGCGCCGTCGCAGGCTGCGGCGCTGTTGATCATTCCGGCGACCCTGACCAACGTCTGGCAGCTGGCGTTCGGCGGGCATCTGTCGGGGCTGGTCAAACGGTTGTGGCCGATGTTGCTGGCGATTTTCATCGGCACCGGAGCAGGCACGCTGTGGATCGGCATGAGCGGTGGCCTTTGGGTGGTGCGGGGGCTGGGTGCGGCATTGTTGCTGTATGCGCTGAGCGGTTTGTTCCTGCCGACGCTGCGCGTGGGGCGGCGCAGCGAACGCTGGCTCGGTCCATTGTGTGGTGTGCTGACCGGCGTCATCACTTCGGCTACAGGCGTATTCGTGATTCCAGCGGTGCCCTATCTGCAAGCGCTGGGCTTGAGAAAGGATGAGCTAGTGCAGGCGCTGGGCCTGTCGTTCACCGTCTCGACCCTGGCCCTGGCCGGTGGATTGCTATGGCGCGGCGCTCTTGGAGGGGGCGAATTGAGCGCGTCGCTGCTGGCGCTGATCCCGGCAATGCTCGGCATGTGGCTGGGGCAATCGCTGCGCCAGCGGATCAGCGCCGTGTTGTTCAAGCGCGTGTTCTTCATTGGCCTTGGTTTGCTCGGCGGCCATTTGCTGATCAGCGGCTAGCGGACGACGGGCTGATCATGTCGATGGCGCGGATCTCGAAGTCCCGTTCCAGATACTCATCGCGCTGGTCAAGGAACTGTTTCATGTGCGGCAGGTTCGAGTGCACATCGAGGTGGGCCTGGGACTGCCAGATCTCAAAGAAGATGAACAGGGTCGGGTCCTGTTTGTCGCGCAACATGTGGTATTCGATGCAACCGGGTTCGGCTCGGCTCGCTTCCACGTAGCCGCTGAAAAACGCTTCGAAGGCGTCGGATTTTTCCGGGCGGGTCTTGGCGTGCAGGATGAAGCCCTGGATTTCACTCATCTACATTTCTCCTCAGGTCAGAACTGGCACCAGTCTAAGGCAACAATCGGCTATTGATTCGTGCTTGTGGGTCAAATGATTTTTGCCCAATCGACGCTTATTCCGCGTGAGGCCAGTCGGTACTCTGCCGCCATCCGATTCCCGACCTCCCCGAGACCTCCCATGAAAAAAGTCCTGTTGCTCAATGGCGGCAAAAAATTTGCGCACTCCGACGGCCGCTACAACACCACCCTGCATGAGACCGCATTAAGTGTGCTGGATCGTGGCAGTGTGGATGTCAGAACCACTTTCATCGACGAGGGCTACGACATCGCCGAAGAAGTGGCCAAGTTCCTCTGGGCCGACGTGATCATTTACCAGATGCCCGGCTGGTGGATGGGCGCACCGTGGACCGTGAAGAAGTACATCGACGAAGTCTTCACCGAAGGTCATGGCAGCCTCTATGCCAGCGACGGTCGCACCCGTTCGGACGCGTCGCAGAAGTACGGCAGCGGCGGCCTGATTCACGGCAAGCAATACATGCTGTCGCTGACCTGGAACGCCCCGCAGCAAGCCTTCGACGACCCGACCGATTTCTTCGAAGCCAAAGGTGTGGACGCGGTGTATTTCCCGTTCCACAAGGCCAACGAGTTCCTTGGCATGACCGGTTTGCCGACGTTCCTCTGTGTGGACGTGATGAAACGCCCGAACATCGAAGCTGATGTAGCGCGCTATGAGCAGCATTTGACTGAGGTGTTTGGTCTGAAGGCGTAACTGTCAGTTACTATCGAAAGCCGGAGTCTGTGTGTAGGGCTTTTGTGGCGAGGGAGCTTGCTCCCGCTGGTGCGCGCGGTGCTTCAGGTAAATCGTGTTTGTCCGTTTTACGACGGCTTCGCCGCCGAGCGGGAGCAAGCTCCCTCGCCACAATGGTTACTCTTGACTCAGAAGAACCGGTCGGGACTATCGATAAGGGACACACGTGAAAGCCAGATCCGATGAATTGCAGATTTTCGTCTGCGTGATTGAATGCGGGTCGATTTCTGCGGCGGCCGAGCAGGTCGGGCAAACGCCTTCGGCGGTCAGCCGTACGCTGTCGCGGCTGGAGGCCAAGCTCGACACGACGCTGATCAATCGCACCACGCGACGCATGGACCTGACCGAGGAGGGCAAGTACTTCTTCGAGCACGCCAAGCGAATTCTCGATCAGATGGACGAGCTCGAAGAGCGCCTGTCCTCACGCCAGCAAACGCCGTCCGGGCGTCTGCGGATCAATGCTGCATCACCTTTCATGCTGCACGCCATCGTGCCCTACATCGATGAATTCCGTCGGCTCTACCCGGACATCCAGCTCGAACTCAATAGCAACGACTTGATCATCGACTTGCTGGAGCAGAGCACCGACATCGCCATCCGCATTGGCACCCTGACCGATTCGACATTGCATGCCCGCTCCCTGGGATGCAGCCCGTTGCACATCGTCGCCAGCCCGGCGTACCTGGAAAAGTACGGCACACCGCAAGCCGTGGCGGACCTGGCCAGCCATACGCTGCTGGGGTTCACCCAGAACGAAGGCCTCAACCAATGGCCGCTGCGTTATGTGCATGGCGATCGCTGGCCGATCCAGGCGTCGATCAGCGCCTCTAGCGGCGAGACCATCCGCCATCTGGCACTGGACGGCCAGGGCATTGCCAGCCTGTCGCATTTCATGACCATTGAAGACATTCGTGCCGGACGCTTGAAAGTGTTGTTGGCCGAATTCAACAGCGGCTATCGCCAGCCGATCAATGCGGTGTACTACCGCAACTCGCAACTGGCCCTGCGGATTCAATGCTTCCTGGACTTTATCCAGGGTAAGTTGGCGGATTATGCGGACGCGAATTTCAAGGGCTGATTCGTGATTCCTGCGTCAGGTTGAGTGGATTCGCGATGAGAGGGTTTGAGTTAGCTTTAGACCGCGTCATCGTTCTTCGCGAGCAAGCCCGCTCCCACATTCGATCGCATTCCTTCTGACGGAGCGCGATCGAATGTGGGAGCGGGCTTGCTCGCGAAGACATTTTCGATGACACAGATGATGGCCGGTCGGCCCCCGATTCCGTAACATCCGCACACTCTTTTCTCGTCTCTCCCTGTGTGCGATCCCTCCATGAAAGCAAAACGTCTACGCGCCGATGTCCTGGCCGGACTTACCACGTCCTTCGCCCTGTTGCCCGAGTGCATCGCTTTCGCGCTGGTGGCCCATCTCAATCCACTGATGGGGCTTTATGGCGCGTTCATCATTTGCACGCTGACCGCGCTGTTCGGCGGGCGACCAGGCATGGTGTCCGGTGCGGCCGGCTCGATGGCCGTGGTGATTGTCGCGCTGGTGGTGCAACACGGTGTGCAGTATCTGCTGGCCACGGTGTTGCTGGGCGGGCTGATCATGATCGCGTTCGGGCTGCTCAAGCTCGGCAAACTGGTGCGCATGGTGCCGCACCCGGTGATGCTCGGCTTCGTCAACGGCCTGGCGATCATCATTGCGCTGGCGCAAATGGAGCACTTCAAGAGCGGTGAAGCCTGGCTGAGCGGTACACCGCTGTACATGATGCTTGGCCTGGTCGCGGTGACCATGGCCGTTGTCTATGTACTGCCGCGCCTGACCCGCACCGTGCCGCCGGCGCTGGTGGCGATTCTCGGCGTGGGCCTGGCGGTGTATCTGCTTGGCCTGCCAACCCGCACCCTGGGCGACATGGCGCACATTGCCGGAGGCTTGCCGACGCTGGCGCTGCCGGACATCGCGTGGAATCTGGACACCCTGCGCATCATCGCGCCCTACGCGATCCTGATGGCGCTGGTCGGGTTGCTGGAAACCCTTTTGACCCTGAACCTCACCGACGAAATCACCGAGAGCCGTGGCTACCCGGATCGCGAGTGCGTGGCGCTGGGGGCGGCGAATGTGGTGTCCGGTGTGTTCGGCGGCATGGGTGGGTGCGCGATGATCGGCCAGACCGTGATCAACCTCAGTTCCGGTGGGCGCGGGCGCTTGTCCGGGGAGGTGGCCGGGGTGTCGATATTGCTGTTCATTCTGTTTCTGTCGCCGCTGATCGAGCGGATTCCGCTGGCCGCGCTGGTCGGTGTGATGTTCGTGGTGTCGCAACAGACCTTCGCCTGGGCCTCGTTGCGGGTGCTGAACAAGGTGCCGCTCAACGACGTGCTGGTGATCATTGCGGTGACGGTGATTACCGTGTTCACCGATCTGGCCACCGCGGTGCTCTGCGGCATCATCATTGCGGCGCTGAACTTTGCCTGGCAGCAGGCCCGTCAGCTGTATGCCGACAGTCACCTGGAAAACGACGGCAGCAAGTTGTACCGGGTGCATGGCACGCTGTTTTTCGCCTCGACCACCCCCTTTCTCAATCAGTTCGATCCGGCCAACGACCCGGCGCAAGTCACCCTGGATTGCCGTCACCTGAGTTTTGTCGACTACTCGGCCATCGCCGCGCTGGGCACCTTGCGCGAGCGCTACGCCAAGGCCGGCAAGCACCTGCGGGTGCTGCACTTGTCCGAGCGTTGCAGGAAATTGCTCAAGCGTGCCCGGATGCAGCACGACTGAAATCAAACAGCGCAGGCGCGATGAAAATCCGCCTGCCTGATTTTCATTACTCGCGACAAGTCATACCTCTGCACGACACGCCTTACCTCTGCACGAAAATTACTTTCACCTCGTTTGAAAATCACCTGTCGAAATGTTTTAAGAGTTTCACAAATATTTCGACGTGACCCTCTCGAGGAGTACCGCATGACCCCGTCCTTCGGCTATTGGCTGCTGGTGTATGCCGCCGTTGCCATCATCGCGCTGATCGTTCTGATCGCCCGTTACCGGCTCAATCCGTTCATTGTCATCACCCTGATTTCCCTTGGTCTGGCGCTGGTCGCCGGCATGCCGCCGTCCGGTGTGGTGGGGGCGTACGAGGCGGGCGTCGGCAAGACCCTGGGGCACATCGCACTGGTAGTGGCGCTGGGCACCATGCTCGGCAAGATGATGGCCGAGTCCGGTGGCGCCGAGCAGATGGCCCGCACGCTGATCGACCGCTTTGGCGAGAAGAACGCGCATTGGGCGATGGTGTGCATCGCGTTTCTGGTCGGGCTGCCGCTGTTCTTCGAGGTCGGTTTCGTCCTGTTGGTGCCGATTGCTTTTACCGTGGCGCGGCGCGTGGGTGTGTCGATCCTGATGGTCGGCTTGCCGATGGTCGCGGGGCTCTCGGTGGTGCATGCACTGGTGCCGCCGCATCCGGCGGCGATGCTGGCGGTGCAGGTGTATCAAGCATCGGTGGGGCAAACGTTGCTGTACGCGATCCTGATCGGCATTCCGACGGCGATCATCGCCGGTCCCCTGTACGCCAAGTTCATCGTGCCGCGCATTCAATTGCCGGCGGAAAACCCGCTGGAACGCCAGTTCCTCGAGCGTGAACCGCGCGACAGCCTGCCGGGTTTCGGCATCACCATGGCGACCATCCTGTTGCCGGTGGTGCTGATGCTGATCGGCGGCTGGGCCAATCTGATTTCCACGCCGGGCAGTGGTTTCAACCAGTTCCTGCTGTTCATCGGTAACTCGGTGATCGCGCTGTTGCTGGCCACATTGCTAAGCTTCTGGACCCTTGGCCTGGCCCAGGGCTTCAACCGCGAATCGATCCTCAAGTTCACCAACGAATGCCTGGCGCCGACCGCGAGCATCACCTTGCTGGTGGGCGCCGGTGGTGGCTTGAACCGGATTCTGGTGGACGCCGGCGTCACCGACCAGATCGTTGGCCTGGCCCACGAGTTCCACCTGTCGCCGCTGTTGATGGGCTGGCTGTTCGCAGCGCTGATGCGCATCGCCACCGGTTCTGCCACTGTGGCCATGACCACTGCTTCAGGTGTGGTCGCACCAGTGGCCATTGGTCTGGGTTATCCCCATCCGGAGCTGCTGGTGCTGGCGACGGGCGCCGGGTCGGTTATCTTTTCCCACGTTAATGACGGCGGTTTCTGGTTGATCAAGGAATACTTCAACATGACCGTTGCCCAAACTTTCAAGACCTGGACCGTGCTCGAGACGTTGATCTCGGTCGTCGCCTTCGGACTGACCGTTGGCCTTTCTTATCTGATTTAGCCGGAGCCACCCGCATGGACATCCTCTACCAGATCCGCGCCCGTCAGGATTCCTTCAGTGCCGGTGAAGGACGCATCGCCCGCCTGATGCTCGACGACGTAGGATTTGCCGCCTCCGCCAGCCTCGATGAACTGGCGCTGCGGGCAGAGGTCAGCAGCGCCACGCTGTCACGTTTCGCCCGCACGGTCGGCTGCCGGGATTTGCGTGACTTGCGTTTGCAACTGGCCCAGGCCAGCGGCGTTGGCAGCCGATTTCTCGACCCGGCGGGCACGCCCGAGCAGTCGGCGTTCTACGGGCAAATCGTCGGCGACATCGAATCGACCTTGCGCCAGCACCTGGCGGCATTCGATGAGTCGCGTTTCGCCGATGCGGTGAAACTGCTGGGCAAGGCGCGGATGATTCACGCTTTCGGCATGGGCGGCTGCTCGACCCTGTGCAGCGATGAACTGCAAGTGCGCCTGGTGCGTCTCGGCTATCCGATTGCGGCGTGCCACGATGCGGTGATGATGCGTGTCACCGCCGCCAGCCTCAGTGCCGAACACGTAGTGATTGTCTGCTCGCTGACCGGGATCACCCCGGAACTGATTGAAACGGTGGAGCTGGCGCGCAACTATGGCGCACGCATTCTGGCCATCACTCGCGGCGATTCGCCGCTGGCGCAACTGGCCGACATCGTCCTGCCCCTGCAAAGCGCCGAAACCTCGTTCATCTATAAACCCACGGCGGCGCGCTACGGCATGCTGCTGGCCATCGATGTGCTCGCCACCGAGCTGGCCCTGGCCAATCCTGAAGACAATCAAGAACGTCTGCGGCGGATCAAACTCGCCCTCGACGAATACCGCGGCGGCGACGACCACTTGCCGCTGGGAGACTGACATGCAGTACGACACGCTGATTCGCAATGCTCTGATCATCGATGGCAGTAACAGCCCCGGTTACCCCGCCGACGTGGCGATTCTGAACGGTCGCATCGAGCGCATCGGCGACTTGAGCGATGCCCACGCCAACGAAGAAGTCGACGCGCTGGGCCATGTGCTGGCGCCGGGTTTCATCGACGTGCACACCCATGACGACACCGTGGTCATTCGCCAACCGCAGATGCTGCCCAAGCTCAGCCAGGGAGTGACCACGGTGATCGTCGGCAACTGCGGGATCAGTGCATCGCCGGTGAGTCTGCGCGGCGATCCGCCGGACCCGATGAACCTGCTCGGCACGGCCGCTGCGTTCGTTTATCCGACATTCAGCGACTACCGCGCGGCGGTCGAAGCGGCGAACACTACGCTGAACGTCGCGGCGCTGGTGGGCCACACGGCATTGCGCAGCAATCATCTGGACGACCTGTTCCGCACCGCCACGGCGGATGAAATCGCCGCGATGCGCGAGCAACTGCGCGAGAGTCTTGAGGCCGGTGCGCTGGGCCTGTCCACTGGGCTTGCCTATGCCAACGCCTTCTCGGCATCGACCGATGAAGTGATGCAGCTGACCGAAGAGTTGACGGCGTTTGGTGCGGTCTACACCACCCATTTGCGCAGCGAATTCGAACCGGTGCTGGAGGCCATGGACGAGGCGTTCCGGATCGGTCGTCATGCGCAAAGCCCGGTGATCATTTCCCACCTCAAATGCGCCGGCGCCGGTAATTGGGGACGTAGTCCGCAGCTGTTGGCGTCCCTCGAAGAGGCGGCGAAGACCCACCCGGTGGGTTGCGACTGTTATCCCTATGCCGCGAGCTCATCGACCCTGGACCTCAAGCAGGTGACCGATGCCCACCGCATCACTATTACCTGGTCCACCCCGCATCCGCAGATGGGCGGTCGCGACCTGACGGACGTCGCTGCCGAATGGAATGTGCCATTGCTGGAGGCCGCCCGCCGACTGCAACCGGCCGGTGCGGTGTACTACGGAATGGATGAGGCGGATGTGCGCAGAATCCTCGCGCATCCGCTGTCGATGGTCGGCTCCGACGGTTTGCCGGAGGACCCGTTTCCGCACCCACGCTTGTGGGGCGCATTCCCCCGGGTGCTCGGACATTTCAGCCGTGACGTAGGACTGTTCCCGCTGCACACCGCCGTGCACAAAATGACCGGACTGTCGGCGGCACGCTTCGGTTTGAAGGACCGCGGTGAAATACGCGAAGGCCATTGGGCGGACCTGGTGTTGTTCGATCCGGCGACCATCCGTGATGTTGCCGATTTCAACGATCCGCAGCGGGCGGCGCAAGGCATCGAGGGCGTATGGGTCAACGGTGTGTTGAGTTACCGCGATGGCCAGGCCAACGGGCGCAGGGAAGGGCGGTTCCTGGCCCGGAAAGGGGATTTGCGCACAGGGTTTCAGTGACGTTTCGATGATTGCGTCACAATGATGGCACTTTGAGACTAAAGTATGGCGCTTCCGCGCCGAAGGACTGATATCAAGTCCGACTATCATTGCTGTTCGGTTACGTATTTTGTAGGAGCGAGCTTGCTCGCGATGGACAAAAGAGCGCAGCGTTTACCCAGTAGACACGCGTCATCATTAACGACTATCGCGAGCAAGCTCGCTCCTACAGGTCTTTCACAGTCTGGGAGCAACCCGATGAGCTTCGGCAAAACCACTCCGATCCTGCGCATTTTCGACGAAGCCAAGGCAGTGGAGTTTTACGTTGATTTCCTCGGTTTCAAGATCGACTGGCAACATCGTTTCGAGCCCGGCTTCCCCCTGTACCTGCAAGTCTCGCGAGGTGAGTGCGTGCTGCACCTGTCCGAACACCATGGCGACAGCACGCCGGGTTCTGCGCTGCGGATCGAGACGGATGAGCTGGAAAAGTTTCAACAGCAGCTGTTGGCCAAGGAGTACAGGTTTTCCCATCCACAAATTCAGGCCATGCCATGGGGCAGCCAGGACATGACCATTGCTGATCCGTTCGGCAATCGGTTGGTGTTTACCAATGCGATTTGTGTCTGAGGTTTAGCCAGCCATTGATTGATTCCCACGCACTGCGTGGGAACTGGCCTTGGCCATATCCAGGCTGATGCCACCCACCTGCAACGCCATCCAGTATTCCGCCTGCGCTCCCTCTAAAGTTCGACGCCACCCAAGCTTCACCAGCAATCATCATTAACAATTGCGTGGGGGCTCAAGGGTAGTCGGAGGGCCGTTGAAGCTCATACAGTTATTCCCTTGAGGTTATATTCCGCGGGTGGCATATTTGTATGAAGTGGGACGTTGAATACACGGATGAATTTGGCGATTGGTGGGGCGATTTGAATGAAAAGGAGCAGGCTTGCGTATCGGCGAGTGTCGACTTGTTGGAGCTCTTTGGACCAGGTTTGGGATTTCCCCATAGCAGCGATATCAAAGGCTCGCGACATGGCAATCTCCGAGAGCTGCGGGTGCAGCATGGTGGTCGCCCTTACCGCGTGTTGTACGCATTTGATCCACGACGATGCGCATTATTGCTGATAGGTGGCGATAAAACCGGTCAGGATCGTTGGTATGAGCATCATGTCCCCATGGCCGAAAAACTGTATGACGAACACTTGGAAACACTGCGTATAGAGGGCCGCAATGATGGCTAAAAAATTCGCTGAGCTTCAAGCACGCATGTCGCCTGAATCACGTGCCGATGCAGAGCAGTTGCTCCAGCAACACCTGAAAGAAATGCCTCTGCATGAGCTTCGCAAAGCCCAGGAACTGAGCCAGGAAACCTTGGCCAAGGCCTTGCACGTCAACCAGGCAGCAATCTCGAAAATGGAACGACGCACGGACATGTACATCAGCACATTGCGCAATTACATCCGCGCAATGGGTGGCGAGTTGGAAATCATCGCCACCTTTCCTGAAGGACAGGTAAAAATCGAAAACTTCGCCAAATAAGCAGTCCGACTGCCTGAAATGAGAGAAGCCCTTTTTTCAAAGGGCTTCGTGTCAACGTCGCTGACGTGTTCGGCCTAGACCCTGAAATGACTCACCATCATCTGTAATTGATTGCCCAACCGCGCCAGTTCAACACTGGACGCCGCCGTTTCATCGCTGGCAGCGGCGGTCTGTTCGGACACGTCGCGCACATTGATGATGCTGCGACTGATCTCTTCGGCCACGGCGCTTTGCTGTTCGGCAGCGGCGGCGATTTGCTGGTTCATCGACTGGATGTTGGACACCGTGCGGGTGATGTTCTCCAGTGACTCGCCGGCCTTGCGGGTCAGGGCTACGCTGCTGTCGGTGAGGACGCGGCTGTTGTTCATTACCGCCGACACTTGTTGCGTGCCGTTCTGCAGGCCGGCCACCAGGCCTTCGATTTCCTCGGTGGATTTCTGTGTGCGCTGGGCCAGGCCACGAACCTCGTCGGCCACCACGGCAAAACCACGACCGGCTTCACCGGCACGGGCCGCTTCAATGGCGGCATTGAGCGCCAGCAGGTTGGTCTGCTCGGCCACGGCCTTGATCACGTCCATGACGCTGCCGATCTTGTCGCTTTCCTGTTGCAGCACGCTCATGGCTTCGGTGGAGCGCACCACTTCGCTGGCCAGACGCTCGATCTGGGCGATGGCTTCGTTGACCACTTTGTCACCCTCACGGGCTTCACCGTCCGCCGCGGCAGCGGCTTGCGAGGCTTCTTCAGCGTTGCGCGCGACTTCCTGCACGGTGGCGGTCATCTCGTGCATGGCGGTCGCGACCTGATCGGTCTCGACTTTCTGGCTGTTGACCCCGGCGCTGGTCTGTTCGGTCACGGCTGACAACTCTTCAGCGGCGCTGGCGATCTGGGTCACGCCGTCGCGGATGCCGCTGATCAAGTCGCGCAAGGTCACGCCCATGCGCGCGATGCCTTGCTGCAACACGCCGAGTTCGTCGCGGCGGGTAACCAGGACGTTTTGGGACAGGTCACCACTGGCGATGCGATCGACCACCGCGAGGGTTTCACGCAATGGGCGGGTGATCTGGCGGGTGATGACCACGGCGGCAATGATGCCCACCAGCAACGCCAGCAACGTACTGATCAGTTGCAGAGTGCGTGCCCGGGCGCTTTCGGCGTCACGGCGGTCGAGTTGGATCTGGTACATCTGATCGCTCTGGGACACGATGGCGGTGCCCTGGTCGGTCATTTCCTTGCGCGCTTGCACCGCGTCATTGCTGGCGGCCTTGTAGGCCTGCAAGGCGCTGCGGTAGTTGCCCAGCGCAGTTTCCAGCCGACGCAGGGCATCTTGCTGGGTATCGGCGAACTGCGTGTTCAACGGTTTCAGGCTGGCGATGGCAGCGTCCAGTTGGTCGACGGCTTTTTGCTCGGTTTCGGCGTTGGTGCTGGCGGTGTAGCCGCGTACTTCGTAGCGGGCCAGCAGGAACGCTTCCTTGGCTGCGGTAATGGCCTGGAACTGATCGAAGCGCTGGTCGCTCAGCGGCATTTGCTGCACGCGGGCGTTGATGTCATTGATCAGCGTGTTGGCGGTTTCGGCGCTGGCGCTCATGGCATCACGGGCGCTGTTGCCGGTGCGATAGGCGTTGCGCATCTTGCCGAGGGACGTCTTGTAGGCATCGATGACGGCGCCCTGCTCCCTGAGTAGCTTGAGGTTTTCCGGGCTCTTGAACTTCGCCAGCAGGGCTTGCTGCTGGGCCGAGAAAGCGTCGAGGGTGGTCTGCACGGTCTGTGCGGCGGCTTCGTCGCCGTTGGTCAGCATGTACTGCAGGCGAACCACGCGCAGCTTGGTCAGGCCGCCATTGAGCTGGGTGATGTCGCTCATCCAGTTACTGCGGTCGATCAACCCGCCCAGGCTGGTCCAGCCGGTCAGGGCGAGGACGCAGGTCAGTGCCAGGACCAGGCCAAATCCCAGGCCCAGTTTCAGGTTCACGCTGATGTTGCCAAACCAGCTATTCATCAAATTCCTCCAGGAACGTAGTGCTTCTTTGTTGTCGGTTGGCTGGAAGATTGTTTTTTTTGGGGGCCGCCAAGCTGTGTAAGCAGGATGTATCGGCCGCAATCCCGGGAGCTGAAAGGATTTTGCCCAACGGATTCTGTAACAAGGTTTTTACAGCGCTTTTAAGCTTTTTTTCACATGCGTTTCACCAGTCACCGACGCACGTTTCTCTAACCTCCCACGATCTAATGGGGTGGTGTTTGCCGGCGAGGCGGCTTGATGTGGAATTAAGACTGAGTCTTTTCGGGATAAAACGCTCGATCGATCTGAACCGCTTTGCCCGCTATCGCAACGCTGCGGTGGTGTTGGCCTCGGCGCTGCTGGTTATCCCGCTGACCGTGTTTTTGCTGCGTCCCGCCACCGCGCCGGACCTGGCTCACGGCAATGTGGCCGGCGCACAGGCGCTGATGACGGGATGGGCCAAGGGCGACGTGATCGTGCTGGTGCGCCACGTCGAGCGCTGCGACCATTCCTCTGCGCCTTGTCTGGTTGGTAACGATGGCATTACCGAGCGCTCTCGCAGTGTTGCCGAGAGCCTTGGGGCTCAGTTCAAACACCTGGGCCTGGACAAGGCCGATATCTACAACAGCCCGATCCTGCGCACGGCGCAGACCGCCAACTTCATGTTCAACAAGGTTGGCACGGGCGAAGACTGGCTGATCATTTGCAAGGGCACCATGCTGCGCGACGCGTTGGCGCACAAGGTTGCCGGTCGTAACTTGATTCTGGTGACCCACAGCGAATGCATGGAACAACTGGAAACAGACCTCAAGTTACCGCCTTCGACGCTGGGTTATGGCGCTTCACTGTTTATTTCCGCCGAAACCCCGCAAACTCCGCGCATGCTTGGTTTCATCGATGCTTCTGACTGGAGCTCGGTGAGTACTCATTGAGTTTTTCCCTCTTCCTTTTGAATCAGGACTCACAATGCTGACCGCTTCTCGCTACCGCTTTTACTGGGTGAATTTCGGTATTCCGCTGGCCTGTGCGGTCGTGGTGTTCCTGATGTTCGACATGACCAAAATCGACATCGCGTTCAACAACTATTTTTTTGATCCGGTGACGCAGACGTACCCGCTGGACCATGTTCATCTGTTCGAAAAAATCACCCATAAATGGGCGCGGATCATTCCGAACTGGACGGGCGAGATTGCGATTATCGGTGCCTTGTTGTCATTTCTCTGGCCGCGCCTGAAGGCCGAAAAGCATTCGAAAATCATCGCCTTCCTGGAAAAAATCAAAGTCGCACCGGTGCTGCGCTTTGCCACCCGGCACCGTCGCGATTTTCTCTACGTGGTGTTCGCGTTCTCCATCAGCACCGGGGTGATTCACTACCTCAAGGGCCACACCAGCGTGTACTGCCCGATCGAAACCACCCAGTACGGCGGCAAAAAGGAGCACGTCGAGTGGTACGAGAATTTCGACCTGCTGAAAGTTGCCGGTCCGGGGCGCTGCTGGCCGGGCGGACACGCGTCGGGCGGGTTCACCATGCTGGCGTTGTACTTCGTGGCACGTCGCTACCGCTGGCGCTATTCGAAAGCGATCATGTACGGCTCGCTGGCCCTCGGTTTCATCTATGGCACCACGCGGGTACTGCAAGGCTGGCACTACATGTCCCACACCTTATGGGCCGGGATCTTTGTGTGGCTGGCGTGTTTGCTGACGGCGCTGGCGTTTTACGGGCGAGCGAGGCTGGAAATGCCGGTGCTCAAGAGCAGGGAAAAAACGGTGTTGTCGACTGAGCCTCAGTCTGTGAATTGAGCTGACGATTGAACAGCAAAACCCGCACCCCGAAAGGGCTGCGGGTTTTTTGTTGTCCGGGATTCCGTGAAGAACCAAAAAAGCAGGCCGAGAAAAAGTATGCGGAACGATTTCTTAACAAAATGTGAACAAACACTGTGATCCATTGGGGGTGTAGATCGCTCTTCATTTCGCCACCCTGCCTGGCTTTTCGAGCCCTGTGAGCCCCTGATTGAAACGCACAATTTCCCCCTCGATTTCTGCAAAACGTTCGGTGCGTGGAAGAGTCGTGCTTTGCTCCAGCGTCGCCGTCGTTGTTCTGTTATTCGTCGGTGGTTATTGGTTGTTCACGCCACCATCGCCCTATGTTCCGCTGAGTGGCCTGGACCCTGCATCGGTGTCGATGATCGCAGTGGGTGACCAGGGCAGTGGTGACTTGCAACAGTGGCGGGTGGGGCAAGCCATGGAGCGGGTTGCGTCTAAAGAGGGGCGCCTGGACATGGTGGTATTCCTGGGCGACAACTTCTACGGCAAGCCATTGACCAGTACCCACGATTTCCATTGGGAAACCCGATTCGAGCGTGTCTATTGGGGGCACTGGCTCGGCCATGTGCCATTTTACGCGGTGCTGGGTAACCACGATTACCCGGTGTCGCAAAAATACGAGATTGAGTACGGCCAACAGCACAAGGGTTCGGGTCGCTGGCAGATGCCGGCGAATTTCTACGTCAGGGACTTCGGTAACGTCGACGGGCGGCCATTGGTGCGGATGGTGTTCCTCGACACCTCGGCGCCACGTGAACGTTTGCAGCAGCAAATCGACTTTATCGATCAGGCGTTCCAGGCACCCGGACCGGCTCCAATATGGCGAATAGCCGCGTCCCATCACCCGCTGCGCAATCAAGGCGAGCATGGCGAGGAGTCGGATCTGGTCACCCGGCTCTTGCCTGTGCTGGAACGCAACCACGTCGATATGCTTTTGTCAGGTCATGATCACAACCAGCAATTGCTGTTACGTGCAGGTGAACCCGCGTGGGTCATTTCCGGGGCGGGTGGCCAGAGGCTGAGTGCTCTGAGCGCGCCAACACCGGATAGCGCGTTTACTGCTTCGCGGGCTGGTTTTGCCAAACTCGACCTGAGTGCCACTCAATTGCGGCTGGGTTATTACAACGACCGAGGCGACCTGGAATCCGGCTATCGCTGGGCCAGAGACTGCCAGTGGATGGCCAAAGGCTGTTTGCTGCCCGAGCAATCGCAAGGGAGCGTCGCGCAGTTGGCACAGTGATGGACGGTGTCGACCGGATACAACCAGCGATGGCCGTCAGGCAAATTCGCAGGCAAAAAAAAGGTTCATCACGCATTCGCGGGAAACTGTAGGAGCCAGCTTGCTGGCGATGGACTCAAGTGCGCCGCGTTTATCCAGTTCACCCGCGTTATCGTTAACGACCATCGCCAGCAGGCTGGCTCCTACAAGGGGGCGTGCCCACGCTCAAACGAGTGGAAGCCCCAAAAAAAAAGCCCGCGGGAGGGCGGGCAAACCGTAGTTTCTTGAATGAGCAAGGGCAATGTACAGGCAGGAGCGCAACCGTGGGGTGAAGAAAACTTCATCTCGATCAACGCCCCGTACCAGAGCTTGCGACACAGCTACGGCAAATGATCCGCGGCAAAGTCGGCTTCCGACCGCGCACGCAATCGACCCTTGCGACAGGCTTGCTGGAATTGCTCGAAATCACGCTCGTTCTGCTCGGTATAGCCTTGGGCATATTTATAAAACGCGTCGGCCAGTGCGTCGCTCTTGCCGATGTAGCCGCTGATCACCGCCGCGAGCCCGGAAGACTTGGCATGGGCGCGAGCCAGGGCCCGGCCACAGAGCCGGCCATAGGCCGCGAATGCGTCGCCGTCGAAGGTCTCGAGTTCGGCGGAGATTTTCATATCGCGCAACTGGCGGACATAGAAATGTCGCCCGCTGGGACCGGTGGTCCAGCCGAGGAACAAGTCGCTGGCCGATTGCATCAACCGCTGACCGTCGACCACCCGCTGCCCTTCATGCCGCACCCGTGACTTGGCCTTCACGTAGCCCGCGAGCACCGAACGCCGTGCTTCCTTGAATTGCAGGAACAGCGGGAACTCCTGATCGTCGGTCAACAGCGCCACCAGACAACGGGTACCGACACTGCCGACGCCTACCACTTTGAACGCCATGTCCTGAACATGAAACCGCGACACCAGATCGCGGCGGTCCGCTTGCAGGGTGCCGCGATAGTCGCGCATGAAGGTGTCGTAGAGCGGGCGCCAGTCTGAGAGGCGCAACCAGTCATCATCGGCGTCCAGCAGCGTAGTGTTTTTGTGCAGGTGGAAAATTTCCGGCAGGTCATCGCGAATAATCAAACGACCATGGGCGTCGCGTTCGCTGATTTTTGGCAGCAATTCGGCATGGGTGCGACGTTCGGCTTTGGCAATGGCGCGTTCCACATGTTCCAGGGTGCTTTTGTTGGCCTGCGCCAGCAGTTCGTCATAGCTGATGGATTCGTACCAGGTTTCCAGCGCACTCTGTTCGGCGCACTCCAGCATGGTCTGCTGATAGGCTTGCACCACTTCGTGGCAGATCGTTTCCTCAACGGATTCCCCATGGCGCAAGTCGCGGGCGGCCACCAGGAAACTCGCCACCAGGCGTTTCAAGTCCCACTCCCACGGTCCGGGATGGGCTTCGTCGAAGTCGTTGACGCTGAACAGCAGGTTGCGTTCAGGCGTTGCGAAACCACCGAAATTCATCAGGTGGCAATCACCACAAATCGGCGAAACCAGTCCCATGTTCGAAGTGCCCGCCAGGTCGTGGGCCTGCAACAGTGCGTTGCCGCGATAAAAGGTGAAGGGCGACACCAACATGCGCCCGTAGCGCAACTCCACCAGCGATTTTATGCGCCCTTCACTCGACGCCTTGATCAGCGGAATTGGGTCACGGTCGACCTTTCCCAGGGTTGCCTGTGAACTGCGCGGGCAGTTCTTGCGCGCATCCTTGCCTTGTTTCAAGCGGGCTGTAAGGGTGGTCATGAGGGCCTATTCGACAGGTGTTGTAGGGCATATGCGGATTGAGTGTAGAAGGGCTTTGCGGGGGCATCCCAAGTGTTTGCGCAGCGGCTAGTCTCTCTCACAGGCATCGGCACGATGTCATTGACCGGAAACAGGGAGGCCTGTGCTTTCACTGCTGATTTCTCTGTTGTTGGCGTTCCTTGTCGGCTGGGTGTCCCAACGCATGGGCATGTGTCTGGTCAACGCCATGGGGCTGCTGCTCAAGCGCCGGCCGACCCTGTTCGTGTCGTTGGTCAGTTGCGGTTTGTTCGGCCTGTTGCTCGCGCCGTTCTACGCCTTGTTTGGCGTCAGTCAGCCGCTGTTCATTCCCGAGGTCGGCTACTTGTCGCTGGTCGGTGGCGGGCTGTTGTTCGGCCTCGCCTCGGTGCTCAATGACGGATGCAGCGTCGGCACCCTGACCAAACTCGCCAGCGGCAACTTCAACAAGGTCTTCACCATCCTCGGCTGGGTGCTGGGCATCGTGCTGTGGCATCGCTTGAACATGCTGACCGAACACCGGGCTCTGCAAATGCCGATGATTTCCAGCCGTCATTACTGGCTGGTCATCGGCATCGTGCTGCTGATTTTGCTGTTTTTAATCCGGATCCACGGCGACAAACACCTGGTGCTGTCGAGCCTGTTGCTGGGCGCGCTGACCAGCGCCCTCTACACCTTCGAACCGCAGTGGACGCCCAGCGTATTCTTTTACGATCTCTCGCAAATGTTCTGGTTGCCGGGCGAAAACATGCTGACCCAGCAACGTGTCGCGGTATTCAGCCTGTTGCTGGGAGGCATGCTCTGTTACACATTGCATCGTCGTACGTTCAACTATCAGCGGTTCGAAGCGATGACGGCAGGCAGGCATTTACTGGCAGGCGTACTCATGGGGACCGGTGCCTCGATGATGCTGGGCGGAAATGACTCGCAGATATTGTTGGTGTTTCCGACGCTGACCTGGGTAGGCGCTGTGCCGTTGGTGTCGATTGTGTTGGGGATATTGGTGGGGGTTTGGGTGAGGCGGGTTCGCCGTTGAGTGATAGCGGCTCTGGAGTTGGACGATCTCAATGAGATCGTCCATTTTGTTTTTCAAAGATCAAACCTGCTTCTGCAACCGTCTTCCAACCACATCCAGCAAGTCGCAACCATCACGTAACGAAGTCACCAGCACCCGTGCGAGCTCACTGTGAACGCCTTCGTCCGCAGCGAAACGCTCCAGCAATTGCGTCGCGGTGCGAATGCGGTAGGCGGCTGTTTCGTGCAGCACATCCAGTGGTGCCTCAGTGTCGATCAGCAGCGACGCGATGGTGCAGTCGATGCCGGTCATCGGCATGTATCGATCCATCTCAAGCCTCCACTTCGTCGAGTGGAGCGATGTTGTCCAGCGCCCGGTTCACCAGCAATTCAGCCAGCACGGCCAACTGCTGGATTGCCAAGGCGATGTTGCGACGCGAACTCTCAAGCTCACAGGCAAGGTCAGTGCTCATGACGTTGAGCGAGGCGAGGGTTTCACTGGCGTGGGTGAGCAAGGACGGTGTGTCGACGTTGGAGCGGATGGTAAAGACGTGGCTGACGGGGTCGAGGTGGTTGGGGTTACGAAGGCGGGCGCTGATGGCGGGTTCGGTGGTTTCGGAGAGTTTGGATAAGTCGGGTGTTTCGATTGTTGAATCGGATGATGAGCCTGGCGGGGTGGGGTTATGTTTTTTCATGATTGTGCTCCGTCTTTGGTTCAGGGAGCTGCCAACGATCTGCTGTCAATCAGATGTGGGTGGCAGCTGTACGTGGGTTGACAGACCGGAGGAGCAACAACCCGGTGCACCCGAAGATGCCCCACGCACAACCGCCATAAAAACTGGGCGCGCAGAAGCATGCCGTTTTATCAGGAGGAGTGGAAGGTTGCTCTTCAGCCTGTCAAAGCCGATCGCTGATTTGCAGCGACCCCTGAAGGCTATCCGCGAGGAGCAGCCTGCGCCAGTTCATGAAAGGCGATGCGTTTTGCGGGAAATTTCCTAGGACGTGGTGAAGTCGGCGCAAGTGCTGGGTGCGACTTGTTAGCTTCGATTGGCGGCCGGGGCTGTTTGAACTGGCATGGATTTATCCAATCAACATTGGGCTTGGCGCCATTCAGTTTTTCCTGGGATGCCGGGTGCTCGATGCTGGAATGATTTTGCTATGTGTCACCGCGCGCATACGCAAAAGCCTGGTCGTTACCGATATCCATTTTGCAATCATGCACATAACAGCCTTGCCCGACTGCCTGTGTGGCCCTATCGTCAGATTTCACGTACCGCAAAGTGCTTTAGTGAGTTGTGAGCGTACGATGTAATGCACGTTTTCGCTGAATTCTTGGGTGGGCGAACGAAGCGACTGAGCGATTGGGAACTGGAGAAAAATCATGATTCGTAAGCACTACTTGAAAGCCCTGGCGATGCTGCTAATCGCCACTGGCGTACAGTGGGTAACGCTACCTGCCTACGCGACCGAGCAGGGTGAACAGCGGCGTGAAGCTCGCGATACCAGGCAGGAAGGGCGCTCCACTGCCCGGCAAACCAAGGATGATTGCAGAAAGGGCAATGACAAGAGCAATGCAGACTGTCGCCAGGACAAGCGCAGTACCAAGCAAGATACCCGTCGCACAGCCCGGGACATCAAGTACTGATCGTTAACGGGAGCCCTGTTTCCACTTGCCAATAGGTCAATCGTTCCACGCCTCGTGTCGCCACCTGGGCCATGCGCTCTCCAAAGCGCTGTTTTTCATGTGCGAACCGGTAAGCCCACAGCCCGAATGCCGATCAGTTAGGCGAACCCAGACGCTACGCCTTCCTTGTAGCAGCTGCCGAAGGCTGCGTCCGGCTGCGCAGCAGTCGTAAATCCGGCTTGCACGATCTCTGTGACGTACCGCGAACTCCGATTTTACGACTGCTGCGCATCCGTACATAGGTGTCAACAGATAGCGCACCCAGTGTCGCAACGCGGTACCGCTCTTCTCAATCAGGTGGCTGGCTACTTCTATTCTCCGGTGCCGTCTCAAACATGTCCAAGCAACTGCCACCAAAGCGGGCCGACGACCAGCCAGATAACCATGTAGATGAGGCTCATCAAGAAACCGGTCTTCCACCATTCCCCCTGGGTGACGTAACCGGCACCGAACATGACCGGCCCGGAACCGATGCCGTATTGGGTCAGACAACCGTTGACGCTGCTCAGGATGCCGAGAGCGACCGCTGCAGTGAATGGCGGGATGCCGGCAGCGACCATAAGCGCCATGCAGAGGGGAAACAGAGCACTGATATGTGCCGTGGCGCTAGCGAAGAAATAATGGATGTAGCAATAGATCGCCGCCACCAGCATATAGACAGCCAGCCTCGGGAAACCCTCCAGGTGTGCCCCGAACTCCTTGCCGAACCACGAAACCATGCCGTACTCATTGAGTTTGGAGGCCAGCATGATCAGCAGGCCGATCCAGATCATGGTGTCCCAGGCGGATTTCTCATTAAGGGCATCCTGCCAGGTCAGTACGCCGGTGATGAACAGCAACGAGACACCGAGAGCCGCCGCCAGCGTCGCTCCGATTTTCAGATCCTCACCGAAAATCCAAAGCACCAGCAAGCCAACGAAGATCACCGCCATGATGATTTCCTTGGCCGAGATGGGCCCCATTGCTACGAGTTCTCTCTGTGCCAGGGCCTTCGCATCGGGTGTCTGGCGAATCTGCGGCCGGACAATCCACAGCAAGGCTAACGGAATGAGGGCAAGGCACAGCAAACCGGGAACTGATGCTGCCACCGCCCATTCGAGCCAACTGATTGAGACGCCTTGGTCTGCGGCCATCTTGACCGCCAGGGGATTTCCCGCCATCGCCGTGATAAACATGCCTGCGGTGATGATGTTGGCGTGGAAGGCACAGAGGATCAGATAGTTCCCCACCTTGCCGCGCGATTCAGGGTCATCGGCATGGCTGCCGAGGACCTCCGACATCGCTCGGGTAATCGGCAGCATCACCCCACCGGCGCGAGCGGTGATGCTGGGCATGGCGGGCGAGATAAGGAGTTCAGTCATGACCAGTCCATAACCCAGCCCCAGGGTTCGCTTGCCCAGCAGCCGCATGAACAGGAGTGCGATGCGGTGCCCCAGTCCTGTCTTGATCACGCCTCGGGAGATAAAGAAGGCGAGCATCACCAGCCAGACGAGGTCCGTCCCCGTGGATTTGGTGACGTCGGCAAAGGACACGACGCCAACCAGCACGCCCACCGTGGCGCTGATAATGGCTACCGCCGACATCGGAAGAGGGGCGGTCATGATGCCGGCGATGGTGGCGACGAACACGGCGAACATGTGCCACGCCTTCACGTCGAGGCCAGCCGGCGCCGGCAGGAACCAGAGGACGATACCTATGCCCACCGGGACGAGAAATTTCCAGACATTACTGAGATGCCCTTCCGATGGCGTCGGTTTCGTCGTGGCTGGGCTTGCAGGTTGCGAATCCTTTGCGGGTAATACAGCCATGATATAAACCTCTTGGCGGCACTGTTCGGTTTATTCAGAGCGTGCGCAATTTCCCTAACGGGCGAGAAGCACGCTGTCGGTTGCCTCTTTGACGATGCACGCACTGCGCTGCAAGGCCTCGCGCTCGATGGGGCCGAGTTCCGGATAAGCCAGTAACTGCGCACCTCTGCCATTGACCACCATCGGCAGCGACAAACACACCTCCGGTACACCTTCGACTTCAGCATGCACGACAGCGACCGGCAGAATGAGGTCGGTGTTATGTACGATGGCCTGGCAAATTCGCCCAATCGCACTGGCGACTCCATAGTGGGTGGCGCCCTTGCCTTCCTTGATGAGCGTGGCTGCCTCGTGCACGGAGCGCAGGATCAGATCGCGGCTGGCAGGCCCCAACTCTTTACCGCTCCTGGCCAGGAACATATCGAGGGGCATTCCGGAGACCGTCGCGCCGGACCAGTCGATCACCGCGGATTCGCCGTGTTCGCCGAGAACGTAGGCGTGAATCGCAGGCGCCACGACGCCCAGCCGCTCGGAGAGCAGCGATCGCAGTCGCCCGGTATCGAGGGAGGTGCCGGTGCTGATAACGCGCTCGCGCGCGCAATGCAGGCGGTCAAAAACGACACTGGTCAACACATCGCAGGGGTTGGTCGCGATTACGTAGATCGCATCTGGGGCCAACGGTGCAGTGCGATCCACAACTTCCGCTGCAATGGCCGCATTGGTTCTGGCCAAGTCCAGACGAGTCTGCCCTTGCTTCAGACCGACACCAGCGGTGATTACGATGATGTCCGCGTCGCGTGCGTTCTCGTAATCACCGGCATAGAAGCGATTGTGCCCCCAGAATGCTGCTGCGTGGGTGAGGTCCAGCGTCTGCCCTTCGGCCCGTACTCGCGCGACATCGATGATGACGATCTCGGCGCTCGGAATAGCCACGGCCGCAAATAGGGCTGCTGATCCGCCAACCAATCCTGCACCGACGATTACGATCTTGGGTTGCCGCATCGCATGCCCCCCGTCGCGCCAGGAGAATTGGACACCTGAACCAGGCATCTGCCAGTGGACAGTCAACCTTGAAGTGGCGCGAAACCTACATGAGCCGACAGCCTGACTACTCGGGCCGGCTCTCGATCGATTTCGTTACACACATCTTTTGCGTAATTATTGAACAGCGCACTCGCCCCCAAGGGTCCAAGGGAGTGTCCTTTAAGGCGAGCGAGCCAAAAAACGGAAAATTTTCAACAGGCTTTGTTAACGGCTAGCCGCACATGGCGAGTTCCTCATTGGGAACTGGCAAGAAAAGAGTAGCTCAACATCGACTGGGTGCATGTCCGTAAATTTGGGAATAATCGCATACCAGGGTTTTCCGGGTAATCGTAACGATCACGGTAGGGATGGTGATTAGGCTAGCGTGAGGCCCAATCGGAACAGCGGGGCTTGTATATAGAGCAGTTTTTCGGGGTGGTTGTATGCCATGCGATCCCTCCAGGCTTCTCTGAAAAGCACAGTACCGACCGTACAGCCGGCATGGTACGCAAAAGCCTGACAGATAGCGTTCCCTCAAGGCAGTTGGTGACAGCATCTTCGACTCGCTCGTTGCCATCCGCCGGCGTGGGGTCTGCGTAGCATTGATGTGCAACCTGGGAATGGCTGCAATAGAGAATTGCCAATGACCGCAACGGGTCGTTCCCTGCCGGTCATGTTCGGGATTAGTTGACCACTACACTACATTTCTTCGCGCCACATCGACGTTGGAAAATGTTCCATCCAGCACAAATGATTGCCTCTGGTTGAAAGCGCAATCCAGAATTTTCTCGACCAAAATTGAGACTCCGCTTTGGAAGATCCAGGCGTTTCCTCCTGCGTAGTCGGAAAATTCGCTACGAAGCTAATCAGGATCAATCCTCAGGATCGCTGTATCAGCAAAGAGGTTCACTAGGGCGTTTGATGCCTCTGTCTTCCCCGCGCCTGGTGAGCCGGCCATGAATACTGATACAGGATCTTGCTCTGGGGGGTATAGCGCTCGATCGGTTCGACGCTTGGCTATGGTTTTCTTGTGCAATCTAGCGAATGACATGGCTTGATCTTGCATGAGCAGTTCGGCAGGAGTCATCGTTCATTCCTTTGGTTTGAAGCGCATCAAAGGTGAAACAGCAGAAGCGGCGAATTCGATTGAAAAGTCAGCATACATGGATGCACATCAAGCTCCAGTCCATGAGGGGGACACAGCTTGAGGGAAGTTTCCTGGGTGTGAGCTTTCGCCTTGCGTAACTTCGGTTGATTGGCTCAATGATGTGGTGCCAATTGCAAATCAAAGTTGCTTGGAGCACACCATGTGCTTGAAGTGATGCTCCCAAAGCCTGACCCCCAACCCGCCCGTCCGGTCCAGCGACGACCCCACCGTCAAATCTGTAATCAACGTCGGCTGCAAACCCGCATCAAACAGTGCAAACCCCGCCGCCAGGCAGCAGGTCTCCGTCTGAAGGCCGCAGACCAACACCCGGTCCACCTTCAGGCTTTTTAAGTACTCGATGGTCTCGGGCGACGGCGCGTATCCGTGCTTGATGAAGATGCGGTCAGCCTGGATCAGACAGTCGTCGTCCGGGGCGGGGTGCCAGCCGAGCTGTTTCTGGAAAGGGGTTTTGGATTCGTCGTGGCGTTCGACGGTGGCGACGCTGGGCAGGGTGCCGATGAGTGTCTGGATGCCATCGATGAGCCATTGGGGTGGGGCGAAACTGGACTGGAGGTCGATGATCAGGAGGGCTTGGCGCATGGGCGTCTCCGGGGTAGGTCGCGGTGACGGTGGCTTCTGTGGCCGCTGGGTATTTGTGTTGATCTGGCTGGCCTCTTCGCGGGCAAGCCCACTCCCACAGGGGCGGCGGTGTGGCATGGATTGTAGAGTCCCAGATGCAACAAAACCCGCACTTGGCGGGTTTTGTTTTGCTTCGTATTTGGTGGAGCCGGGGGGATTTGAACCCCCGTCCGCCAGTACTCCGCTGTCGGTACTACATGCGTAGCCGTGTCTATTAAGTTAACCCTCAGCGACCCGACGGGCAGGGTGCTTTGGGCGAGTTGTGTAAGTTTTAGCCGCTTCGTCCACAACGTACTGCACGGCGATTCTGTTCTATATGACAATCACTTTGGGTTTACAGACATCCCCTGATGATTGCTGGACCCGAAGGTACCAGGAGGGAAGGGCTAAGGCTGCTTACGCAGCGAGAGCGTATTCCCCGTAGGTTTCGTCATTGGCAACTATAGGAAGTTGCAACAGTGGATTTACGAGTTCTGTTACCAACTCGGCATGCACCTAAAGTTTCGCAACCGGCGTCGAATCCTAAACGGCCCCGAGCCTGGTGCTCTTTGAATCAAGTGAGCAACAAGCCTGTACAGTGTACGTCAACGTGACTCAGAAGGCCAACCCGAAGGTTGGCCACCACAAATTATGGGTTGGGCTCGTTGCGCTGTTTGTCAGCGAGTGCCAATGCCTGGATGGCCTCGGTGACGCATTTTTTGTCGTCTCCGGAGGCTTGTGAGGCTTCGGCGCTGGACATCAGTCTTTTGATCTCCATTGTGGTGTTTCCGGAGGTCGCCGGCAGCGCATTCACTTTGCCTTTGAGTTCTTGCAGCTTGCTCGTACAAAGGTTGTTGTCCGCAGCAAACACAGGAGAGGCCAACATTGCAGCAGAAATGAACAGACCAGCGAGTGCGGTGCGTTTCATGGATATCTCCTAGATCGGATGGTCTCGGTGCTGACGTATGAGCGGGCGGCCAGGCCGAGCCCGAAAAAACAGCCACGATTGATGGGGCTTATCTAAAAGACTACGACGCAACGCAAGAATTCGGTTTTTTCAGAAAACGTGTCGAGCTTTTTCCAGCGATGCGCACGGTTACACATTTCCAGACCCCGGATGCAACAAAACCCGCAACTGGCGGGTTTTGGTTTGCTTCGTATCGGACGTAGCCGGGCTTTGAACTCCCGGCTGCCAGTACTCCGTTGTTGATGTACGCCAACAAGGCCCGGAAAGCCAACCCGAAGGCTGGCCCTGAGCTGAGAGTTACTTCCCGCCTTTGCTCGCGTTCTTGAGGTCCTGGATGGTTTGGTTGGTCTCGGCGACGCAATCATCAATACCTTGTTTGGTGCCTTTTGCCTGGTCGGATTGGGCTTTCTCGACAGAGTCCGCTACTTGCTCAGCCATTTCGGGAGGAATCTGTGCCTTTGCGTTTTCGATGGTTTTCAGATTGACCGCGCATTGATCTTTTTCGGCGGCAAACGAGGGGGATGCCAGCATTGAGGCAGTAACGAACAGACCAAACAGTACAGAACGTTTCATGAGTATCTCCTTGAACTGAGTGGCCAGGCATCGCTGACCATCAGGACGGGCTGCCGAGTGTTTGAGAGGTCCCACGTTTGCGGGACTTGATCTGTGGACTGCGGCGGCACGTCAGGGTTCTATTTATTGCTGTAATGCTGTCGGTTCTGGCAGGAAGCACTAAAAAAGGCGCATGAATGCGCCTTCCGTGAAGTTCTGCTCAGGTCGCCCTAGCCTGAGTAACGCGGTCCACCAGATAGACTAGTCCGTGGTAGTCAATGCCGCCATGTTGCGTCAGACCGATCTCACAGGTGCGGCTGGTGGAAATGCCTTCGCTGCATTGTCGTACCGCGTCCTTGAGTGTGCGGAGCGAATGGGCGTTCAACTCCGGCGTGGTGAAGCCCTTGTCGCCGGCGAAGCCGCAGCAGTGGATACCTTCGGGAATGACCACGTTTTGGCTGCACTTGCGCGCCAGGTCGATCAGCGCCTGGCCTTCCCCGAGGTGCTGGGTGCTGCAGGTCACGTGCACGGCGATCGGTGCTTCCTGAGGCGTGAACTCCAGGCGATCCATCAAGTGCGTGCGGATGAAACGCACTGGGTCGTACAGGTCCAGACGGGCTTCGCCCAGGTCCTGAACCAGGCGCAAGGTACACGGGCTGGTGTCGCAGTAGATCGGGTCGAGCCCGCCGCGGCTGGCGTGCAGCAAGGCGCCAATCAGTTCCTGGCGTTTGTGTTCGGCTTGCTCGGCGTAGCCTTTGGACGCGAACGGCTGGCCGCAGCACAGGCTATCCAGGTTCTCCGGGAAAACCACCTGATAACCGGCCTTTTCCAGCAGGCCTCGGGTCTTGTCGTGCAGTGACATTTGTTCCTTGTCGCCCGCCGCCGGCCCCATGGCCCGTGATACGCACGCGGCCAGGTACACCACCCGCGGGCGCTCATCGCTGATCGCCGGGCTGAAACGGATCGGCCGTTCAGGCTGGGGCATGGCATTGGTCCACAACGGGACTTGCCCCTTGGACAGCTTGGTTACGGCAGCGGAAAGTCTTGCCAGTCGCGGCGCGCCCAGCAACAGGCGCGCGCCATTGGCGACGTGCAGGGTGAAACGCGCCCCTTGCAGCGCCATGGCGAAGTTTCCTTCAAGCCAGTTGGCGGTTTTCGTATGCGTTGCCTTACGGCTGCGCAGTTTTTTCATCAGCTCGCCGGTATTGATGCCGACCGGGCAACGTTGCGCGCACAGGCCGGTGGCGGCGCAGGTGTCGATGCCCTGGTATTCGTACGCGGCTTCGAGTTCGGATGTATCGACGCCGGCACGTTTTCTCGCCTGAATGTCGCGCCAGATCACGATGCGTTGGCGCGGGCTCAAGGTCAGGCCTTTCGAAGGGCAGACCGGTTCGCAAAAGCCGCACTCGATGCACTTATCCACAATCTCGTCGGCGGCGGGCAATGGCTTGAGGTGCTTGAGGTGGATCTGCGGATCTTCGCTGAGCACCACATCCGGGTTGAGAATGCCATTGGGATCGAGCAGACGCTTGAGCTGCCACATCAACTGGTAGGCATCGCTGCCCCATTCCAGTTCGACGAACGGCGCCATGTTACGTCCGGTGCCGTGTTCGGCCTTCAGTGAACCGCCAAACTCCACCGCCACCAGTTGCGCCACGTCATCCATGAACGCCTGATAGCGTGCGACTTCTTCCGCGTTGTTGAAGCCTTGGGTGAAGACAAAGTGCAGATTGCCTTCCAGTGCGTGTCCGAAAAGGATCGCTTCGTCGTAGTGATGTTTGTCGAACAGCTCGATCAGGCGGTTTACCCCGATGGCCAATTGTTCGACCGGGAAGGTGACGTCTTCGATGATCACCGTGGTACCGGTCTTGCGCACCGCGCCGACGGCAGGGAAGGTGTCTTTGCGGATGGCCCAGAGACGGGCGTTTTCCTGAGGGTCTTCAGTGAAATCGACCTGCTTCTCCACCGGGAACGCCTTCAGCGACACCATGATCTGCGCCAGTTGCTCGTGCAGCAATGTGGACGATGCGGCGCGGGATTCGATCAGCAAGGCGCAGGCATTGTTCGACAGGTGCTGTACGAAAGGCGGCATGCCGGGTTTGTCCTGCACTGAACGCAGGCTGCGCCGATCCAGCAGTTCCACGGCCGACACCGGTTGGCTTTTCAACACGGTGACCGCGTTGCAGCAGGTCTCGACATCCGGGAACACAATCAGGGCCGAGGCCTTGTTCGGGTGGTCGATCACCGTGTCGTAGGTCACGGCACTGATGAACCCGAGAGTGCCCTCGGAGCCCACCAGCAGGTGGCTCAAGATATCCACAGGCTCGTCGAAATCGATCAGGGCATTGAGCGACAGGCCGTTGGTATTTTTCAGACGGTATTTGTGGCAAATTTTCGCAGCCAGTTCAGCGTTTGCCCGGGTCTCGCGGCCCAGGGACGCCAAGCGCTCCAGCAGCGCGGCGTGGCTTTGGCGAAACGCCGTGACGCTGGCGGTATCCTCGGTATCGAGACGACTGCCGTCGGCCAACACCAGACGAATGCCGGCCAGGGTGTGATAGGTATTTTGCGCCGTACCACAGCACATGCCGCTGGCATTGTTGGCAACGATTCCGCCGATCTTGCAGGCGTTGATCGAGGCCGGGTCCGGGCCGATCTTGCGTCCGAACGGCGCCAGCCAGGCATTGGCCTGGGCGCCGATCACGCCAGGTTGCAGGCGGATTTGCGTGCCTTGGCCACGGATCTCGCGACCGTTCCAGTTATCCCCCAGCACGATCAGCACCGAATCGCTGATCGCCTGGCCCGACAGGCTGGTGCCGGCGGCGCGGAAGGTCACCGGTACCTGATCGCGTTGCGCCAGTTGCAGCAGTGCCACCACTTCGTCTTCGGATTCGACGCGAATCACCAGTTGCGGAATCAATCGATAGAAGCTGGCATCGGTGCCGAAGGCCAGGGTCGACAGTGGATCGTCGAAACGACGCTCTTGGGGAATCAGTTGCTGCGCATCACGCAGGAAAGCGGCCGGTAGACTCATCGGTCCTCCAGAATCAGCACCACCAGGTCCTTCGGTCCGTGAGCGCCGTAGGCTAGAACCTGTTCGATGTCGGCGGTCTTCGACGGCCCGGACACCAGCAACGCGTTGGTCGGCATGCCTTGGGCCCATTCGAACTCCTGTTGCACCTGATAAAAGTTGTCGCGGATTTCGCTGGCTTTGAGCAGGGCGAAGTGCACCGGAGGGGCCAGGCTCATCAAGCGTGGCTCTTCCCGCGTCGGCCAGAGAATCAGGCTGCCGGTTGCCGCGATGGCACCGAGGCTGCCGGTCAGGCTCGCCGGGGTGTCGTTGAACAACTCGGCTTTCCATTCTTCGACCGGACGGTCGTAGGCTTTGAGCGTCGGCAGATTGGGATTATTCGCCCAGTGCTGTGTGATGCGTTGACCGTGGGGCGTTGTCGGTGCGATCAGCAGGCTTGGCAACTGGCGATCCCGCAGCAATTGCGCCAACAGCGCCGGCCACTCTTCGCCGGACGTCAGGTGGATTTCCGTGTGTACCGCTTCCATCAGTTTGCGTAGTTGTGGAATGCGTTGCTCAGGTGCGTAGGTGTAAGGCTGGGTCACCAGATCGACATCAAAGTTGTCGGTCACCGGTGTGGTGCCTGTCAGACTTTTACGCAGTTTGGCGAGGATATTTTGCTTGGCGCTCATCAGCGGTCTCCCTTGGCAAAGTGCTCGCGGGCCATGTCATGCAGTGAGCGGGCGGCGGGTTTCGGTGCGCTGTGGTTTTGCGTCCACGGGCCGACATTGCTCGGCGTGAGGGCACGCAAACGGGTGGCGAAAAAACCGAACAGGCGATACAGCGTCGGCGAACTGTTGAGCTTCGCCCAGGTGTTCCAGAGGAACCGCTCCTTGCGCGAATACTTGCTGCCCTGGCCACGCATCACTTGATGGGGGCTGTCCGGGGCCTTGACGTTTTCTTCGCGCAGGCGGCGCAGCAACGCAGGGATCGGGATTTTTACCGGGCAGACTTCACCGCAGGCACCGCACAGCGAAGAAGCGCTCGGGTGATCCGGGACTTTCGCCAGGCCGACCATGTGCGGGGTGACGATTTTTCCGATAGGGCCGGGGTAAACCTCCCCATAGGCATGGCCGCCAATTCGGGTATACACCGGGCAATGATTCATACAGGCACCGCAGCGGATGCAGTTCAGGGTCTGGCGCAATTCACTGTCGGCAAAGGCCTGGCTGCGACCGTTGTCGAGCAGTACCAGGTGCACTTCCTGCGGGCCGTCGAGTTCATGCGCTTTGCGCGGGCCGGAGATCATGTTGACGTACGTGGTGATCGGGATACCCAGCGCCGAGCGGGTCAGCAGCGACAATAGCGGCACCACGTCGCGCAGGTTTTCCACGACTTTTTCGATACCGGTGACGGCGATGTGCACGGGCGGTACGGTGGTGGTCATGCGACCATTGCCTTCGTTTTCCACCAGCAGCAGGGTGCCGGTTTCGGCCACGGCGAAGTTGACGCCGGAGACGCCGATGTCCGCTTCGAAGAATTTCTGCCGCAAGACTTTGCGACCGATCTGAATGAGTTGGTCAACGTCCTTGGTGTACTCCACCCCAAGCTTGTCGTGGAACAAGGACGCGACCTGACCGGCATTCTTGTGGATCGCCGGCATAATGATGTGTGAAGGCTTCTCGTGGTCGAGCTGGACGATGTACTCCCCCATGTCGGACTCCAGGCATTCAATGCCTTGAGCCTCGAGGAAATGGTTCATCTCCATCTCTTCGCTGACCATCGATTTGCCCTTGATCACTTGCCGCCCCTCGTGAGCGCGGATGATCGAGAGGACGATGCCATTGGCTTCGTCCACCGTTTCCGCCCAGTGCACTGTCACACCGTTGCGGGTCAGGTTCTGTTCAAGCTGCTCGAGCAGGTCGGGCAACTTGGATAACGCACGGGCGCGGACGGCGTTGCCCAGCGCTCGCAAATGTTCCCTTTCGTGGGCATCGCTGAAAGCTGCTGCCCGTTTTGTCATCAGTGAATCCATCGCAGTGCGGAAGTTGTTTCGCAACTGCTTGTCACCCAAGGCGTTGTGCGCCCGGGTGCGGAAATCTTCTTCTACGGCAACCGTAGGAATAATCGTCGAGGTGCTCATTTCGCACCTCCGGTACGCTGCCAGAGGAAGCTGGCCAGATGTTGGCCGCGCAGCGCTTCTTTCTGTTTCTCCAGCGAGCCGTTGATGTTCATCAAACAACCGCAGTCGGCACTCAACACCTTGTGCGCGCCGGACCCCTTCAACGCCCGGGTCTTGTCAGCCACCATCGCGCCGGAAATGTCTGGCATACGGACGCTGAATGTCCCACCAAAGCCACAGCATTCACTTTCGTGATCGTGATCGACTCGCTGCACATTGCTCAGTTGCGACAACAACTCTCGGCCGTGCAGGTGAGTGTTCATTTCACGGCGCGCCGAACACGATGTATGCAGCGCCACTTTCACTGGCTCGCCACTGTCCTTGAGCTGCACCTTGCAGACAAACAACAGGAACTCGGCCAGCTCAAAGGTTCTGGCAGCCAGCGCCTGAACCTGTTTCAACGTGTCCGACTCGTCCTTGAACAAGTCGGCGTAATGCTCGCGGAGCATGCCCGCGCAAGAACCTGACGGCACCACCACCGGATAGTCGCCGGCGAACAGCGCTAGTTGCGAGCGCGCCACGGTCCGTGCCTGCTCGGTGTAACCCGAGGTGTAGGCCGGTTGCCCGCAGCAGCTTTGCCCTTGCGGATACTCGACACGAATGCCTTCGCGTTCCAGCAGGTGGATCGCATCCATCCCGGCTTCGGGGTAGAACAAATCGACCACGCAGGTTCCGAACAGGTAGACCCGTGACGGTTTCTCGCTGGGGTATTGCCGAGGCTCGGGCAGTGGCGGGGCGACACGGGTCGCATTCGGCACAGCGTTGTAAAAAAGCTCGCTCATCAGGCGTGTCTCCGGGTGGTCCCGGTTATTCGTCTGTTGAGGCCGCTGAATATAGAGAGGGAAGCTTTCAGCAGCCTTACAGACCGGGGTGTGAATAGCGGACGCCGGGGGCGTGGTCCGGCGTCGGTTTTTACCGTTTTGTTTGTAGTCCTTAGTGCACCAGCATCCCGGTGAACCAGTAGGCTTGCGCCAAGGTGATAAGGCCGACAATCGTTGCAAAGAATAGGCTGTGCTTGAGGGTAAAGCGGAACAGATCCGACTCCTTGCCCACCAGGCCGGTCGCGGCACAGGCTACGGCGATCGATTGTGGCGAGATCATCTTGCCGGTCACGCCGCCGCTGGTGTTCGCCGCCACCAGCAAGGTGTCGTTGACGCCGATCTGGTGCGCGGTGGTCGCTTGCAGCGAACTGAACAGGGCGTTGGACGAGGTATCGGAACCGGTGAGGAAAACCCCCAGCCAACCGAGGAACGGCGAGAAGAACGGGAATGCTGCGCCCGTCGCCGCCAGTACCAGAGCCATGGTCGAGGACATGCCCGAGTAGTTCGTCACGAAGGCAAACGCCAACACCATGCCGATGGACAGGATCGGCCAGCGCAGTTCGTAGAAGGTCTCTTTCAAAGTGGTAAGACCAATTTTGAAGTTGACCTTCAACACCAGCATCGAGATCAGCGCCGAGAAGAAAATCGCCGTGCCGGTCGCGGAAATCGGGTCCAGTTTGAACACCGCTGGGATGGCGGTCGGCGCGGCCACGATGGGTGCAACCTTGATCACCATCTGATCCAGGTGCGGAATGGCAAAGTTGAACACGAAGCTGTACATCGAACCGCCGGCGGCAAACATGGCCTTGAACGGTTTCAGGGTCCAGATGGTGACCAGTACGGTGAGGATCAAAAACGGCGACCAGGCTTTGAAAATTTCCCCGAGGCTGTAGGGCGATGCCACGGTTGTGCGTTTCTGGCCGAAACCACCGACGCTGGCGCTCACCACGGAGGCCGAGACGGCGCCCACAATGTGTTGGCCGGCGGCGCGTTTTGGTTGCCAGACTTTCAGGAACAGGGTCAGGGCAATCAGGCTGGCCAGGGCCGAGGTGATGTCCGGCAGTTCCGGGCCGATGAAGTTCGAGGTGAAGTACTGGGTCACGGCAAAGCTCAAGCCCGCCACCAGCGCTGCCGGCCAGGTTTCCCGCACGCCGCGCAGACCATCCATCATGAACACCAGCCAGAACGGCACGAACATCGACAGCAGCGGCAGTTGGCGGCCGGTCATGGCGCCGATCTTGAATGCGTCGATGCCGGTCACTTGCCCGGCAACAATGATCGGAATGCCCAGGGCGCCGAAGGCTACCGGCGCGGTGTTGGCGATCAGACACAAGCCTGCGGCGTACAGCGGGTTGAAGCCCAGTCCTACAAGGAGTGCGGCGGTAATCGCCACCGGCGCGCCGAAACCGGCGGCACCTTCCAGAAATGCACCGAAGCAGAAGCCGATCAGCAGCACCTGCAGGCGTTGGTCATCGGTGATCGACAGGACCGAACTGCGGATGACTTCAAACTGGCCGCTCTTGACCGTCAGTTTGTAGAGGAACACCGCTGCCACAATGATCCAGGCAATCGGCCACAGGCCATAAGCGAAGCCATACCCGGCGGCGGCGAACGCCATATCGACGGGCATCTGGAAAGCGAAGATCGCCACCAGAATCGACAAAGCCAGGGTGATGCTGCCGGCTACATGACCCTTGAGGCGGAATACGGCCAGGGCCAGGAAGAAAAACACGATGGGGATGACGGCTGCGAGTGCGGACAGGCCGAGGCTGCCGAGCGGGGTATAGAGCTGTTGCCAGGTTTGCATATGGGGTGGCCCCTAATTGTTGTTGGTCAGGCACTGATCAGCGTTCTTGGATAATTGGTAAGACCAATTTACAATCGCTGTTGGCTAGGGTAAAAGCCTTGTAGGCGGTGTGTCAATTTGCCGCCCTAAAACTTTTGTCGAATGCACAGTGCGCAGATCGTCCGTCTGGTATGACCAAATGCGCTGTGGCAGGTGCTGGCGCGGCGCCGATAGGCCAGAATAGAGCCCCGGCGAGCCGTCGGATCGTGGAGAAATCGAGTTATGGGGTTTGATCAGATTCGTCAGCGCCGTTTGTCTGACGATATTGTCGAGCAGCTTGAGGGCATGATCCTCGAGGGCACGCTGAAAGCGGGTGAGCGCTTGCCGGCCGAACGCGCGTTGGCCGAGCAATTTGGCGTGTCACGCCCTTCGTTGCGCGAGGCCATTCAGAAGCTGACCGCCAAGGGCTTGCTGGTCAGTCGTCAGGGCGGCGGCAACTACGTAGTGGAATCGCTGGGCAGCACCTTCAGTGATCCCTTGTTGCATTTGCTGGAAAGCAACCCCGAGGCGCAACGCGATCTGCTGGAGTTTCGCCATACGCTGGAAGCGTCCTGCGCCTACTACGCGGCGTTGCGTGCCACTGATGTGGATCGCGAACGGCTGACCGCGGCGTTCAATGAATTACAGGACTGCTATTCGCGTCACGAAGAGGTGAGTCGTGCCGAAGAGGGGGCCGCGGACGCAAGCTTTCACCTGGCGATCGCCGAGGCCAGCCACAATGCTGTGTTGCTGCATACCATTCGCGGACTGTTCGACCTGCTCAAGCGCAACGTGGTGACCAACATCGGTGGCATGTACAAGCAACGTACTGAAACCCGCGACATGCTGATCACGCAGCATCGGGAGTTGTACCAGGCAATTATCGAAGGGCGGGCGGAGCAGGCGCGGGAAGTTTCCAGTCGACACATTTTGTATGTGCAGGAAGTGCTGGAAGAAGTGCGTCAGGAAGTGCAGCGCGTGGCCCGGGCGGAGCGGCGCAGGGGGATGTAGCGACAGGCGCTTAAGTGTGGCGAGGGAGCTTGCTCCCGTTCGACTGCGCAGCAGTCGCCTGCAGGCTTGATGCCGCCAAACCAAGGGGTGCTTCGCACCCCAGCGGGAGCAAGCTCCCTCGCCACAATGCCGCAATCCGGCAGAAAAATTACTCTTCCTTGCCCTTGTTGCGTACCGCGCGCTGCAGCTCGCGACCGGCGTCGCGTTCGCGCTCGGTATCGCGCTTGTCGTATTCCTTCTTGCCCTTGCCCAGAGCGATCTCGCACTTGACCATGTGCTTGCTCCAGTACCAGGACAGGCACACGCAGGCGTAACCCTTTTGCTGCACGGCAGCGGACAGCTTTTCCAGCTCGCGCCGATTGAGCAGCAATTTACGGGTGCGGACCGGATCAGCGATGACGTGGGTACTGGCGGTCGTCAGGGGCGTAATGTGGCTGCCGAGCAGCCAGGCTTCGCCATCCTTGAGCAGCACGTAACTGTCAACCAGCTGCAGCTTGCTTGCCCGCAGACTTTTTACTTCCCAGCCGGCCAGGACCAGACCAGCCTCGAACCGATGTTCGATGAAGTAATCGTGTCGCGCCTTTTTATTTTGCGCGATGGTCCCTGTTGGGTGTTTCTTCTGTTTAGCCATAGGGGCGGCATTATAGGGAGTTGCACGCGAGTCGGCTACGGTGTTGCTACGTGCTTGAGCAGGTTGATTGAATCCCGGACAATGCGGCCTCTTTTTTGAACGCTTGGGCGTGATAACGATGTCGACAGACAAGGTTTCTGTCCACGGCAGTTGGGCTAGCCGCTGGGTCTTCATACTCGCCGCGACCGGTTCGGCCGTAGGGTTGGGTAGTATCTGGAAATTCCCGTACATGGTTGGCGTCTATGGCGGCGGCGCCTTCGTGCTGATGTTCCTGGCCTGTATTGCATTGATCGGCGTGCCGGTCATGCTGGCGGAAACCCTGATCGGCCGGCGTGCCCGGCAGAGCCCGGCCAATGCCTTGAAGATGCTGGCGGTCGAGGCAGGCCACTCGGCGAAGTGGTCCTGGGGGGCTTTTGCCGGGATGATCACGGCGTTGCTGATCCTGTCTTTCTACAGTGTGGTTGGCGGCTGGTCGCTGGATTACATCATCGACATGGGGCGTGGTGACTTCCAGGGCGTGACGCCCGACCAGGTGGGTGCCTACTTCGGCAATGTGATCGCCGATCCGTGGCGCCTGACACTTTGGCACACGATTTTCATGCTGTTGTCAGCGGTGGTGATCGCCAAGGGCGTGGTTGCCGGGCTTGAACGCAGTTTGCGCATCATGATGCCGTTGTTGTTCGTGATGGTCCTCGTGCTGCTGGGCTACAGCATGACCACCGGGCATTTCATGGACGGTGTGCATTTCATGTTCGACTTCCACCCGGAAAAGGTCCTGGATGGTTTGCTGCCCGCGATGGGGCATGCGTTCTTTTCCCTGAGCGTGGGCGTCGGCTCGATCATGATCTACGGCGCCTACATGCCAAAGAACTCGTCGATTTCAGGAACGATTGTCGGCGTTGCGCTGCTCGATACCTTTGTTTCCCTGGTGGCCGGTCTGGCATTGTTTCCGATTGTTTTCGCAGCGGGCCTGAATCCGAGCGAAGGGCCGGGACTGATGTTCGTCAGCCTGCCGTTTGCCTTCGGCAACGTGGCGTTCGGGCAGTTGATGGGTGTGGTGTTCTTCGTGCTGGTGGCGGTCGCTGCCTGGAGTTCGGCGATTTCCCTGCTTGAGCCGATGGTTGCCTACCTGGTCGAACGCACTAATGTGAGTCGTGCATGGGTTACTTTCTGGCTGGCTTTCAGCTGCTGGTTTGTCGGTCTGGGCACGGTGTTCTCCTTCAATATCTGGAAGGAGGCCAAATTCTTCGTGAACGAAGGCGGGATGTTCCACCTCTACCAATGGGGAGCAACCGGCGGTCTCGACTTCTTTGGCGTGATCGATTTCTTCACCTCGCGACTCATGTTGCCGCTTGGCGGTTTGTGTTTCGTGGTGTTTGCGGGCTGGATCATGGGGCGTGAGGCGGTGCGTGACGAGTTGTCGATCCGCAACCCTGCGTTGTTTGGCCTGTCCTTGTTCTTGATGCGCTATGTGGCGCCCATCGGCATTCTCGTAGTGTTTGCCGCCCAGCTGTGGAAGTGACGCTGACATGACGACACACATTTCACGTTCGGCCTTGCTGCCGTACCCGGCACAAGCGCTGTATGACCTGGTCAACGACGTGGCACGCTATCCGGAGTTTCTGCCGTGGTGCTCGACGGCCGAAGTCCTCGAGAGTTCCCCTGAGCATATGCGGGCGAGCGTCGGGGTGGCGAAGGGCGGCCTCAGTCAGCATTTCGTGACGCGTAACACCCTGGTTCCCGGTCAATCGATCGAAATGAACCTTGAGGAAGGCCCGTTCAATCAGTTGCATGGCGTGTGGGTGTTCAAGCCACTGGGCGAGAAGGCCTGCAAGATCAGTCTTGATCTGTCGTTCGATTATGCCGGGCCATTGGTTCGCGCCACCCTGGGGCCGTTGTTCAACCAGGCGGCCAATACCCTGGTGGATGCGTTCTGCCAACGCGCCAAGCAGATACATGGTTGAGGTCATGATTGAAATCGAGGTGGTCTACGCGGCTGTCGATCGACAGGTGCTGCTGACGGTGGCGCTGCCTGCCGGAACGACAGTGCGGGCGGCCTTGCTCAGGTCGGGCGTGGCTGAAGAGTTTCCGGAACTGGATCTGACCAATTGCCCTGTGGGTATCTTTGGCAAGGTTGTAGCTGATCCCGAGAGTCGGGCAGTCCAGGCTGGGGATCGCATCGAGATTTACCGACCGTTGCTGGCCGACCCCAAAGAGGTTCGTCGACTGCGCGCGGCAAAAGCTGCCGAAGCCAAAACCCGTAATCAGTGAGTGGCTTGAACGCCAGATAATAAAAAGCCCGGACATGCCGGGCTTTTTATTGCGTCGCAAATTATTGCGGCGAGGTTTCCAGTGGTTGCGGCGTCGGGACCGGAACGGTTTCTACACCGTCGACGTCCTTCTGGATCTGATCCAGCAACGAACCTGGCTTGACCGGTTTTTCCGGTTTTGGTTTTTCGACGTTTTCTGCCGGGGCGGCCACTTTCGTGCCGCTGTCCTTGCCGAGAATGGCTTCGTCACGGCTCACGCCTGGCATGAAATCGCCAGAAAGGCTGACAAGCTGATCATTTGGGTTGAAGATAACGCTGATGCGTTCTTGTTGGCGTTCACCGCCACCGGGTTGCAGGCTGTACAGATAATCCCAGCGATCGGCATGGAACGTGTCAGTCAACAGAGGGTTGCCCATGATAAACCGTACTTGCTTGCGGGTCATTCCCGGGCGTAACTGGTCTATCATGTCCTGCGTGACGACATTGCCCTGCTGGATGTCGATTTTGTAAACCCCGGGGAATGAACAACCGGCGAGTGCGAGCAGTCCCACAAAGGTGAAACTGGTTAGCAAGAGCTTGGTGTTTTGCATCGGTGGGCGACTTCCACTATCTTGGCTGGGACAACGTAAACGCCGATCATACCCGCATTAAGAGAAGCTGCGAAGCAGCATCGCGAGAAAGCTGACCATGGTTGAAAATAGCGAACTACGCAAAGCCGGCCTCAAAGTGACCCTGCCACGGGTCAAAATTCTGCAAATGCTCGATTCCGCCGAGCAGCGCCACATGAGTGCCGAGGATGTCTACAAGGCCCTTATGGAGGCTGGTGAGGACGTCGGTCTGGCCACGGTTTACCGTGTTCTGACCCAGTTCGAGGCAGCTGGCCTTGTGGTGCGGCACAACTTCGACGGAGGCCATGCGGTCTTCGAACTGGACGACGGAAAGCATCACGACCATATGGTCAACGTCGAAACCAGCGAAGTGATCGAATTCTTCGACGAAGAAATCGAGCGGCTTCAGAAAGCAATCGTCGACAAGTATGGTTTCGAGATGGTTGATCACAATCTGGTGCTGTACGTGCGCAAGAAAAAGTAAGCATGTCGCGCGAACTTAAGGTTCGCGAAACGAGCGAAGGCGACCCCAGGGTCGCCTTCGTGCTATCTGCCTTTACTCAAGCTTTTGCGGTAACCACCATTTTCCTGGCGTGAGCCAGGGACTCCTTGGTGAGATCGATACCGCCCAGCATGCGTGCGACTTCCTCGACGCGGTCATTTTTGCTCAATTTGGAAACGGCCGTACGGGTGGCATCTTCTCCGCGCACTTTATGCACAAATAGATGCTGATGACCTTGCGCTGCCACTTGCGGCAAGTGGGTCACGGTCAGAACCTGCCCACGCTCGCCGAGCCTGCGCAGCAACTGGCCGACGATTTCTGCGGTCGGTCCGCCGATACCGACGTCGACTTCGTCGAACACCAGGGTCGGTACGCGGGAGGTCTGTGCGGTGATCACCTGAATCGCCAGGCTGATCCGCGACAGTTCGCCGCCGGATGCCACTTTCGCCAGGGCCTTCAGTGGCTGGCCAGGGTTGGCGCTGACCAGCAGTTCTACCTGTTCGAGTCCATTTGGCAGCAGTTCGTCGCTGCTGTTCGGGCGCAGTTCAATGGTGAAACGGCCACCGGGCATGCCCAGTCGCTGGATTTCCTGTTCCACGGCGCTGGCCAGGCTATTCGACGCTTGATGCCGTAGATCGCTCAGTTCCCGGGCCTTTTCCTGATAGTGCCGGGCATAGGACGACAGCTCATCGCTCAGGCGCTCGATGGATTCGTCATTGGCGTTCAGGGTCTCGATTTCATCCAGCAGTTTCTGTTGCATCTCGGCAACTTCGGTCGGCTGGATGCGGTGTTTGCGCGCCAGGGTATAAATCGCGTCGAGGCGTTCTTCGAGGTATTGAAGGCGCGACGGGTCGGCGTCGAAGTTGTCGAGGAAGCGGTTGAGTTCACCCACGGCCTCTTCAACCTGGATCTGTGCACTGGTCAACAGGCTGCTGGCTTCGCCCAGTGCTCCGATCGAGCTGTTCACGCTCGATAGGCGGTTGAGGCTGGCGGTGAGGGCGTTCAGGACATTCCCGGAATCACTTTCACTGCATTGCTCGACGACTTGCCGGCAGATACCCAGCAGGGTCTCGGCGTTGGTCAGGTTTTTGTGTTCCTGTTCCAGTTGCTCCAGTTCGTTGTCGCCAAGGCCAAGGTTTTCCAGCTCTTCGAGTTGATAGCTGAGCAACTGGTGGCGGGCGCGTTGCTCGTCGCCGGAGTTGGAGAGTCGCTCCAGTTCCTGGCGGGTCTGGCGCCAGCGCTGGGCGGCGAGTTGAACCTGTCTGGCCAGGTCGGTCGCGCCGGCATATTCATCGAGCAGGCGACGGTGGGTATCGGTCTTGAGCAGGGATTGGTGTTCGTGCTGGCTGTGAATGTCGATCAGCAGTTCGCCCAGCGCCTTGAGATCGCCAAGCGGGCAGGGCGTACCGTTGATGTAGCCACGCGAGCGCCCTTCGGATGTGATCACCCGGCGCAGAATGCACGGGCCGTCGTTTTCGAGGTCGCGTTCAGCCAGCCAGGCACTGGCTTCCGGAATGTCGGCCAGATCAAAGGTGGCCAGGATATCGGCCTTGTCGGCGCCGGGGCGGACCACGCCGCTGTCGGCGCGATCACCCAGGGTAAGGCCCAGCGCGTCGAGCATGATCGACTTGCCCGCGCCGGTTTCCCCGGTGATAACGCTCATCCCGCGATCGAGTTCGAGATCGAGATGTTCAACGATGGCGTAGTTGTGTACGGACAGGTGCACCAGCATATGGGCCGCTCCCAGGTGTTAGGTCTGGTTATTTATACAGTGTTTTGTTTCTGGCTGACAATGCCCCTCGTTAGCTCGATTCGCTTGGACCGACAAAACCCTTATCGCGAGAGGGAATGACAATGCGGTTGTTTTTTGTAGGGTTAATCATCGGCCCCCCTTGAAGCCGGATTTTGCGGCCCCATATAGCTGGGCAGAAGCGCGAGTTGAGCTCGCGGACGATATTGAAAGGAGAAATCTATGGCTGACGAACAGACAGTGGATACGCAAAACCCAGACGCCAACCAGGCGCCCGAGACTTCGGGTGAAGACCTGGCGGCTCGTGTACAAGTGCTCGAAGAGCAACTGGCAGGCGCTCAGGATCAGGCTTTGCGTGTAGCCGCCGATCTGCAGAACGTCCGCCGTCGCGCCGAGCAGGATGTGGAGAAGGCTCACAAGTTCGCGCTGGAAAAATTCGCCAGCGACCTGCTGCCGATCGTCGACAGCCTGGAGCGCGGCCTGGAACTGTCCAGCCCGGACGACGAAAGCATCCGTCCGATGCGCGAAGGCATCGAGCTGACCCTGAAAATGTTCCACGACACCCTCAAGCGTTATCAGCTTGAAGCGATCGATCCGCATGGCGAACCGTTCAACGCCGTTCACCATCAGGCGATGGCCATGCAGGAAAGCGCCGATGTTGAGCCGAACAGCGTTTTGAAGGTGTTCCAGAAGGGCTATCAGCTCAATGGTCGCCTGCTGCGCCCGGCGATGGTCGTGGTCAGCAAGGCGCCTGCGCCGGTTTCGCCTTCGATTGACGAGCAGGCTTGAAATCCGCCGCAAGGCCCCCATTTATAAGTCAAGCGTTTAAGTGCTACCGCAGTTAGCCACCACTTCTGCGGCAACCAAATCCAAAGTTTCGGGAGAGTGAACATGGGCAAAATTATCGGTATCGACCTGGGGACTACCAACTCCTGCGTCTCCGTGCTGGAAAACGGCAAGGCAAAAGTTATTGAAAACGCTGAAGGCGCGCGTACCACGCCGTCGATCATCGCTTACGCCAACGATGGCGAAATTCTGGTTGGCCAGTCGGCCAAGCGTCAGGCTGTGACCAATCCGCACAACACCCTGTATGCGGTGAAGCGTCTGATCGGTCGTCGTTTCGACGAAGAAGTCGTGCAGAAAGACATTCAGATGGTCCCTTACAAGATCGTCAAGGCTGACAACAGCGACGCCTGGGTTGAAGTGAACGGCCAGAAAATGGCACCGCCACAAATCTCGGCTGAAATCCTGAAGAAAATGAAGAAGACCGCCGAAGACTATCTCGGCGAGACCGTGACTGAGGCGGTGATCACCGTTCCGGCCTACTTCAACGACAGCCAGCGTCAAGCCACCAAAGACGCCGGCCGCATCGCCGGTCTGGACGTGAAGCGCATCATCAACGAACCGACCGCTGCCGCTCTGGCTTACGGTATGGACAAGGCGAAGGGCGATCACACCGTGATCGTTTACGACCTGGGTGGTGGTACTTTCGACGTTTCCGTGATCGAGATCGCTGAAGTCGATGGCGAGCACCAGTTCGAAGTACTGGCCACCAACGGTGACACGTTCCTGGGCGGTGAAGACTTTGACATTCGTCTGATCGACTACCTCGTCGACGAATTCAAGAAAGAAAGCGGCATGAACCTCAAGGGCGACCCGCTGGCTATGCAGCGCCTGAAAGAAGCCGCTGAAAAAGCCAAGATCGAACTGTCCTCGAGCCAGTCGACCGACGTGAACCTGCCGTACATCACTGCAGACGCCACCGGTCCTAAGCACCTGAACGTGAAGATCTCCCGCGCCAAGCTGGAAGCATTGGTGGAAGACCTGGTTCAGCGCACCATCGAACCTTGCCGCATCGCGATGAAAGATGCCGGTATCGACGTTGGCGCGATCAACGACGTGATCCTGGTGGGCGGTCAGACCCGCATGCCATTGGTTCAGAAGCTGGTAACCGAGTTCTTCGGCAAAGAAGCTCGTAAAGACGTCAACCCGGACGAAGCGGTTGCCATGGGTGCTGCTATCCAGGGCGCGGTACTGGCAGGTGACGTGAAAGACGTTCTGCTGCTCGACGTCAGCCCGCTGACCCTGGGTATCGAAACCATGGGTGGCGTGATGACCGCGCTGATCGAGAAAAACACCACGATTCCTACCAAGAAATCGCAAGTGTTCTCGACTGCCGACGACAACCAGGGCGCTGTGACCATTCACGTGCTGCAGGGCGAGCGTAAGCAAGCCGCACAGAACAAGTCCCTGGGCAAGTTCGACCTGGCTGACATTCCACCAGCTCCACGTGGTGTGCCGCAGATCGAAGTGACCTTCGACATCGACGCCAACGGCATTCTGCACGTAGGTGCGAAGGACAAGGCTACCGGCAAGACTCAGTCGATCGTGATCAAGGCCAACTCCGGTCTGTCCGACGAAGAAATCGAGCGCATGGTGCGTGATGCCGAGGCTAACGCCGAGGAAGACCGCAAGTTCGAAGAACTGGCCACTGCCCGTAACCAGGGTGATGCACTGGTTCACTCGACGCGCAAAATGGTTACTGATGCCGGCGATAAAGTGACTGCTGAAGAGAAGACCGCAATCGAGGCAGCCGTAGTTGCCCTGGAAGCCGCCGTCAAAGGCGACGACAAGGCGGCTATCGACGCCAAGGTTGAAGAGCTGTCGAAAGTCTCCGCTCCAGTGGCGCAGAAGATGTACGCCGAACAGGCTCAGCCTGCTGAAGGCGCGGCACCGCACGCTGAATCGGCTGAAAAGGCTGATGACGTTGTCGACGCCGAGTTCGAAGAAGTCAAAGACCACAAGTAAGTTGTTGGTCGGCCGGTTGACTGCCTTTAGGCGGTGACTGGTAGGATGTCGCCGCGCGGGAGCTTGCTCCCGCGTTGGCGTGTCTGGAATACGCGAATTTTTACAGCATGCGACGAAGTTCGGATGTTGGTGGTATGGCCGGAAATGCTCCTGCTTTTCGAGCCGCAAGTACCGCATCGAATCAAAGACCAGGATCGTTGAATTGACGTGAGTTGGGTCCGGGCCTGTATTGGGGCTCAACGAGTTCGGCAGACTCAGGAGGGTTGTGTCGGACGTCCTTAAGAGTGCAAAGACTTATGGCAAAGCGTGACTATTACGAAGTGTTGGGTGTTGAGCGTGGCTCAAGCGAAGCAGACCTGAAAAAGGCCTACCGTCGCCTGGCGATGAAGCACCACCCGGACCGTAATCCCGATGACAAAGCGTCGGAAGAGATGTTCAAGGAGGCCAACGAGGCCTACGAAGTGCTGTCGGATTCCAGCAAGCGCGCGGCGTACGACCAGTACGGCCATGCCGGTGTCGACCCGAGCATGGGTGGCGGCGGTGCCGGTTTCGGTGGTCAGAACTTCTCCGACATCTTTGGCGATGTCTTCAGTGACTTCTTCGGTGGCGGTCGCGGCGGTTCCCGTGGTGGTGCCCAGCGCGGCAGTGACTTGCGCTACACCCTGGAACTGGACTTGGAAGAAGCGGTACGCGGTACGACCGTGAACATCCGCGTTCCGACACTGGTCAACTGCAAGCCGTGCGATGGCTCTGGTGCCAAGAAAGGTTCTTCTCCGGTGACTTGCCCGACTTGCGGCGGCATCGGCCAGGTGCGCATGCAGCAAGGCTTCTTCTCGGTGCAGCAGACCTGCCCGCGCTGCCATGGCCAGGGCAAGATCATTTCCGATCCGTGCGATTCCTGCCATGGCGAAGGTCGTGTCGAAGAGTACAAGACCCTGTCGGTGAAAGTGCCGGCCGGTGTCGATACCGGTGATCGTATTCGTCTGTCCGGCGAAGGCGAGGCGGGCGCTCATGGTGGTCCGACTGGCGACCTGTACGTGGTGATCAACGTGCGTGAGCACTCGATTTTCCAGCGCGACGGCAAGCACCTGTTTTGCGAAGTGCCAATCAGCTTCGTCGATGCGGCGCTGGGTGGCGAGCTGGAGATTCCGACCCTTGATGGCCGGGTCAAGCTGAAGATCCCCGAGGGAACCCAGACCGGCAAGCAGTTCCGTGTTCGTGGCAAGGGTGTCGCGCCAGTGCGTGGTGGCGGTGCCGGTGACTTGATGTGCCGTGTGGCGGTCGAGACTCCGGTCAACCTGAGCCGTCGCCAGCGTGAAATGCTCGAGGAGTTCCGCAGTTCGCTGGCGGACGATAACAGCCATTCGCCGAAAACCACCGGTTGGTTCGAAGGCGTGAAGCGCTTCTTCGGCGATTTGTAAGGAGACAGGCATGCGACGTATTGCAGTGATGGGCGCCGCCGGGCGCATGGGCAAGACCCTGATTGAAGCGGTGCACCAGACACCGGGCGCCGGGCTGACGGCGGCAGTGGATCGTCCTGATAGCACGCTGGTCGGCGCGGATGCTGGCGAGTTGGCTGCGCTGGGTCGTATCGGCGTACCGCTGTCCGGCGATCTGGATCGGGTGGTTGATGAGTTCGACGTGCTGATCGACTTCACGCACCCGACGGTGACCCTGAAGAACCTCGCTTTCTGCCGTAAGCACGGCAAGGCGATGATCATCGGTACCACCGGCTTCAGTGTTGAAGAAAAGCAGTTGTTGGCGGACGCGGGCAAGGACATTCCGATTGTCTTCGCGGCTAACTTCAGCGTCGGGGTCAATCTGTGCCTGAAGTTGCTCGACACGGCAGCTCGCGTACTGGGTGACGATGTCGATATCGAAATCACCGAAGCTCATCATCGGCATAAGGTCGATGCGCCGTCCGGCACTGCCGTGCGCATGGGTGAGGTGATTGCCGATGCGCTGGGGCGTGATCTGAAGAAAGTGGCCGTATACGGTCGTGAGGGTCAGGCCGGCGCTCGCGAGCGCGAGACGATCGGTTTTGCCACCGTGCGCGCCGGCGACATCGTTGGCGATCACACCGTGCTGTTCGCTGCCGATGGCGAGCGTGTCGAGATCACTCACAAGGCGTCCAGTCGCATGACGTTCGCCAAGGGTGCGGTACGTGCGGCGTTGTGGCTGGATGGGCGCGAGCCTGGCCTTTACGACATGCAGGACGTGCTCGACCTGCGTTAAGATGCACCCGAAATCGGGCTCGCGCACAGCGTTTGAGCCCGGTTTTGTTCCGCCAAGCGACGTCCTGTCGCATTCTCCAGCCTTTAAGGCTCATTGGCGGTAGACCAAAAATGCCTTTTTCTGTAAGCTACAGCTTTAGTGTGTCCACTAAAAGCGCGCAGAATAATTCAGTGAAGAAGCGGGGTGACGTGTCCATACGTCACTCCGCTTTTTTACAACCTGCGATCGCCCTTTCAGGCTTTATTTACGGGAGGTCTTCTTGACTAAGCCAGCCATACTCGCCCTTGCTGATGGCAGCATTTTTCGCGGCGAAGCCATTGGAGCCGACGGTCAGACCGTTGGTGAGGTGGTGTTCAACACCGCAATGACCGGCTATCAGGAAATCCTTACCGATCCTTCCTACGCCCAACAAATCGTTACCCTGACTTACCCGCACATCGGCAACACCGGCACCACGCCGGAAGACGCCGAGTCCAACCGCGTCTGGTCTGCCGGCCTGGTCATCCGTGACCTGCCACTGGTGGCGAGCAACTGGCGTAACACGATGTCCCTGTCCGACTACCTGAAGGCCAACAATGTTGTGGCCATCGCCGGTATCGACACCCGCCGCCTGACGCGCATCCTGCGTGAAAAAGGCGCGCAGAACGGCTGCATCATGGCCGGCGACAACATTTCCGAAGAGGCCGCCATCGCTGCCGCCCAGGGTTTCCCGGGCCTCAAAGGCATGGACCTGGCGAAAGTCGTCAGCACCAAGGAAAGCTATGAGTGGCGCTCGACTGTCTGGGATCTGAAAACCGACAGCCACGCAACCATCGAAGCCTCCGAGCTGCCGTACCACGTGGTTGCCTACGACTACGGCGTCAAAGTGAACATCCTGCGCATGCTGGTCGAGCGCGGTTGCCGCGTGACCGTCGTGCCTGCTCAAACGCCTGCTGCCGATGTGCTGGCGCTGAAGCCGGACGGCGTGTTCCTGTCCAACGGTCCTGGTGATCCGGAGCCTTGCGACTACGCTATCCAGGCGATCAAGGATGTGCTGGAAACCGAGATCCCGGTCTTCGGTATCTGCCTCGGTCACCAGCTGCTGGCCCTGGCCTCCGGCGCCAAGACCCTGAAAATGGGTCACGGCCACCACGGCGCCAACCACCCCGTCCAGGACCTGGACAGCGGCGTGGTGATGATCACCAGCCAGAACCACGGCTTTGCCGTAGACGAAGAGACCCTGCCGGCCAACGTTCGCGCGATCCACAAATCGCTGTTCGACGGCACCCTGCAAGGTATCGAGCGTACCGACAAGAGCGCCTTCAGCTTCCAGGGTCACCCTGAAGCCAGCCCTGGCCCGAACGACGTAGCGCCATTGTTCGATCGCTTCATCAACGAGATGGCCAAGCGACGCTGATCGCTCGCCCTGATGTTGCAAAGCTTGAGGGTGGCCCCGCACCGGTGGCCCCCTCAAGTCTTCAGAGATTGAACAAGACGGCTTGCCGACTGACCTGCGGATTTGAGTGACAAACCCATGCCAAAACGTACAGACATTAAAAGCATCCTGATTCTCGGCGCTGGCCCGATCGTGATCGGCCAGGCCTGCGAATTCGACTACTCCGGCGCCCAGGCCTGTAAAGCCCTGCGCGAGGAGGGTTACCGCGTCATCCTGGTGAACTCCAACCCGGCCACCATCATGACCGACCCGGCCATGGCCGACGCCACCTACATCGAGCCGATCAAGTGGCAGACCGTTGCCAAGATCATCGAGAAAGAACGTCCGGACGCGCTGCTGCCGACCATGGGTGGCCAGACCGCCCTGAACTGCGCACTGGACCTGGAGCGCGAAGGCGTTCTGGAGAAGTTCGGCGTAGAAATGATCGGTGCCAACGCTGACACCATCGACAAGGCTGAAGACCGTTCGCGTTTCGACAAGGCGATGAAGTCCATCGGCCTGGCGTGCCCGCGCTCCGGCATCGCCCACAGCATGGAAGAGGCCAACGCGGTCCTCGAGAAGCTCGGCTTCCCGTGCATCATCCGTCCGTCCTTCACCATGGGCGGCACCGGTGGCGGTATCGCTTACAACCGTGAAGAGTTCGAAGAAATCTGCGCCCGTGGTCTGGACCTGTCGCCGACCAAGGAACTGCTGATCGACGAATCGCTGATCGGCTGGAAAGAATACGAAATGGAGGTTGTCCGCGATAAGAAGGACAACTGCATCATCGTCTGCTCCATCGAAAACTTCGACCCGATGGGCGTGCATACCGGTGACTCGATCACCGTGGCTCCTGCACAGACCCTGACCGACAAGGAATACCAGATCCTGCGTAACGCCTCCCTGGCGGTACTGCGCGAGATCGGCGTGGAAACCGGCGGTTCCAACGTTCAGTTCGGTATCTGCCCGAACACTGGCCGCATGGTCGTGATCGAGATGAACCCGCGTGTATCGCGTTCCTCGGCACTGGCTTCGAAAGCCACTGGTTTCCCGATCGCCAAGGTCGCGGCCAAACTGGCTGTCGGTTACACCCTCGACGAACTGTCGAACGACATCACCGGTGGCAAGACTCCGGCGTCCTTCGAGCCGTCCATCGACTACGTCGTCACCAAGCTGCCACGCTTTGCCTTCGAGAAATTCGCCAAGGCTGATGCGCGCCTGACCACCCAGATGAAGTCGGTGGGTGAAGTCATGGCCATCGGCCGTACCTTCCAGGAATCCCTGCAGAAAGCCCTGCGTGGCCTGGAAGTCGGTGTTTGCGGTCTGGACGAGAAGGTTGATCTGGCAAATCCGGAAAGCATGAGCGTACTCAAGCGCGAGCTGACCGTGCCGGGCGCCGAGCGTATCTGGTACGTGGCGGACGCAATGCGTGCCGGCATGAGTGTTGAAGACATCTTCGGCATGACCATGATCGATCCTTGGTTCCTGGTGCAGATGGAAGATCTGATCAAGGAAGAAGAGAAGGTCAAGACCCTGGGCCTGACCAGCATCGACCGCGATCTGATGTTCCGCCTCAAGCGCAAAGGCTTCTCCGATATGCGCCTGGCCAAGCTGCTGGGTGTGACCGAGAAGAGCCTGCGCGCTCACCGTCACAAGCTGGAAATCTTCCCGGTCTACAAGCGCGTCGACACTTGCGCCGCCGAGTTCGCCACCGATACTGCTTACCTGTACTCGACGTACGAGGAAGAGTGCGAAGCCGCACCATCGGGTCGCGACAAGATCATGATCCTGGGTGGCGGTCCGAACCGTATCGGCCAGGGCATCGAGTTCGACTACTGCTGTGTACACGCGGCACTGGCCCTGCGCGATGACGGGTACGAGACCATCATGGTCAACTGCAACCCGGAAACCGTTTCCACCGACTACGACACTTCCGATCGTCTGTACTTCGAACCGGTTACCCTGGAAGACGTACTGGAAATCGTCCGCGTCGAGAAGCCAAAAGGCGTGATCGTCCAGTACGGCGGCCAGACCCCGCTGAAGCTGGCGCGTGCCCTGGAAGCCGCTGGCGTGCCAATCATCGGCACCAGCCCTGACGCCATCGACCGTGCCGAAGACCGCGAGCGTTTCCAGCAAATGGTCCAGCGCCTGAACCTGCGTCAGCCGCCAAACGCCACCGTGCGCAGCGAAGACGAAGCGATTCGCGCTGCTGCCAAGATCGGCTACCCGCTGGTGGTGCGTCCGTCCTACGTACTGGGCGGTCGTGCGATGGAAATCGTTTACGAAGAAGAAGAACTCAAGCGCTACCTGCGTGAAGCGGTTCAAGTGTCCAACGACAGCCCGGTGCTGCTGGACCACTTCCTCAACTGCGCCATCGAAATGGACGTGGATGCGGTTTGCGACGGCAAGGACGTGGTAATCGGCGCGATCATGCAGCACATCGAGCAGGCCGGCGTTCACTCCGGTGACTCCGCTTGCTCGCTGCCGCCGTACTCGCTGCCGGCGCACATCCAGGACGAGATGCGCGAACAGGTCAAGAAAATGGCCCTGGAACTGGGTGTGGTCGGCCTGATGAACGTTCAGTTGGCTCTGCAAGGCGAAGACATCTACGTCATCGAAGTCAACCCGCGCGCTTCCCGTACCGTACCGTTCGTGTCCAAGTGCATTGGTGTTTCCCTGGCGATGATCGCTGCTCGCGTGATGGCCGGTAAAACCCTGAAAGAATTGGGTTTCACCAAGGAAATCATTCCGAACTTCTACAGCGTGAAAGAGGCGGTGTTCCCATTCGCCAAATTCCCTGGCGTTGACCCGATCCTCGGCCCAGAGATGAAGTCCACCGGTGAAGTGATGGGCGTTGGCGACACCTTCGGTGAAGCGTTCGCCAAGGCTCAGATGGGTGCCAGCGAAGTGCTGCCGACCGGCGGTACTGCGTTCATCAGTGTGCGTGACGACGACAAGCCACTGGTTGCGGGCGTGGCCCGTGATCTGATCAACTTGGGCTTCGAAGTGGTTGCCACTGCCGGTACTGCCAAGCTGATCGAGGCGGCGGGCCTGAAAGTGCGCCGTGTGAACAAGGTGACCGAAGGTCGTCCGCACGTGGTCGACATGATCAAGAATGACGAAGTCACGCTGATCATCAACACCACCGAAGGTCGTCAGTCGATCGCTGATTCGTACTCCATTCGTCGTAATGCCCTGCAGCACAAGATTTATTGCACCACCACCATTGCTGCTGGCGAAGCCATCTGCGAAGCGCTGAAGTTCGGTCCCGAGAAGACCGTGCGCCGCTTGCAGGATCTACACGCAGGATTGAAGGCATGAGCATAACGAAGTACCCAATGACCGTTCAGGGCGCTCGCGCCCTGGAAGAAGAGCACACTCACCTGACCAAGGTCGTTCGTCCGAAGCTCAGCCAGGACATCGGTACGGCCCGCGAGTTGGGTGACTTGAAGGAAAATGCCGAATACCACGCTGCCCGTGAGCAGCAGGGTATGGTCGAGGCACGGATCCGTGATATCGAAGGCCGCATGCAGAATGCGGTGGTTATCGATGTGACGACCATTCCTCACAGCGGCAAGGTGATTTTCGGCACAACCGTCGAAATCGCCAACGTCGAAACCGATGAAAGCGTGACTTACCAGATCGTTGGTGAGGACGAGGCTGACATCAAGCTCGGCAAGATCTCTGTCGGCTCGCCGATTGCCCGCGCCTTGATTGCCAAGGAAGAGGGTGATGTGGTTGCAGTCAAAACGCCTGGCGGCGTTATCGAGTACGAGATTGTCGAAGTCCGCCACATCTGAAGGCCGGCGCCCGTTTCGTGCGGGCGCCATGCTTTGGCAACTGACCCAGATGTTGTGGGTCGGCGGCTTGTGGCTATTGCAAATCGGTCTGTTGCCGGTGCTGGGACGAATTGGCCTGGCGCCGCTACTGATCGACGAAATCGCAGGCACGCTCAATACGCTGGTAGTGGGGTTCGCTACGGCGTGTTTGGTATTCCAGGCTTTGGTGCTGATAAAGGCCGAGGGCCTTGCCAGTCTATGGCGGGATATTCGCGGGCAACTGTTGCTGATGGCGCTGTATGCGTGCGCGATGTACTTCGCGGTGCGTTTCGGCTGGCCGGATGCCGTGCGTTGGCAGGCGTTCAGCTATCTTGTTCTGGGCTTTACCGGGGTTGTACTGGTGTTGCAGCCAGTGCCGGGATGGAGTGGCAGGGTGCGCGAAGCACACCCTTGACCCTTGTCATCACTTGAAGCGATGGACGTTCGACAGCTGCTTGTTGACGCTGAAGTTCTTGCGGTAGATCAGTGCCATCTTGCCGATGACCTGAACCAGGTCCGCTTTGCCGACCTTGCAGAGTTCTGCAATGGACGCCAGGCGCGATTCGCGATCGAGGATGTTGAGCTTGATTTTGATCAGCTCGTGATCCGCCAAAGCGCGTTCAAGTTCGGCTAACACACCTTCAGTCAAACCATTGTCTGCCACAATCAAAACTGGTTTCAGATGGTGGCCAATGGATTTGTACTGTTTCTTCTGCTCTTGAGTGAGCGGCATAATCTGACCCCTGCGTCTGATCTTGTAAAAAGCGGCGGCCAGTTTACCCGAGCGAGTCCGGGACCGCCCAGTTAATCACGACCCGTTTTACTTCCGAGGTATCCCGTGGCCCGTTCCAAGACAAGCCTTAAGTGGCTGCAAGAACATTTCAACGACCCATTCGTCAAAATGGCACAAAAAGACGGGTACCGTTCCCGCGCCAGCTACAAACTGCTGGAGATCCAGGAAAAGGATCGTCTGATCCGCCCTGGAATGAGCGTAATCGACCTTGGTGCGGCCCCCGGTGGGTGGTCCCAGGTGACCAGTCGTCTGATTGGCGGGCAGGGGACACTGATCGCTTCTGACATTCTGGAAATGGACAGCATCCCGGACGTGACCTTCATTCAGGGCGACTTTACCGAGGATGCCGTGCTGGCTCAGATCCTCGAGGCCGTCGGAAATAAGGAAGTAGACCTTGTGATTTCCGATATGGCCCCCAATATGAGTGGATTACCCGCCGTAGACATGCCGCGAGCGATGTTCCTGTGCGAGTTGGCACTGGATCTTTCGACTAGGGTGTTGAAGCCTGGTGGTGATTTTTTGATCAAGATCTTCCAGGGTGAAGGCTTCGACGAGTTCCACAAAAGCGTTCGCCAGCAGTTCGAGAAGGTCCAGATGCGCAAGCCGACCTCGTCGCGCGACCGTTCTCGCGAGCAGTACCTGCTGGGCCGTGGTTTCCGCGGACGCAGTGAGGGATGAGTGAGTTTTCGATCAGGGTGATAGGATTTTTGTATTACGCCTTGTCAGAATTAGCGAATATTGTGTAGGAAGTGTTTCACAAAGGGTTACAGACGGCGCCTGCCAAGTCGTAGGTAATGTAGTAAGTTAGGCCGGTGAATATCATGCGAAGCGCGCGTCAGTAGCGGAGCTTGCTTCAGAGGGTAGTTAATTGAACGATATGGCAAAGAATCTGATCCTGTGGTTGATCATCGCGGCTGTCCTGGTGACGGTGATGAACAACTTCTCCAGTCCTAACGAGCCGCAAACCCTCAACTATTCCGACTTCATCCAGCAGGTCAAGGATGGCAAGGTCGAGCGCGTGGCGGTTGATGGCTACGTGATTACCGGCAAACGCAACGATGGCGACAGCTTCAAGACCATTCGCCCGGCGATCCAGGACAACGGCCTGATCGGCGATCTGGTGGATAACCACGTTGTGGTCGAAGGCAAGCAGCCTGAACAGCAAAGTATCTGGACCCAGCTCCTGGTCGCCAGCTTCCCGATCCTGGTAATCATTGCCGTGTTCATGTTCTTCATGCGGCAGATGCAGGGCGGTGCAGGTGGCAAGGGTGGGCCGATGAGCTTTGGTAAAAGCAAGGCGCGCCTGCTCTCCGAAGATCAGGTGAAAACTACCCTGGCTGACGTTGCCGGTTGCGACGAGGCCAAGGAAGAAGTCGGCGAGCTGGTCGAGTTCCTGCGTGATCCGGGCAAGTTCCAGCGCCTGGGCGGTCGCATTCCTCGCGGTGTGCTGATGGTCGGTCCTCCGGGTACCGGTAAAACCTTGCTGGCCAAGGCCATTGCCGGCGAAGCCAAAGTACCGTTTTTCACCATTTCCGGTTCTGACTTCGTCGAAATGTTCGTCGGTGTGGGTGCCAGCCGTGTTCGTGACATGTTCGAGCAGGCCAAGAAACACGCTCCATGCATCATCTTCATCGACGAGATCGACGCTGTCGGTCGCCATCGTGGTGCCGGCATGGGTGGTGGTCACGACGAGCGCGAGCAGACTCTCAACCAGTTGCTGGTCGAGATGGACGGCTTTGAAATGAATGACGGCATCATCGTGATTGCCGCCACCAACCGTCCTGATGTGCTGGACCCTGCGCTGCTGCGTCCGGGCCGTTTCGACCGTCAGGTTGTGGTAGGTCTGCCAGACATCCGTGGTCGCGAACAGATTCTCAAGGTTCACATGCGCAAAGTGCCGATGGGCGACGACGTGGCTCCGGCCGTGATCGCTCGTGGTACTCCAGGGTTCTCGGGTGCCGATCTGGCCAACCTGGTGAACGAGGCATCGTTGTTCGCTGCCCGTGCCGGCAAGCGCATCGTCGAGATGAAAGAATTCGAACTGGCGAAAGACAAGATCATGATGGGCGCCGAGCGCAAATCCATGGTCATGTCCGAGAAAGAAAAACAGAACACGGCTTATCACGAAGCGGGCCACGCCATTGTGGGACGTGTCGTGCCTGAGCATGATCCGGTGTACAAGGTGTCGATCATCCCGCGTGGTCGTGCGCTGGGTGTGACCATGTTCCTCCCGGAAGAAGATCGTTACAGCCTGTCCAAGCGTGCATTGATCAGCCAGATCTGCTCGTTGTACGGCGGTCGTATCGCTGAAGAAATGACCCTGGGCTTCGATGGTGTGACCACCGGTGCTTCCAACGACATCATGCGCGCCAGCCAGATTGCGCGGAACATGGTGACCAAGTGGGGCCTTTCGGAAAAACTCGGTCCATTGATGTATGCCGAAGAAGAGGGAGAAGTGTTCCTCGGTCGCGGTGGTGGTGGTCAGAATGCAAGTTTCTCCGGCGAAACAGCCAAGCTGATCGACTCCGAAGTGCGCAGTATCATCGATCAGTGCTATGGCACGGCGAAGCAGATTCTCACGGACAACCGTGACAAGCTCGATGCGATGGCTGATGCCTTGATGAAGTACGAAACAATCGATGCCGAGCAGATCGACGACATCATGGCGGGTCGTACGCCTCGTGAGCCGCGCGACTGGTCGGGTGGCACGGGTACTTCCGGCACCCCTCCGGTGGTGCAGGATGAGCGTCCGGAAACGCCGATCGGCGGTCCTGCTGCTGACGTATAAGGTTTGAAATGACTTCTGTTCAGTCCTCGACCCGGTTGCCTTGCGGCAACCGGGTTCTTGATTTGGCCCAGACGCATGTCATGGGCATTCTCAATGTCACTCCTGATTCTTTCTCCGATGGTGGCCAATACAGCCAGCTCGACGCGGCCATGCGCCACGCCGAGGCCATGGTGGCGGCCGGCGCGACGCTGATCGATGTCGGTGGCGAATCCACTCGTCCTGGGGCCAGGGCGGTGTCGCCACTGGAGGAACTGGAGCGCGTAGCGCCCATTGTCGAGCGCATCAGTCGCGAGTTGGACGTCATCATCTCGGTCGATACCTCCACGCCAGCGGTCATGCGTGAAACTGCTCGCCTGGGTGCCGGGTTGATCAATGATGTGCGTTCGTTGCGTCGCGATGGCGCGCTGGATGCAGCGGCAGCCACCGGACTACCGGTTTGCCTGATGCATATGCTGGGAGAACCAGGCGATATGCAGGACAATCCGCAGTATCAGAACGTTACAAGGGAAGTCGGTGAGTTTCTCGCCGAGCGCATGCATCAGTGTTCAATGGCGGGTATTCCAGCTGAGCGGATCATTCTTGACCCCGGATTCGGCTTCGCCAAGACCTTGCAGCACAACCTGAGCTTGTTCAAACATATGGAAGCCCTGCATGCCTTGGGGCGGCCCCTGTTGGTCGGGGTTTCGCGAAAGAGCATGATTGGTCAGGCATTGAATCGTCCGGTGGAAGACCGACTGTATGGTGGTTTGGCGCTCGCGGCGCTGGCTTCGGCGAAAGGTGCGCGTATATTGCGCGTCCATGATGTAGCCGAAACAGTGGATGTGGTCCGGATGATCGCCGCAGTGGAATCAGCCGAATAAGAATGATGGAGCACTTATGAGCAAAAAATATTTTGGCACCGATGGTATTCGTGGACGCGTCGGTGAGTACCCGATTACTCCTGATTTCATGCTCAAGCTCGGCTGGGCTGCAGGCATGGCGTTCCGCAAGATGGGTGCCTGCAAGGTATTGGTGGGTAAGGACACTCGGATCTCCGGCTACATGTTCGAGTCGGCACTTGAAGCAGGGCTGACGTCGGCAGGTGCCGATGTGATGCTTTTGGGGCCGATGCCGACCCCGGCGATTGCATACCTGACGCGCACCTTTCATGCCGAGGCTGGCATCGTCATCAGTGCGTCGCACAATCCGCATGATGACAATGGCATCAAGTTCTTCTCCGGCAAGGGCACCAAGCTTCCGGATGAAGTCGAGCTGATGATTGAAGAATTGCTTGATACGCCAATGACCGTGGTGGAATCGAGCAAGATCGGCAAGGTGTCGCGAATCAACGATGCGTCGGGACGCTATATCGAATTCTGCAAGAGCAGCGTGCCGACCGGCACTAGCTTCTCGGGTCTGAAAATCGTGATCGACTGCGCTCACGGTGCGACTTACAAAGTGGCGCCGAGCGTGTTCCGCGAGTTGGGTGCTGAAGTCGTCGTACTGTCGGCGCAGCCGAATGGTTTGAACATCAACGACAATTGCGGTTCGACCCATATGGGGCAGCTGCAGGCTGCCGTCGTGGCTGAGCACGCCGATCTGGGTATCGCGTTTGATGGTGACGGCGACCGCGTTCAGATGGTCGATCACACGGGGGCGGTGGTGGATGGCGACGAATTGCTGTTCATCATTGCCCGTGATCTGCATGAGCGCAACAAGCTGCAGGGCGGCGTGGTCGGAACCTTGATGAGTAACCTGGGGCTGGAGCTGGCCCTGGCTGATCTGGGTATTCCATTCGTGCGTGCCAATGTCGGTGACCGCTACGTCATTGCCGAGCTGCTGGAGCGCAACTGGATCGTAGGTGGTGAGAACTCCGGGCACATCGTGTGCTTCAGCCATACCACTACAGGTGATGCAATCATTGCGGCGCTGCAGGTGTTGATGGCGCTGCGCACGCGTGACGAAGGCCTGGCGCAATCCCGGCAGGCGCTGCGCAAGTGCCCTCAGGTGTTGATCAATGTGCGTTTCGGCGGCGGCGCAAGCCCTCTCGATCATCCGTCGGTCAAGGAAGCCAGCGAGCGTGTGACCAAGGCCATGGCAGGTCGGGGGCGCGTGCTGTTGCGCAAGTCCGGAACCGAGCCGCTGGTGCGTGTGATGGTCGAGGGCGAGGACGAAACGCAGGTTCGTGGCTATGCCGAAGAGCTGGCAAAACTGGTTACTGAAGTTTCTGCCTGAATTCGGCTTGCCAGCCTTGATTGTGTTGGGTAACATCTGCGCCCACTTTGACCGACGAGGTACAGCATGCGTCGCCCTATGGTAGCTGGTAACTGGAAGATGCACGGTACCCGCGCCAGCGTCGCTGAGCTGATCAACGGCCTTCGTGACTTGGCCTTGCCGAGCAGTGTTGATGTAGCGGTATTCCCGCCTTTCCTGCATATCAATCAAGTGATTGATGGCTTGAAAGGAAAGTCGATTTCGGTCGGCGCGCAGAATTCTGCGGTGGAGTCCGGGCAAGGTGCGTTGACCGGTGAAGTTGCGCCGAGTCAGTTGGTGGATGCAGGTTGTTCCCTGGTGCTTGTCGGGCACTCCGAACGCCGCCAGATTATGGGCGAGCAGGACGGAATGCTGATCCGCAAGTTCGCAGCGGCACAGGCATGCGGCTTGGTTCCGGTGTTGTGCATAGGGGAAACCCTTGAGCAGCGTGAAGCCGGAAAGACTCTTGAGGTTGTCTCGCGTCAGCTGGGCAGTATCATTGAGGAGCTGGGTGTCGGTGCCTTTGCCAAGGCAGTGATCGCTTATGAACCGGTCTGGGCCATTGGCACCGGACTGACTGCAACGCCACAGCAGGCGCAGGATGTGCACGCAGCCATTCGCGCCCAGTTGGCGGCAGAGAATTCTGAGGTCGCGCAAGGTGTGCGGCTTCTATACGGCGGCAGCGTGAAGGCGGCCAATGCGGTCGAACTGTTCGGCATGCCGGATATCGATGGGGGTCTCATTGGTGGGGCTTCCCTGAATGCAGATGAGTTCGGTGCGATTTGTCGCGCCGCGGGAAACTGAAAAAATGCTGGAAACAGTCGTAGTCGTTTTTCATCTGCTGGGTGCATTGGGCGTAGTAGCTCTGGTTTTGCTGCAGCAGGGTAAGGGTGCGGACGCTGGCGCGTCTTTCGGAGCAGGTGCTTCAAATACTGTGTTCGGAAGCCAAGGTTCCTCTACCTTTCTTAGTAAGTTTACTGCTATACTTGCCGCAGGTTTTTTCATAACCAGCTTGGGGTTAGGTTACTTTGCTAAAGAGAAGGCTCACCAGCTGACTCAAGTAGGTCTCCCAAACCCGGCGGTACTGGAAGTGCCAAAGCAACAACCGGCTTCTGATGATGTCCCGGTGCTTCAAGAGCAAAAGTCGGCTACTCCAGCGACTGACGTGCCTCCAGCTCAAGAGCAGAAGTAAGAAGGGTTTCAAACGTAGTATTGCCGAGGTGGTGGAATTGGTAGACACGCAACCTTGAGGTGGTTGTGCCCATAGGGTGTAGGGGTTCGAGTCCCCTTCTCGGTACCAATTAGTCAGGAGAGCCCGCTGTTGCGGGCTTTCTTGCAGGTGGAAGGTTACATTGACCCTGTAGGGGATCGGTCGTATACTTCCGCCCCAGCTTTGTCGCGGGGTGGAGCAGTCTGGTAGCTCGTCGGGCTCATAACCCGAAGGTCGTCGGTTCAAATCCGGCCCCCGCAACCAGTTTAAGGAGCCCCTTTTAAGGGGCTTTTTGTTAGCTGGACACTTTCAACGCCGCTGTTCGACGGCGTTTCAAGGATGGGCGTTTAGCCCATTTTTTTATTTTGCATAGCATGCACATACATGCACTAGGGGGTTCAGGTGTCGAGCAAGCTAGAAGAGTTGCAGGCCTTGCTGGCCCCGGTGGTCGTGGCCCTAGGCTATGAATGCTGGGGTATTGAGTTTTCGGCCCAGGGTCGCCACTCAATGTTGCGCGTTTATATCGATAAAGAAGGCGGCGTGCTGGTGGACGATTGCGCCATCGTCAGCCGTCAGATCAGCGGTGTGCTGGATGTTGAAGATCCAATCGCCGTTGAATACACCCTTGAAGTTTCCTCGCCTGGCATGGAACGCCCGCTGTTCACTCTTGAGCAGTTTGCAAAATTTGCCGGTGAACAAGTGAAGATCAAGCTGCGCTCGCCTTTTGAAGGACGACGCAACTTTCAGGGCCTTCTGCGCGGCGTAGAAGAGCAGGATGTCGTGGTGCAAGTAGAAGACCATGAGTTCCTGTTGCCGATCGATATGATCGACAAGGCCAACATTATTCCCAGTTTTGACTGAGGCGTGCCAGATACTGCGGATCCCGCGGATCCAATGGCTTGCGAAAGGCGAGGCGTACGATGAGCAAAGAAGTACTGCTGGTTGTTGAGTCGGTATCCAATGAAAAGGGCGTACCGGCAAACGTGATTTTTGAAGCGCTGGAGCTGGCTCTGGCTACTGCGACCAAAAAGCGTTTTGAAGACGAAGTTGATCTGCGTGTGGAAATCAATCGCCACACTGGCGCTTACGAGACTTTCCGTCGCTGGACGGTCGTCGAGGAAGCAGATCTGGACGATCCGGCCATCGAAACCTGGCCGAGCAAGGTTGCCGAAACGCATCCTGGCGCCAAGGTCGGTGACGTTGTCGAAGAGAAAATCGAATCCATCGAGTTCGGGCGCATTGCTGCACAGACTGCCAAGCAAGTCATCGTGCAGAAAGTACGCGAAGCCGAGCGCGCTCAGGTTGTTGACGCTTACCGCGAGCGCCTGGGTGAAATCATCTCCGGCACCGTGAAAAAAGTCACCCGCGACAACGTGATCGTCGATCTGGGCAACAACGCTGAAGCGTTGCTGGCCCGTGAAGACATCATTTCTCGCGAAACTTTCCGGGTTGGCGTGCGCCTGCGTGCGCTGCTCAAGGAAATCCGCACCGAGAACCGCGGCCCGCAGTTGATCCTGTCGCGTACCGCGCCGGAAATGCTGATCGAGTTGTTCCGCATCGAAGTGCCGGAAATTGCCGAAGGCCTGATCGAAGTGATGGCTGCGTCCCGTGATCCGGGTTCGCGCGCCAAGATCGCCGTTCGCTCCAAGGACAAACGCATCGACCCGCAAGGCGCTTGCATCGGTATGCGCGGTTCGCGCGTCCAGGCAGTGTCGGGTGAGTTGGGCGGTGAGCGTGTTGACATCGTTCTGTGGGACGACAACCCGGCTCAGTTCGTGATCAACGCCATGTCCCCGGCCGAGGTTGCGGCAATTATCGTTGACGAAGATGCCCACGCAATGGACATCGCCGTTGGCGCAGACAATCTGGCTCAGGCCATCGGTCGCGGTGGTCAGAACGTGCGTCTGGCCAGCCAGTTGACTGGCTGGACCCTGAACGTGATGACCGAATCGGACATCCAGGCTAAACAGCAAGCAGAAACCGGCGACATCCTGCGCAACTTCATCGACGAGCTGGAAGTCGACGAAGAGCTGGCTCAGGTGCTGGTTGATGAAGGCTTCACCAGCCTGGAAGAGATTGCCTACGTACCGTTGGAAGAAATGCTCAACATCGACGGCTTTGACGAGGAAATCGTCAACGAGCTTCGCGCTCGTGCCAAGGATCGCTTGTTGACCAAAGCCATCGCTACTGAGGAAAAGCTGGCAGACGCCCATCCGGCCGAAGACCTGCTCTCGCTTGAGGGTATGGACAAGGATTTGGCGATGGAACTGGCGGTGCGCGGCGTAATTACCCGCGAAGACCTGGCCGAGCAGTCTATTGACGACCTGCTCGACATCGACGGCATTGACGATGATCGTGCCGGCAAGTTGATCATGGCCGCCCGAGCCCACTGGTTCGAGTAATTAGGCGCGGCCTGAGGAGAGAAGTGCATGACGCAAGTCACGGTGAAACAACTGGCCGATGAGGTCAAAACACCGGTAGAGCGCCTGTTGCAGCAGATGCGTGAGGCAGGTCTGCCGCACACCGCCGCCGAAGAACATGTGACTGACAGTGAGAAGCAATCGTTGCTGACTCACTTGAAAAGCAGCCACAAGGCGAAAGTGGAAGAACCACGCAAGATTACGCTGCAGCGTAAAACCACCAGCACCCTGCGGGTTGCTGGCAGCAAAAGCATCAGCGTTGAAGTACGCAAGAAGAAAGTCTTCGTACAGCGCAGCCCGGAAGAAATCGAAGCCGAGCGCAAGCGTGAACTGGATGAACGTCGCGCAGTAGAAAATGCTGCACGTCAGAAGGCTGAAGAAGAAGCCAAGCGTCGCGCCGAAGAAGAAGCGCGCCGCCAGCCTGCTGCTGCGCAGACCGCTCCTGCCGAACCTGTCGCAGCGCCTGTCGCAGTGGCCGAGCCTGTGCGCGAAAGCGCTCCGGTTGTGGCGGCTGCCCCGGCTCCTGCGGCCGACACTCGCAAGCGTGACGAACAGCGTCGTCCGGACAAGCCACGTGCCGACGACAACAGTCGTCGCGGTGGCGGCGATGGCGAGCGCAAAAACGCTCCGCATCGTGCTTCGGTCAAGGAAAAGGCGCCGGCTCCACGCGTTGCTCCACGTACTACCGACGAAGAAAGCGATGGCTTCCGTCGTGGTGGTCGCGGCAAGGCCAAGCTGAAGAAGCGCAACGCTCACGGTTTCCAGAGCCCAACCGGCCCTGTCGTGCGCGAAGTGAAGATCGGCGAAACCATCACTGTTGGCGATCTCGCTCAACAGATGTCGGTGAAGGCCGCTGAAATCATCAAGTTCATGTTCAAACTGGGTACTCCAGCGACCATCAACCAGGTACTCGATCAGGAAACTGCTCAACTGGTTGCCGAAGAGCTGGGCCACAAAGTGACCCTGGTCAGCGACACCGCCCTGGAAGATTCCCTGGCCGAGTCCCTGAAGTTTGAAGGCGAGGCAGTTTCCCGTGCGCCGGTCGTGACCGTAATGGGCCACGTTGACCACGGTAAGACTTCCCTGCTCGACTACATCCGTCGTGCCAAGGTTGCAGCAGGCGAAGCCGGCGGCATCACCCAGCACATCGGTGCATACCACGTTGAAACCGACCGTGGCATGGTGACGTTCCTCGATACCCCTGGTCACGCCGCGTTTACCGCGATGCGTGCCCGTGGTGCGAAGGCAACCGACATCGTGATCCTCGTGGTTGCAGCGGACGACGGCGTGATGCCGCAGACCATCGAAGCTGTTCAGCACGCTCAGGCTGCTGGCGTTCCGCTGGTTGTCGCGGTGAACAAGATCGACAAGCCGGGCGCCGATCTCGATCGCATCCGTAGCGAACTGTCGGTTCACGGCGTGACGTCGGAAGAGTGGGGTGGTGACACTCCATTCGTACCGGTCTCGGCGAAGATGGGTACCGGTGTCGACGAACTGCTCGAAGCCGTTCTGCTGCAAGCCGAGGTTCTGGAACTGACGGCTACGCCTTCGGCTCCTGGCCGTGGTGTCGTGGTCGAATCCCGTCTGGACAAGGGCCGCGGCCCGGTAGCTACCGTTCTGGTTCAGGACGGTACGCTGCGCCAGGGCGACATGGTCCTGGTCGGTTCGAACTATGGCCGTGTTCGCGCCATGCTCGACGAGAACGGCAAAGCCATCAAGGAAGCCGGTCCTGCCATCCCTGTCGAGATCCTCGGCCTGGACGGTACTCCGGATGCCGGCGACGAAATGAGCGTGGTTGCCGACGAGAAGAAAGCCCGTGAAGTGGCTCTGTTCCGTCAAGGCAAGTTCCGTGAAGTCAAACTGGCTCGTGCTCACGCCGGCAAGCTGGAAAACATCTTCGAAAGCATGGGGCAGGAAGAGAAGAAGACGCTCAACATCGTCCTCAAATCCGACGTCCGTGGTTCGCTGGAAGCGTTGAACGGCGCCTTGAACGGCCTGGGTAACGACGAAGTGCAAGTGCGTGTGGTCGGTGGCGGCGTCGGTGGTATCACCGAATCCGATGCCAACTTGGCACTGGCCTCCAACGCTGTACTGTTCGGCTTCAACGTGCGTGCCGATGCTGGCGCGCGCAAGATCGTCGAGCAGGAAGGTCTGGATATGCGTTACTACAACGTGATCTACGACATCATCGAAGACGTCAAGAAAGCCCTGACCGGCATGCTCGGCAGCGATGTTCGCGAGAACATCCTGGGTATCGCCGAAGTGCGTGACGTGTTCCGTTCGCCGAAGTTTGGCGCGATCGCCGGTTGCATGGTTATCGAAGGTGTCGTTCACCGTAACCGTCCAATCCGTGTACTGCGTGAAGACATCGTTATCTTCGAAGGCGAGCTGGAATCCCTGCGCCGCTTCAAGGATGACGCTTCCGAAGTACGTGCCGGCATGGAATGCGGTATCGGCGTGAAGAGCTACAACGACGTCAAGGTCGGTGACAAGATCGAAGTCTTCGAGAAGGTGCAGGTTGCTCGCAGCCTCTAACTCGCGTACTTCAAGAGCCGTGACGGGTCGCCGCATGCAAATGCGCAACTCGTCACCAGGACTCTAAACGCAACGCCCGGTCTGGCTTTTGTCAGGCCGGGCGTTTGCCGCTTTCAGACCTTGCGGGTTTCACCGTGGGGCAGTAACAGGTAACAAGACATGGCAAAAGAATATAGCCGTACCCAGCGTATCGGCGATCAGATGCAGCGCGAGCTGGCACAACTGATCCGTCGTGAAGTCAAAGACCCGCGCGTCGGCCTGGTCACCATTACCGCAGTGGAAGTCAGCCGTGACGTCGGTCACGCCAAGATCTTCATCACCGTGATGGGGCAGGACAGCGCCGAAGAAATCGCACAAAGCATCAAGGTGCTCAACTCTGCCGCCGGTTTCCTGCGCATGCAGCTGGCCCGTGAGATGAAACTGCGCAGCGTTCCACAGCTGCACTTCCACTACGACGAAAGCGTCGTGCGTGGTGCGCACCTGTCGGCCCTGATCGAGCGCGCAGTGGCTGAAGACAATCAGCATCCGGTTGCGGCAGAAGCCGAAGACACCAAGGAGTAATCGGTGGCTCAGGTCAAACGTATCCGTCGTAACGTCAGCGGCATAATCCTGCTCGACAAGCCGCTGGGGTTCACCTCCAACGCGGCCTTGCAGAAGGTTCGCTGGTTGCTCAATGCCGAAAAGGCAGGTCATACCGGCAGTCTCGATCCCTTGGCCAGCGGCGTGTTGCCGCTGTGCTTTGGCGAGGCCACCAAGTTCTCGCAATATCTGCTCGATTCCGACAAGGGTTATGAAACCCTGGCGCAATTGGGCAAAACCACCACGACGGCGGATGCCGAAGGTGAAGTTTTGCAGGAACGTCCGGTGACCGTTGGTCGCGCCGACATCGAGGCTGTATTGCCGAAATTTCGTGGCCAAATCAGTCAGATACCGCCGATGTACTCGGCACTCAAGCGTGATGGCCAGCCGCTGTACAAGCTGGCTCGTGCTGGCGAAGTAGTGGAGCGCGAACCGCGTTCTGTTACTATTACGCGCTTGGAATTGCTGGCCTTCGAAGGTGATACTGCGCGGCTGGCGGTGGATTGCAGCAAAGGCACCTATATCCGTACCCTGGTGGAGGATATCGGTGAGCAACTCGGTTGTGGCGCTTACGTTGCAGAACTGCGACGTACCCAGGCCGGGCCATTCACCCTGGCGCAGACGGTTACCCTGGAAGAGCTGGAAGCAGTACATGCCGAAGGCGGCAACGAGGCGGTCGATCGCTTCCTGATGCCATCGGACAGCGGCCTGCTCGATTGGCCACTGTTGCAGTTCTCGGAAGCGAGCGCGTTCTACTGGCTCAACGGCCAGCCGGTGCGTGCCCCGGATGCTCCGAAGTTCGGCATGGTGCGGGTACAGGATCACAATGGTCGCTTCATCGGTATCGGTGAAGTGAGCGAAGACGGGCGCATCGCGCCGCGTCGACTGATTCGGTCAGAATGACCGGAACCAGTCTGTGTAACAGCAGGCTGGCGAGGGTGGCTGTCAACAGGCACGGTCACTACTCATTTTTAGATACAGGGATTTGTCCCTGGCCTGTTGAAACTGTTTTTCTGAAACAGTTTCCTGATAAAAGGATTGCCTCATGGCTCTCGACGTTCAAGAAAAAGCTCAAATCGTAGCTGACTACCAGCAAGCTGTTGGTGACACTGGTTCGCCAGAAGTGCAAGTTGCACTGCTGACCGCCAACATCAACAAACTGCAAGGTCACTTCAAGGCCAACGGTAAAGACCACCACTCCCGTCGTGGTCTGATCCGCATGGTTAACCAGCGTCGTAAGCTGCTGGACTACCTGAAAGGCAAGGACGTGAGCCGTTACAGCGCTCTGATCGCTCGCCTGGGTCTGCGTCGCTAATAGCGATTGCGCTAGAGGTTGGTTGTCTGTCGTGCGTCAGCGGGTTTCCCGCCAGCGCATGGCAGGCTTCCAGCCTCAAGTTTTATCTGGATGTCTGCTTTACCTGTGTGAGTGCACCCCGGACAACCGGTCGGGCCGATTCCCGGCGTTGCCCAAGAATTTCGCAAGAAACCAGTTCCCCCAAGAGCCACAAAGAAGGTAGGACACCGTGAACCCGGTAATCAAAAAATTCCAGTTCGGTCAGTCGACCGTTACCCTCGAGACTGGCCGTATCGCCCGTCAGGCCTCCGGCGCAGTATTGGTCACCGTTGACGACGACGTCAGCGTATTGGTGACCGTAGTCGGTGCCAAGCAAGCCGATCCAGGCAAGGGCTTCTTCCCTCTGTCTGTTCACTACCAGGAAAAGACTTACGCTGCCGGTAAGATCCCTGGCGGTTTTTTCAAGCGTGAAGGCCGTCCTTCCGAGAAAGAAACCCTGACTTCCCGACTGATCGACCGTCCGATCCGTCCGCTGTTCCCAGAAGGCTTCATGAACGAAGTGCAGGTTGTCTGCACCGTTGTTTCCACCAGCAAGAAGACCGATCCGGACATCGCCGCGATGATCGGTACCTCGGCTGCCCTGGCCATCTCCGGCATTCCTTTCGATGGCCCGATCGGCGCTGCCCGCGTTGCGTTCCACGAAAGCACCGGCTACCTGCTGAACCCGACTTACGAGCAACAGGCTGCTTCGAGCCTGGACATGGTCGTTGCCGGTACTTCGGACGCTGTGCTGATGGTTGAATCGGAAGCCAAAGAGCTGACCGAAGACCAGATGCTGGGCGCGGTACTGTTTGCTCACGACGAGTTCCAGGTTGTGATCAACGCCGTTAAAGAACTGGCTGCCGAAGCTGCCAAGCCAACCTGGACCTGGGCTCCACAGCCTGAAGCCACCGAACTGCTGGGCGCTATCCGTGCCGAGTTCGGCGAAGCGATCTCCCAGGCTTACACCATCACCGTCAAGGCCGACCGTTACGCTCGCCTGGGCGAGTTGAAGGATCAGGTCGTTGCCAAGCTGTCCGGTGAAGAAGGCCAGCCTTCTTCCAGTGAAGTCAAAGCGGCTTTCGGCGAAATCGAATACCGCACCGTTCGCGAAAACATCGTAAACGGCAAGCCACGTATCGACGGTCGCGACACTCGCACCGTGCGTCCGCTGAACATCGAAGTCGGCGTTCTGCCGAAGACCCACGGTTCGGCACTGTTCACCCGTGGCGAAACCCAGGCCCTGGTAGTCGCGACGCTGGGCACCGCCCGTGACGCACAGCTGCTGGACACCCTGGAAGGCGAGAAAAAAGACCCGTTCATGCTGCACTACAACTTCCCTCCGTTCTCGGTGGGCGAATGTGGTCGCATGGGTGGCGCTGGTCGTCGCGAAATCGGTCACGGCCGTCTGGCCCGTCGTTCGGTTTCGGCCATGCTGCCTGCCGCTGACGTGTTCCCGTACACCATCCGTGTTGTTTCGGAAATCACCGAGTCCAACGGTTCGAGCTCGATGGCTTCCGTTTGCGGTGCTTCCCTGGCCCTGATGGACGCTGGCGTTCCAATGAAGGCTCCGGTTGCCGGTATCGCCATGGGTCTGGTTAAAGAAGGCGAGAAGTTCGCCGTCCTGACCGACATCCTGGGTGACGAAGACCACCTGGGCGACATGGACTTCAAGGTAGCCGGTACCGCCAAAGGCGTCACCGCGCTGCAGATGGACATCAAGATCAAGGGCATCACCGAAGAAATCATGGAGATCGCTCTGGGCCAAGCCCTGGAAGCGCGCCTGAACATCCTCGGTCAGATGAACCAGATCATTGGCCAGTCGCGTACCGAACTGTCGGCCAACGCTCCGACCATGATCGCGATGAAGATCGACACCGACAAAATCCGTGATGTCATCGGTAAAGGCGGCGCGACCATTCGTGCAATCTGTGAAGAGACCAAGGCTTCGATCGACATCGAAGACGACGGTTCGATCAAGATCTTCGGCGAAACCAAGGAAGCGGCTGAAGCAGCACGTCAGCGCGTTCTGGGTATCACCGCTGAAGCCGAAATCGGCAAGATCTACGTCGGTAAGGTTGAGCGCATCGTCGACTTCGGCGCATTCGTCAACATCCTGCCGGGCAAGGACGGTCTGGTTCACATCTCCATGCTGAGCGACGCTCGCGTTGAGAAAGTGACCGACATTCTGAAAGAAGGTCAGGAAGTGGAAGTACTGGTACTGGACGTGGACAACCGCGGCCGTATCAAGCTGTCCATCAAAGACGTGGCAGCAGCCAAGGCTTCGGGCGTTTAATTACCCCCGCGCTAACCGCTGAACAACAAAACGCCCCGACTGGTTCGGGGCGTTTTGCTGTGTGCAGGAAAAAACTGAGCGTGAAATTTGTTGTGGCGAGGGCGCTTGTTCCCGCCGGGTTGCGAAGCGACCCCGCTGTTTTACGACTGCTGCGCAGCCGAGCGGGAGTAAGCTCCCTCGCCACAAGTTGCTGGAGTCGAAACTCAGTGCTAGTTTTAGCCCACCGCCCGTGTAGCTCAGCCGGTAGAGCAGCGCACTCGTAACGCGAAGGTCGCAGGTTCGATTCCTGTCTCGGGCACCATATCCCCCCTCGGTTATTTCACCTTTCTGCTCAGCTCCTCGACGGTACGCTTGAGGTTATCGAGTTCGCGCTCCTGCTCGGCCACCGTGCGCTTGAGTTCGTCGATTTCCTTGCTGCTGGAGCTTGAGCTGGAACCGCTGTTGCGCTTGAACTCTTCGATCTGCCGCGTCTGATTGTCGATCGTGTCCTGCATTTTTTTCAGATCGTCGAGGCTGTAATCGCTTCTGACGAGTACGTCTTTGCCGTATTCATTGTGAATGACCGTGATTTTGTCGCCGGAGGACGTATAACCGCTACTCAATTCAATACTGGCCAGTGCGGTTGCCGGCAGCGCCAGGGCCCCCAGCAAGGTTGTCATCACCGTCGCGGACAGAACAGACGAAAACTTCGAAAAGCTGCGCATCACCGAGATTCCTTGTGAAGTGCCGATATGGCACATCGCTATGACTTCGGCGTTCAATTTATGTTCCCAAGGCCCGTTGGTTCTCGTGTACACCGCTTTTTGTGGGAATGATGTAAAGAGCCATGTAAATCCCCAGCCAAACGTCCTATATTCGGAGCCTGCCTGAGCACCGCCCAGCAGTTTTCAGATGATCCAGAATGGTTCTGAAGGCCAGATGAACCGGGTTTAAGCCGGTTTTTGTGTCAGAGAGATCCTTGAAGATCCAGATCCATCTTCCATTCCCAGATCAGCGAGAACGCCATGACCGTTAAAGAATTGACCCAAGAAGCCCGACACGAAGAAGCGCTGAAGAAATACGTGCTGGATGCCCCCGAGCTGATGGACGAGATCAAGGACTTGAGTCCCGATGATCAGAAAGACCAGATCCAGTGGGCGTTCGAGGACGAGGCGGAGGCCCAGGGCTTGCAGCCGTGGGAACTGACGCTCAAGTACACCTCAACGCCGGAGGAGTACGAGGCAGAACGCCTGAAGCTGCACAAAGAAGCGGCCGAGGTGTTGGGCGTCGAGTGGGAAGAGTACTGCGAGATGAACAATTTGGTGGTCTGACACTCATGTAGGAGCGAGCTTGCTCGCGATGGTCGTTAACGATAACGCGTGTTTACTGGTTAAACATGGCGCTCTCAGGTACATCGCGAGCAAGCTCGCTCCTACAGTTTTGGCAACTCACATCCGTGTGATCAGAGACTCAGGCGCATCGACAGATCGACCGCCTTCACATCCTTGGTCATCGCACCGATCGAAATGTAATCCACCCCGGTCTGTGCAATCGGCAGCAACGTGCTTTCGTTGATCCCGCCGCTGGCTTCCAGTTTGGCCTTGCCAGCATTCAGGCGCACGGCTTCGCGCATGTCGTCCAGGCTCAGTTCATCGAGCATGATGATGTCGGCACCGGCCGCCAGCGCTTCTTTCAGTTCCTCCAGGTTTTCCACTTCAATCTCGACCGGTTTGCCCGGGGCGATCTTGTGCGCGGCGGCGATGGCCTGCGCGATGCCACCACTGGCGGCAATGTGGTTTTCCTTGATCAGGAAGGCGTCATACAGGCCGATGCGGTGGTTGTGGCAACCGCCGCAGGTCACGGCGTACTTCTGCGCCAGGCGCAGCCCTGGCAAGGTTTTACGGGTGTCGAGAAGCTTGACCTGAGTCTCGGCGACGAAGTCCGCCAGGTATTGTGCGCGAGTCGCCACGCCGGAGAGCAATTGCAGGAAGTTCAGGGCACTGCGTTCACCGGTCAGCAGTGAGCGCGCCGGGCCTTCGAGGTGGAACAGCACCTGATTGGGCGCAACCCGTTCACCGTCGGCAACCTGCCAGTGCACCGCCACCCGTGGGTCCAGTTGCCGAAACACGGTATCCACCCAGGCGGTGCCGCTGATGACGGCGGCATCGCGGGTAATGATGGTGGCTTTGGCCAGGCGTTCGGCCGGGATCAACTGCGCGGTGATGTCGCCGCTGCCAATGTCTTCGCGCAACGCACGGCGCACGTTGGCTTCGATTTCGGCGGTCAGATCGGCGAGATGTAGGTTCGGCATAACGGACTCCACAAACAAAGTGGTCCGATTATAGGGCCATGTCAGCGACCAACCCAAGGCATCAGCGCGTTACGTTGGTGCTGGTGCCTGCATTTGGTCGAGTCCCTGACGTTGTCGGCGTTGGCCGTCGATTCCGAACAGGTGCCTGTTTGAGATCGCCAACCTCCAGTGCCTCAAACGCGGCAAGTGATCGCGTCCCGGGGGATTATCGCGGCATACTGTGCCAACACAGTCGACGTTGAAGGAATCTGTATGCAGTTGGACCCCGCGAGCGGTTGGATTCAGGGTGTGCATGTCTGCCCTTCACCCAACTTCAATGCGCGCCCCACAGGCGAAATTTCCCTGTTGGTCATCCACAACATCAGCCTGCCGCCGGCGCAGTTCGCCACCGGCAAGGTGCAGGAGTTTTTCCAGAATCGCCTGGATGTCACCGAACATCCCTATTTTGCAGGGATCGCGGACTTGCGGGTGTCCGCGCACTTTCTGATCGAGCGTGATGGTACCGTCACCCAGTTTGTTTCATGCCTTGAGCGTGCGTGGCATGCGGGTGTCTCGAGTTTCGAGGGACGGGAAACCTGTAACGATTTTTCCGTGGGCATCGAACTGGAAGGCACGGATGATCTGCCGTTCACCGATGCGCAATACAGCGCGTTGACAGCCCTGACCCGCCAGCTGCAGCAGGCGTTCACGGCGATCACCACAGAGCGCATCTGCGGGCACAGCGACATTGCACCCGGGCGCAAAACCGATCCGGGGCCGGCATTCGACTGGGCACGCTATCGTGCAGCTCTGGCACAAGAGGAAGGGCAATGAGTTTTCTGGTATTGCTATTGGCGGTGTGGATAGAAAAGTTCTCGGCCCTGCGCCATCGGGTTCAACGGGACGGCGGCTGGATACAGAAGCTGCACAAGCTTGAAGCCAGCCCGCGACTTTCGGGTCGGCCATGGCTGGTGTTGTCGGTAATGGTCTTGTTGCCGGTGGCGTTGCTGGGTTTGCTGCTGGTGGTCATCGAACCGGTGGCCTACGGGTTGCTGGCGCTGCCGATCCATTTGCTGGTGGTGATTTACAGCCTCGGACGCGGTGATCTGTTGGGCGATCTCGGGCCGTTCCGCGATGCCTGGCGCCGTGAGGACCTGCAAGCCGCGGCCCTTGTCGCCAAGCGCGATCTGGATATTTGCGCCGACAGTGGCGAGCAGCTGCTGGAACAGGTCGAAGGGCATTTGCTGTGGGAGGCCTACCAGAGTTTTTTCGCGGTTATTTTCTGGTACTTCCTGCTGGGACCGGTCGCGGCGCTGAGTTATCGGCTGCTGGCACTGGCCGAAGAGCACGGGAAAAACCCTGCGGTGGTCGAGCGCGCCGGGCAACTGCGTCACGCCTTCGACTGGGTGCCGGTGCGCCTGCTGGCGGCGAGCCTGGCGTTGGTCGGCAATTTTGTCGCGGTCAGCCGGGTCATGTTGCATGAACTGCTGAACTGGAACATCAGCGCCGCGCAACTGATCGTGAAAGTCGGGCTGGTGGCCGGTGAAATTCCGGCGCCGGTGGCGGGCGCAGAAGGTATCAACAACCTGGACCGCATCTGGGAACTGCTGCTGCGTGCCGCGGTGCTCTGGTATGCCGGGTTTGCGTTGTGGACGGTCCTGCATTAGGGCGGCAGTCAGAGCCGTTGTGGTGAGGGAGCAAGCTCCCTCGCCACAGGGCGATCACTTGCCTGAAGTGCTTCGCCCTGTCGTTAACCTTAAGTTACAAAACCTCCTGCCGATTTAAGTTATACAGAGATAGCGCCGAATAGTGGCTATCTGCTGTCAGTCTGCGCCTGCCAATAAAAAAAATAAGAAATCGAAGGGAGACATCCAGTGAAGAGCTTGCTCTATCCCGCTGTCGCGCTGATGAACCGCCTGAGTTTCGGCATGAAGTTCAGTCTGATCAGCGTACTGTTCCTGGTGCCGATGCTGGTGACCAACTTTTATCTGGTGCGCGACTCCTATCGCGAATTCCAGGGCACGCGCATCGAACTGCAGAGCCTGGATCTGTTGGGCAGCAGCCTGGCGTTACGGCGCGATCTGGAAACCCTGAACAACCTGGTGCAGATCAATGTCAGCCTCGGCCAGTCCGGCAAGGCCGGCAATGTCGAGTCGAAAATCAGCGCGCTTGAGCAGAATATTCTGACTCGCTTGCAAGGGCTGACGGCGATGACCAGCGACCCGGAACAGGTCGCGGTGTTTGATGGCAAGCGCGATGAGATGATCTCCGCGTTCAAGGCCCAGCAAACGGAAAACTCCCTGCAAAGCAAAAGTGCCCTGATCGGCAAGCTGGTGGGCAGCGCGCAGATTTTCAGCCAGCTCATCACCAGCCAGTCCGGCCTCAGTCGCGACAACCAGAGCGACATGCGCCAGTTGAGCGAACTCGTCACCCTCGTCACACCACGGGTCACCCAGATTCTGGGCGAAGGTCGGGCAATGGGGTCTTACTCGTTGGGGCAGGGTTTCATCAACTCGGCTTCGAGTACCCGTTTCGATGAATTGCTGGCGCAGATTGAAAAGCTCCAGGCCGAATATGGCCTGAAGTTGCAGGACGCCTTGGGTTCCAGCAAAGCCGCCCGCGATACCCTGGCCGCTCAGGCCGATAGCAGCCGGGCATCCTTGAAGAAAGCCAGCGAGATGTTCGAAGAACAAGTGGTCATGGCCGATACCCTCGATGCGCCGTGGCAGGGCTTTTACGATCAGGTCAGCGCCCTGATGGATCAGACTTACCAACTCAACGAGGCGGTCCTGAAGTATCTCGGCCCGCAATTGCAGCAGCGGCTTGAGCAGAATCGCACGCACATGGTCTTGCAGGCCGTGGCGTTGTCAGTCGTATTTGTGTTGATCTTTTATCTCTACGGCGCTTTCTATGCTTCGACCCGCACCACGCTCAAGCGCCTTGGGGCGGTGATGGACAAGGTGGCGGCCGGCGACATGACCGTGACCTTCAGCGCCCACAGCCGCGATGAGCTGGGGGAGTTGGGCGAGGTGTTCAACGGTACGGTGAAAAAAATCCATGACCTGATCGAGCGGGTGGGGCAGACCGTCAGCGAAGTCGAGCGTCAGGCCGGGCAAGTGGAGAACGTTTCCGCGCAAAGCAACCAGGCCGTCGCCGGGCAGCGCACGCAGATCGAACAAGTGGCCACGGCCATGAACCAGATGTCGGCCACTTCCCAGGAAGTCGCGCGCAGTGCCGCCGCGGCGGTAAGCAGTGCCCACAGTGTCAACGATGAGACCATCAGTGGTCGCAGTCTGGTGGAGTCTCAGCAAGGCAGCATTGCCGCGCTGGCCAGCGAGATCGATCAATCGGTGCTGGTGATCAATCAACTGGCCAGCGACAGCCAGTCCATCAGCCGCGTTCTGGAAGTGATCAAGAGTATCGCCGAGCAGACTAACCTGCTGGCACTCAATGCCGCTATCGAAGCAGCCCGGGCCGGTGAACAGGGGCGTGGTTTTGCGGTGGTAGCCGATGAAGTCCGGACCCTGGCCAAGCGTACCCAGCAATCGACCGAAGAAATCGAGCAGATGATCGCCAAGCTCCATGGCGGTGTCGGCGCGGCGGTCAAGGCCATGGGCACCAGCCATGAAATGGCCAGCGGCACGGTGGGGCAGTCGGAAAAGGTCCAGCGGGCGCTGGAAAACATTCTGGGGGCGGTTGGCATGATCGTCGACCAGAACCAGCAGATTGCCGCCGCGGTGGAGCAGCAAACTGCCGTGGCCCACGACATCGACCAGAACATCGTCGAGATCAATCGCGCCGGCGAGCGTACCGCTGAAGGTGCACATCAGACCGAAGATGCCAGTCGGGCGTTGTCGGCCCAGGTCGTGGAGTTGAAGCAGTTGATCAGTGCATTCCGGGTTTGAATGTCTCCTCGGGACCCAGTGGGAGCGGGCTTGCCCGCGAAGACGGCGGCACATCCAACATTAATGTGACTGAACGATCGCTTTCGCGGGCAAGCCCGCTCCCACAGGTTGTGGTGTACTGTCGGAAAGTTTCGTAATACTTTATCCCTTTCCGCGTGGGAGCCCTCCTGATTCCCATCGTTTGCTGGATTTTGGATTTCAATCAAGGAAGAGTGACGCGGCTTATTTCATGGAGGAACTTGGTTATGTCTGTTGCAACAACAGGAGTTCAGGGGTGCTGTGCGCATTGTCAGCGCACATTGCTGCTTCAACCCTGGCAACTCAATGCCATTGCGATAAATGAAGCGTTTGCCTGTGCCCACTGCCAGAAACACGTTCAGTTACGTTGTCCGGAGCAGTTCAAGCGCTTCAAGTCGCTCGATTCTTTTTCGCTGTTGCGCGCCAGCCTGCGGTTGATGGTCTGCACCGCGTTGCTGGTGGCGTTGGTGATGGAGTGGCTGGGAATGCTCAGCGTCATCGAACAGCTGAATGTTTCGCTGATCGCCATATTCGTGTACTTCGCGGTGGTCCGTTATTTCCGCCGATGCCAGCACCTGACGCTGATCCTGGAAGCCGCCAGGGCTCACGCCGACTGATTACCAGCCGAACACTGCGCAGCTGTTGGCGGTGCTGGCAGCCGCCAGTTGTTCCGGGCTGATCGCCATCCGTTGCGCCAGTGCCTCGCAGATCGCCGGCAAGTGTGCCGGGCTGTTGCGCTGGCCTGGAAACATGGCCGGGGCCATGTCCGGCGAGTCGGTTTCCAGTACCACCGACTCCAGCGGCAGTTCGCCGATCACGCGGTGCATGCGCAGTGCCTGCGGCCAGGTCGGGGCGCCGCCAAGGCCGAGCTTGAAGCCGAGCTTGATGTATTCCCGCGCCTCTTCCTGGCTGCCGGCGAAGGCGTGGATGATGCCGGCCCGTTTCAGGCGAAACCGTTTGAGCGTGGCAATCACCGCCGCATGGCTACGTCGCACATGGATCAATGCCGGAAGATCGAAATCCGCCGCCAGCTGCAATTGCGCATCGAACAATGCCTGCTGGCGGTCGCGGTCCAGGGTTTCGATGAAGTAATCCAGGCCGATCTCGCCTACCGCACACAGTTGCCGATGGCCTGCCAGGCGTGTCAGCCAGTCACCGAGTTGGCTCAGGTGTTGCGGGCGATGATCGTCCAGGTACACCGGATGCAAACCGAACGCAGCGTGCAGGTCGGGGTCACTCTGCACCAGCTCCCAGACCCGCTGCCAATTGGCCTGATAAACTCCCAGCACCACGATCCGTCGCACCCCGAGGGCGCGGCTTTCGGCCAGCAGCGCCTGACGATCGGCGTCGAAGTCCGGAAAATCCAGATGGGTGTGGGTGTCGATCAGTTCCACGGTTCAATCCTGGAGAATACGCTGCTTGAACGTCCGTGCGATGGCTTGCACGCCGGGCCGGTAATCCGATTGCTCGATGGCCGCCAGGGCCAGTGCGAGGGCCTTGTCGGCGATCAACTGGTGTTGTTGGGCCATGGCATTGACCGGCAGCGGCAGGAAGTCCAGCAACTGGGTGTCGCCGAACGTGCCGAGGCGCAATGGGCGGTTTTTCAGCGGGAAGTCATGCAGCGCATCGAACACGCCCTGAAGCAGCACGTAGGATGTGGTCACCAGGGCATCGGGCAAATGGCCCAGGCGCAGCAGCAACTCTTCCATCAATTGTTTACCGCACTCGCGGCTGAAGGACTCACCTTCTTCGATCAGCACCTCACCATTGAATCCGGCGAGGGCCTCTTTGAAGCCTGCGGTACGTTCCCGGCTGATGCTCAGCTCCGGGCGGGCGCCGATCAGCGCGATCTGCCTGGGCAGCGGCTCCAGCAGGCTGCGGGTCAGCTGCAGGCTGGCCTCGCGGTCGTCGCTGATCACCGAGCAGAAGTGCTCGGGTTCCATGACCCGGTCGATGGCGATGATCGGAATGCCCTTGGCCTGCAATTGGCGATAGCTGTCGTCGCCGGCCGGCAGGCAGCTGGCAACGATCAGCGCGTCGCAGCGCCGGGCGCGGAACAGTTGCAGCAATTGCCGTTCGCTGTCCGGTGCATCGTCGGAGCTGGCGATCAGCAACTGATAACCCCGGGCCCGCGCGCCTTGCTCCAGCAATTTGGCGATGCGTGCGTAACTGGGGTTTTCCAGATCCGGCAGAATGAACCCCAACGTGCGCGTGTGTCGGCTGCGCAAACCGGCGGCTTGTGGGTTAGGCGTGAAGCCATGTTGTTCGACGACCGCACGCACGCGTTCGACGGTGGCGCTGCTGATGCGCTGCTGTTCGGCCTTGCCATTGATGACATAGCTGGCGGTGGTGACGGACACACCGGCCAACTGGGCGATATCACTGAGTTTCAACCCGCTGTTTCCTTGTTTTTTCGAGGTTGCCTCGACATTTTCGTCAATCCTAACCGATTCAGGCAGGCGACCATTGTCGTAACGCATCCGACAAGTTGGGCTTCAAGGATGGGACATTATCGAGTAACGTGCCAATCGATCTAGATTAAACGTTTCAGCAAGCGTATTTTCTACGTTATAGGCGCCTTTGGCCGGTTCTGCCGTGAAACCGCCAAAAGCGATGACCAAGCGCCTGAGCTGATTCATTCAAAACAATACCTGGTGCCCCAAGGCGCCAAAAAGGAGAAAGCATGCTCGAGCTCACTGTAGAGCAGATTTCCATGGGCCAGTCGGCTGTGGACAAGTCCGCAGCGCTGCAATTGCTGGCCCGGCATCTGGTCGTTGACGGCCTGGTTGCCGAGGGCTATCTCGCCGGTTTGCAGGCACGGGAAGCCCAGGGCTCGACCTTTCTCGGTCAAGGTATTGCCATCCCCCACGGTACGCCCGAAACCCGCGATCAAGTGTTCACCACCGGTGTACGCCTGATGCAGTTCCCTGATGGCGTGGACTGGGGCGACGGGCATGTCGTTTACCTGGCGATCGGTATCGCCGCCAAATCCGATGAACATCTGCGCCTGTTGCAATTGCTGACCCGCGCCCTCGGCGAGACTGACCTGGGCCAGGCCCTGCGCCGCGCCGGTTCCGCCGAAGCCTTGCTGAAGTTGCTGCAAGGCGCGCCGCAGGAACTGGCGCTGGATGCGCAGATGATCGGCCTCGGTGTGGCGGCCGAAGATTTCGAGGAGCTGGTCTGGCGCGGCGCGCGTTTGTTGCGGCAGGCCGAATGCGTGAGCAACGGTTTCTCCGCTGTGCTGCAGCAGGTTGAAGCGCTGCCCCTGGGCGATGGCCTGTGGTGGCTGCACAGCGAGCAGACGGTGAAGCGTCCGGGCCTGGCCTTCGTCACCCCGGACAAACCGCTGCGTTACCTCGGCCAACCCCTTAATGGACTGTTCTGCCTGGCCAGCCTCGGTGAGGCCCATCAAGCCCTGCTCGAACGCCTGTGCGCGTTGTTGATCGAAGGGCGTGGCCATGAATTGGGGCGCGCCACCAGCAGCCGCAAAGTCCTCGAAGTGCTCGGTGGTGAAGTGCCCGCCGACTGGCCCAGCGCACGAATTGCGTTGGCCAATGCCCACGGTTTGCATGCGCGCCCGGCGAAAATCCTCGCGCAACTGGCAAAAAGTTTTGAAGGCGAAATCCGCGTGCGCATTGTCGATGGCCACGACAGTGCGGTGTCGGTGAAGAGCTTGAGCAAGTTGCTCAGCCTCGGTGCCCGTCGCGGGCAGGTACTGGAAATCATCGCCGAGCCGGGCATTGCGGCTGATGCGTTGCCGGCCTTGTTGGCAGCCATCGAAGAAGGTCTCGGAGAAGAAGTCGAACCGCTGCCGCCAGTCAGCCAGGCACGCGAAGTCGTTGCCGATATGGCCGAAGTGATCCTCGCCCCGAAATCGGGCAGCGTGGTCCAGGCGATTGCCGCCGCACCGGGCATCGCCATCGGTCCGGCGCATATTCAAGTCCTGCAAACCATTGATTACCCGTTGCGCGGTGAGTCCGCCGCCATCGAGCGTGAACGTCTCCAGCACGCGCTGGCGCAGGTGCGCCGAGACATCCAGGGCTTGATCGAGCGCAGCAAAAGCAAAGCCATTCGCGAAATTTTCATTACCCACCAAGAGATGCTCGACGACCCGGAGCTGACCGATGAGGTCGACACGCGCCTAAAGCAGGGCGAAAGCGCCGAGGCAGCGTGGATGGCCGTGATTGAAGCGGCGGCCCGGCAGCAGGAAGCGTTGCAGGATGCCTTGCTCGCCGAGCGCGCTGCCGACTTGCGCGACATCGGGCGTCGGGTACTGATGCAACTCAGTGGCATCGAAACCCCGAGCGAACCGGATCAACCGTACATTCTGGTGATGGACGAGGTCGGCCCGTCCGACGTCGCACGTCTCGATCCGGCGCGCGTGGCGGGGATTCTCACCGCCCGTGGTGGCGCTACCGCGCACAGTGCGATTGTCGCCCGGGCCCTGGGCATTCCGGCACTGGTCGGCGCCGGCCCCGGCGTGTTGCTGTTGGCGCCGGGGACGCCGTTGCTGCTCGATGGTCAGCGTGGTCGTCTGCATGTGGACGCTGACGCGGCGACCTTGCAGCGCGCCAGTGCCGAACGCGATACCCGTGAGCAACGCTTGAAGGCCGCCGCCGAGCAGCGTCATCAACCGGCATTGACCCGCGATGGCCACGCCGTCGAAGTGTTCGCCAACATTGGTGAAAGCGCCGGTGTGGCTGGCGCGGTGGAGCAGGGCGCGGAAGGCATCGGCCTGTTGCGCACCGAACTGATTTTCATGGCCCACCCGCAAGCGCCCGACGAGGCGACTCAGGAAGTCGAGTACCGTCGCGTCCTCGACGGTCTGGCCGGGCGGCCGCTGGTGGTGCGCACCCTCGATGTCGGTGGCGACAAACCGCTGCCGTACTGGCCGATTGCGCAGGAAGAAAACCCGTTCCTCGGCGTGCGCGGCATTCGCCTGACCTTGCAGCGCCCGCAGATCATGGAAGCGCAACTGCGCGCCTTGCTGCGGGCCGCCGACAACCGTCCGCTGCGGATCATGTTCCCGATGGTCGGCAGCGTTGATGAATGGCGCCAGGCCCGTGACATGACCGAACGTCTGCGCCTGGAAATCCCGGTTGCCGACCTGCAACTGGGGATTATGATCGAAGTGCCGTCGGCGGCATTGTTGGCGCCGGTGCTGGCCAAAGAAGTCGACTTTTTCAGCGTCGGTACCAACGACCTGACGCAATACACCCTGGCCATCGACCGTGGCCATCCGACGCTGTCGGCCCAGGCCGATGGTTTGCACCCGGCGGTGCTGCAACTGATCGACATCACCGTGCGCGCGGCCCATGCCCACGGCAAATGGGTCGGTGTGTGCGGTGAGCTGGCGGCCGACCCGCTGGCGGTGCCGGTGCTGGTCGGCCTCGGGGTGGACGAGCTCAGCGTTGGGGCGCGCAGCATTGCCGAGGTCAAGGCGCGGATTCGCGAACTGGGCTTCACTCAGACTCAAACCCTTGCCCGACAGGCCCTGGCCGTGGGCAGCGCCAATGAAGTGCGCGCACTAGTGGAGGCCCTGTAATGGCCCGGATTCTCACCCTGACCCTCAACCCGGCGCTGGACCTGACCGTGCAGTTGCCGCGCCTTGAAGCCGGCCAGGTCAACCGCAGCGACGTGATGCACACCCACGCCGCCGGCAAAGGCGTGAACGTGGCGCAAGTGCTGGCGGACCTCGGGCATCAGTTGACCGTCAGTGGATTTCTTGGCGAAGACAACCTGCAAGCGTTCGAAACGCTGTTCGCCAAACGCGGTTTTGTCGATGCCTTCATCCGCGTTCCCGGGGAAACCCGCAGCAACATCAAACTGGCGGAAAGCGACGGCCGCATCACCGACATCAACGGGCCGGGGCCGCAGGTCAGCGAAGCGGCGCAGCAGGCATTGCTGGATCGACTGGAGCAGATTGCCCCTGGGCACGATGCGGTGGTTGTCGCCGGAAGCTTGCCGTTGGGCGTCAGCGCGCAGTGGTTGCAGGCGTTGATTTTGCGCTTGAAGCAACTGGGGCTGAACGTCGCCCTCGACACCAGCGGCGATGCATTGCGTGCTGCGCTGAAAGCGGGACCCTGGCTGATCAAACCCAACACTGAAGAGCTGGCCGAGGTGCTGGACAGCGAGGTCGTGTCGGTCAGTGCCCAAGCCAAGGCGGCGGAGCGTTTGCACGCCCAGGGCATTGAGCATGTGGTGATTTCCCATGGTGCCGAGGGTGTGAACTGGTTCAGCGTCGGCTCGGCGCTGCATGCCACGCCACCCAAGGTCAGCGTCGCCAGCACCGTGGGCGCGGGGGATTCTTTACTGGCGGGGATGCTCCACGGTTTGCTCAGCGCCGATACGCCAGAGCAGACCTTGCGCACCGCCACGGCGATTGCTGCGATGGCAGTGACCCAGATCGGTTTCGGCATTGGCGATGCAGCGCAGCTGGCGCAGCTCGAACGGGGTGTCCGCGTGCGTCCCCTGACAGAACAATAAGAGGGTTTGTCATGAAGTTAGCCATCATTACGGCCTGCCCGAACGGCATGGTCACCAGTGTGCTGTGTGCCAGGCTGCTCGATGCTGCGGCCCAGCGTCAGGGCTGGAGCACCAGTGTTGAAGTCACCGATGCCGCGCATCCCGAAAAGCAACTGTCGGCGGCCACCCTCGAAGCGGCTGAGTGGGTGTTGCTGGTGACCAGTGCGCCGGTGGACATGTCGCGGTTTGTCGGCAAGCGGGTGTTCCAGAGTACCCCGGCCCAGGCCCTGCAGGACGTGGAAGCGGTGCTGCGGCGCGGTGCGCAGGAAGCGCAGGTTTACATCGCTTGCGAAGCTGTCATCGAGCCAATTGCGGTTGCCCAAAACACGCCGCGACTGGTGGCCGTCACCGCATGCCCGACGGGCGTAGCTCACACGTTCATGGCCGCCGAAGCCTTGCAGCAAGCGGCCAAGCGTCTGGGCTATGACCTGCAAGTGGAAACCCAGGGCTCGGTCGGCGCGCGCAATCCATTGAGCGCGCAAGCCATTGCCGAGGCCGATGTAGTGCTGCTGGCGGCCGATATCGAAGTCGCCACCGAGCGTTTCGCCGGCAAGAAAATCTATCGTTGTGGCACCGGCATTGCCCTCAAGCAAGCCGAAGCGACCTTGAACAAAGCCTTGGCCGAAGGCCAGCAGGAAAGCGCATCGAGCGCTGCCACGACAACCGCGAAACAGGAGAAGACGGGCGTCTATAAACACCTGCTGACTGGTGTGTCGTTCATGTTGCCGATGGTGGTGGCCGGCGGCTTGATGATCGCCTTGTCGTTCGTGTTCGGCATTACCGCATTCAAGGAACAGGGCACGCTGGCGGCGGCGTTGATGCAGATTGGCGGCGATAGCGCATTCAAGCTGATGGTGCCGTTGCTGGCAGGCTATATCGCCTATTCCATCGCCGACCGTCCGGGCCTCGCGCCGGGGATGATCGGCGGTCTGTTGGCGAGCACCCTGGGCGCCGGTTTCATTGGCGGGATCATCGCCGGTTTCATCGCCGGTTATACGGCCCGGGCGATCAATAAATATGCGCGTTTACCACAGAGCCTGGAGGCGCTTAAACCGATCCTGATCATCCCGTTGCTGGCGAGTCTGTTCACCGGTCTGGTTATGATCTACGTGGTCGGCAAACCGGTCGCCGGCATGCTCGCCGGCCTCACGCATTTCCTCGACAGCATGGGCACCACCAACGCGATTCTGCTGGGTGTGTTGCTGGGCGGCATGATGTGCGTCGACCTCGGCGGACCGATCAACAAAGCCGCCTATGCGTTTTCGGTCGGGTTGCTGGCATCGCAGAGTTACGCACCGATGGCGGCGACCATGGCCGCCGGCATGGTGCCGCCGATTGGGCTGGGCATCGCCACGTTCATTGCCCGACGCAAGTTCGCCCAGGCCGAACGCGAAGCCGGTAAAGCAGCGCTGGTGCTGGGGCTGTGTTTCATCTCCGAAGGGGCGATTCCGTTTGCGGCGAAAGATCCGTTGCGGGTGATCCCGGCGAGCATTGCCGGCGGTGCGCTGACTGGTGCGTTGTCGATGTATTTCGGCTGCAAGTTGATGGCGCCCCACGGTGGGTTGTTCGTGCTGGCGATCCCGAATGCGATCAACCATGCGCTGCTGTATCTGCTGGCGATTGTGGCGGGGAGTCTGTTGACAGCGGTGGCGTATGCGCTGGTCAAGCGGCAGGAAGATGTGGAGTTGGCACTGGAGCCGGCCAAGGCCTAGATCAAAAGATCGCAGCCAGCACCCACATATGAAATGCGATCCCTTGTAGCAGCTGGCGAAGCCTGCGTTCGGCTGCGTAGCAGTCGTAAAATCAGAGTTCGCAGCACGTCAGAGAGATCGTGCAAGCCGGATTCACGACTGCTGCGCAGCCGAACGCAGCCTTCGGCAGCTGCTACAAGGAAGGCGTAGCGAGTTCGCCTGGCTGATCGGCATTATGCCATTGCCGGCAATGCCGATCAGTTAAGCCACAACGCAATCTGTAGCAGCTGGCGAAGCCTGCGTTCGGCTGCGTAGCAGTCGTAAAATCAGAGTTCGCAGCACGTCAGAGAGATCGT
>NZ_JBWKXF010000013.1:0-111812 GCF_059422645.1 Pseudomonas sp. GW821-FHT01C01 | reverse complement strand
CCCCCCCCACCCCCCCCCCCCCCCCCCCCCCCCCCCCCCCCCCCCCCCCCCCCCCCCCCCCCCCCCCCCCCCCCCCCAGGCCCGGCCCTTCGGGTTGTGCCTTAAAGCGGGCCAGGCTGCGTTGCAGGCCTTGGAAAGGGAGCAACCATTCCCAGCGGCCTGCGCCTTGCCTGGCCCGCTTTAAGGCGACAACGCGGCGTGGAAACTAATTGAGAAGGCCCCCTACGCCCGCCCGAGCAAACGCTTGGTTTTATTCACTCACGCAGAAGCCGTATGACCCGCTCCCCGTTCCGCCGTCTTGTGTTTGGCACCCTGCGCCGACTGTTGTACCTCTGGGTTCGCTCCGAGACGATCAACCAGTCGTCGTTCACCCTTAACCTCGACCGCAGTCGTCCGGTGTTCTACGTCCTGCAAAACCCTTCGCTGACCGATCTCGCCGTGGTCGACACCGAGTGCAGCAAGGCTGGCCTGCCGCGTCCGGTGCTGCCGGTCTCGGTGGGTAACCTGCTGGAACCCGCCGCGTTCTTCTACCTGACACCGGACCCGGACTGGCTCGGCCGCCAGGACAAGCGCGGCGCACCGCCAACCCTGACTCGCCTGGTCAGCGCCCTGAGCCAGAATGCCGCCGAAGACGCGCAGATCATTCCGGTCAGCGTGTTCTGGGGCCAGTCGCCGGACAGTGAAAACAGCCCATGGAAGCTGTTGTTTGCCGACAGCTGGGCGGTGACCGGGCGTCTGCGTCGCTTGCTGAGCGTCATCGTGCTGGGGCGCAAGACCCGCGTGCAGTTCTCCGCGCCGATCCACCTGCGTGAACTGATTGAGCACGACAAGGGCCATGAGCGCACTGTGCGCATGGCCCAGCGCATTTTGCGGGTGCACTTCCGCAACCTGAAGGCCGCGGTGATCGGCCCGGACATTTCCCACCGCCGCAACCTGGTCAAAGGCCTGCTGAACCAGCCACAGGTCAAACAGGCGATCCTCGACGAAGCCGAGCGCGAGAACATTTCACCGGAGAAAGCCAAGGCCCAGGCCCTGCGATACGGCAACGAAATCGCCTCGGACTACACCTACACTGCGATCCGTTTTATGGAAGTGGTGCTGAGCTGGTTCTGGAACAAGATCTACGACGGCATCAAGGTCAACCACATCGAAGGCGTGCAGACAGTCGCCCAGGGTCACGAAGTGATCTATGTGCCGTGCCACCGCAGCCATATCGATTATCTGCTGCTGTCCTATCTACTGTTCCGCAACGGCCTGACCCCGCCGCACATCGCCGCCGGGATCAATCTCAACATGCCGCTGATCGGTGGCCTGCTGCGGCGTGGCGGCGCGTTCTTCATGCGCCGCACGTTCAAGGGCAACCCACTGTACACCTCGGTGTTCAACGAGTATCTGCACACCCTGTTCACCAAGGGCTTCCCGGTGGAGTACTTCGTCGAGGGCGGCCGTTCGCGCACCGGGCGCATGCTGCAACCGAAAACCGGGATGCTGGCGATCACCCTGCGCAGTTTCCTGCGTTCCTCGCGCATGCCCATCGTGTTCGTGCCGGTGTACATCGGCTACGAGCGTGTGCTGGAAGGCCGGACCTACCTCGGTGAATTGCGCGGGGCGAGCAAGAAGAAAGAGTCGATCTTCGATATTTTCAAAGTCATTGGCGCACTCAAGCAGCGCTTCGGCCAGGTCGCCGTGAACTTCGGCGAGCCGATCAAACTGGCGGAATTCCTCGACAGCGAGCAGCCGGACTGGCGCAAGCAGGAACTCGGCCCGCAGTTCAGACCCGCCTGGCTCAACGAAACCACCAACCGTCTCGGCGAGAAAGTCGCCCGGCATTTGAACGAAGCGGCGGCGATCAACCCGGTCAACCTCGTTGCACTGGCGCTGCTGTCCACCAGCCGCCTGGCTCTGGATGATCGCGCCATGGCGCGGGTACTCGACCTGTATCTGGCGCTGTTACGCAAGGTCCCCTACTCGCCACACACCACCCTGCCGGAAGGTGACGGCCGGGCGTTGATCGAGCATGTGAAGGACATGGACCTGCTGTCCGAGCAGAGCGATGCCCTGGGCAAGATCCTCTATCTGGACGAGCAGAACGCGGTCCTGATGACTTACTACCGCAACAACGTGCTGCACATCTTCGCCTTGCCGGCGCTGCTGGCGAGCTTCTTCCAGAGCGCATCGCGCATGAGCCGCGAACAGATCCTGCGCTACACCCGCGCGCTCTACCCGTACCTGCAAGCGGAGCTGTTCATTCGCTGGTCGCTGGATGAGCTGGACGGGGTGATCGATCAATGGCTGGAAGCCTTCGTCGAACAAGGCCTGCTGCGTTTCGAAAACGACGTGTACCTGCGTCCGGCGCCGAGTTCGCGGCATTTCGTGCTGCTGACGCTGCTCTCGAAAAGCATCGCCCAGACTCTGCAACGCTTCTACATGACCGTGTCGCTGCTGCTCAACAGCGGCCAGAACAGCATCAGCGCCGAAGAACTGGAGGACCTGTGCACGGTCATGGCCCAGAGGCTATCGATCCTGCATGGCCTGAACGCCCCGGAATTCTTCGACAAGAGCCTGTTCCGCCACTTCATCCAGACGATGCTCGACCTTGACGTGCTCAAGCGCGACGAAGCGGGCAAGCTGAGCTATCACGAACTGCTCGGTGAACTGGCCGAAGGCGCGGCCAAGCGCGTATTGCCGGCAGAAATTCGCTTGTCGATCCGGCAGGTGGCGTTGCATCGCAGTGAAGATGCGGCGGATCAAGCGCTCCCAGCGCCACAGGCCTGATGCAGAACCTGTGGGAGCGGGCTTGCTCGCGAAAGCGGTGTGAAATGCAACATCTCTGTTGTCTGATACACCGACTTCGCGAGCGAGCCCGCTCCCACATCTCTACAGGCGCCAGGCTGCTTCTGGCGCCTTCGATACGGAGATCTCCGATGAAAAAACTCTCTATCCTGGCAATGAGCACCCTGCTCGGTGCCTGTCAGTCGATTCAACCTGCGGCGAAAACCAGCCTCGACGGTGAAGTCTTCTACCTGCAACGCAGCGCCCTGCCGCCCACCGCCACCCTGAGCGTCAGCTTGCAGGACGTGTCGCTCGCCGACGCACCGGCCGTGGTCCTCGACGAACAGAAAGGCCAGGTCAAAGGCCAAGTGCCGCTACCGTTCCATCTGAGTTACGATCCGGCACAGGTCAAACCGGGTCATCGTTACTCAGTCAGCGCGCGTATCGAAGTCGACGGCAAGCTGATGTTCATTACCACCGAAAATCACGCTGTACGCCTGGACGGTACCGACCCACAACCGCTGAAGGTCCGCGTTGACGCGGCCCGCTAAATACCTTTGAAAAAGGAAGTTGCCATGCTCCGCCCTACCCTCCGCTTTGCCGGCCTGTGCGCAGGTTTGATGATCTCCGCCAGCGCCCTGGCGCTGTCCCTCAGCGACCTGTCGCAGAAAGACGCCACAGGCGGGCTCAAGGACGCGCTGACCCAAGGTGCACAACTGGCCGTAAAACAGCTCGGTACCCCGGGCGGCTTCAGTAACAACCCGGAGGTGAAAATCGAACTGCCGGGCAAACTGGGCAAGGTCGCCAGCAAAATGAAACAGTTCGGCATGGGTGACCAGGTCGATGAACTGGAAGCCAGCATGAACAAGGCCGCCGAAACCGCCGTGACCCAGGCCCAGCCAATCCTCGTCGATGCCGTGAAGAAAATGACTGTGGAAGATGCCAAGAGCATCCTCAGCGGCGGCAATGACTCGGCCACCCAATACCTGAACAAGACCAGCCGCGAGCAGATCCGCGCCAAGTTCCTGCCGATCCTCAAGCAAGCCACCGACAAGGTTGGCCTGGCCCAGCAGTACAACTCGTTCGCCGGGCAAGCGGCAACCATGGGCGTAGTGGATGCGAAAAACGCCAACGTCGAGAACTACGTCACCGAGCAGGCCTTGAACGGTTTGTTCGAAATGATCGGCAAACAGGAAGAAACCATCCGCCAGAACCCGGCGGCTGCAGCGACCAGTTTGGCGAAGAAGGTATTCGGCACGCTTTAAGCCACAACAAAAACCCTGTGGGAGTGGGCCTGCCCGCTCCCACATTGGTTCAGGTCGTGGAGGCCGGTCGTAGAAAAAACACCCACTCCTGCCCCATTTTCCGTTTCTCGAACAGCTTCAATTCGACCAGCCCATTCAATGTGGCTGATGCCGTGTTGTAAGAGCACCCCAGGTTTTCCTTCACATTGACCGCGGTAAATTCCTTGGCCATTCCGCTCTTGGCCACTTGAAACACGGCCCGCTGATTCTCCGTGAGTTGGTCGAGAAAACCACTTTCCCGCAGCCATCGATCAAAGCACTCAGCATCAACCAGACTTTTCCGATACGTCTCGGTAAAACTGCCCACGGCACGCAGCACCACCGAACACTGGAAATCGATGAAATACGTCAGATCCAGATCATCCGCCTCGGTATCCAGGTATGAGCGCCCGTACTTCACCGGCGCATTGCGTAACAAGACGCTGATCGCGATGTAACGGAACGCCGAGAAGTCATTCTTGAACATGAACCAGTAAAACAGCGCCCGCGCGACCCGACCGTTACCATCGCGAAAAGGATGCTCGTAACCTAGGGCAAAATGCAGAGCGATGCCTTTGATCAATGGATGAAGGTAATCCGCTTGATGGAGGTTGTTATGGGAATGGTTGATCCATTGCGCCAGCGCCTGCAAACGCAACCCAATACCTGCCGCAGGCGGCGGCGTATGAACGGTGTTGCCCTCGCCATCCTGCACCACGACATCATCACGGCTTCTGAACACCCCCGGCGAATACTGCGGATCATCGATGCCCTCGACGCCAACGCGGTGCATCGCCATGATCAACTCAACGCTCAGAGGCTCGTAGCGCTGCTCCCAGGCGAAGTTCATCATCTTGAAATTACCGATGACCATTCGCTCGTCCGGCGTGCGCGGCAGGCGATGACGCTTGAGCATGTCCTTGGCCACGCGTGTCGTGGTTGCCGCGCCTTCGAGCTGGCTGCTACTGATGGCTTCATCTTCGATCAGGTCATTGAGCAGATAACTGAAGTGCGCACGCTCCCCGATCTGGCCGGTCATGTATTCCAGCACGGCGGTTGTCGTTTGCCGGTCCACCGCGGAAATGGCCTTTTGCGCTTGCGGCGTCAGCACGAATTGCAGCCACCGGGAAGGCTCTCCCAACGGCAAAAGGTTCGAATACTGCGCAGCCCGGGCTTTCTTGACCAAAGCCCAACACAGGTTCGAATCCAGCCCCGGAGCCCAGCGATAGCGCAATGCATCGAATGGCAGATAACGCCCCTGATCATCCAGGGGCTTGAGCAGAGCGAGATAATCCGAAAGGCGTTCCTTGTTCGGTGATTGTCCCAACCGATCAAATACCGGGTCGGACCACCCCCTCAACTTGGGTGGATTTTTCATGATTGCTGTCTCAAACAGTCGTGAAACCGAGTTCTGAATACAACACTCAAACCACTGCACCTCAATATCAGACGAGTCCGAGATTGATGTAGGAGCTGCCGCAGCCTGCGGCAGCTCCTACAAAAGCTATTGCGGTGGATCGAGATGATCCAGCACACCGTTCACTGATAGCTGTGCGAGGACAATCAGCTGCTGAATACCGAGCACCAGATTGCAGGTTGGGCCCGTCAGGATGGACGACAACTCAGTTGCCATCACATTGGCTGAAGCGAGAGTTTCATAGGCGTGAACCAAGAGGGTTTCGGAGTTGATGCCTGGGCGGATGGTGAAAATTGGGCAGGGGCGGTGTGGATTTCTCGTTTGTTTTTCGAATTCAGAGGCGGAGGGATCCGGACTGTCTTTGATCATTGCGAAGCTCCCAAAGTAGGCGCCTAACAAACTATTGGCGGGCTTGCAGTCCCGGTCGCTGAATTGGCAGCGACGGTCAAAGGCTAGAGATCGTGCTTCCGACGGGCAACCTGAAAGTCTTGTGGGAATGGTCTGAATGTTTGATTAGGCGATAAACATTGTTGGCCATCAGGCCGCCTTCGCGAGCAAGCCCGCTCCCACAATTTGATCGGTGGGCATCAGCAAGAAATTGGTCGGCTGGCAGGCAGCCTTCGCTGGCAAGCCAGCTCCTACAGGGGATGGCACTCACTGCTGCTCTTCACCACTCATCAGGCCGAGCGTTAGCTCGCCTGCAGCTCTTGATCTTGATCCACCCGCCCCCTCGGCAGGCTGAGGGGAGGCGTTCATCCGGGGGTGGGCGCGCAGCGCCGTTCGGCGAAGCCGAACACATCGAGAGGAGGTCGAAGCGAAGCCGACCGGAGGCGATGCCCCCGGATGAATGCCGGAGCGAAGGAACCCCGAGCCTCAGCGAGGGGCCGTACGTAAGGGGCGAGACCTTTTGGTTACTTTTGGGGCGTTTGCCAAAAGTGACCCGCTGTAAGAGCGGAACCATAAGCCGCCGTTACCGCAGAAACGGATATGTACTCAATCAACCAGGAACCTGGTCGGCCCGAAGGCCGCCAAGGTCAAACGGGTTCTTTGCGAACCCGGAACCAGGCCGCATACAACGCCGGCAAAAACAAAAGCGTCAACGCCGTAGCAACGATCAACCCCCCCATGATCGCCACCGCCATCGGCCCGAAAAACACGCTACGCGACAACGGAATCATCGCCAAAACAGCAGCAAGCGCCGTCAACACAATCGGCCGGAACCGCCGCACCGTCGCCTCGATGATCGCCTGCCAAGGCTTCAACCCGGCAGCAATGTCCTGCTCGATCTGATCCACCAGAATCACCGAGTTACGCATGATCATCCCCGACAAGGCGATGGTCCCCAGCATCGCCACAAAACCGAATGGCTGGCGGAACACCAACAGAAACAGCGTCACCCCAATCAACCCCAGCGGCGCCGTCAGAAACACCATCGCCGTGCGCGAAAAACTGCGCAGTTGCAGCATCAGCAAGGTCAACACCACCACGATGAACAACGGCACGCCGGCCTTCACCGAGTTCTGTCCACGTGCGGAGTCCTCCACCGTGCCGCCGACATCCAGCAAATACCCATCGGGCAGTTCGGCGCGGATCGGATCGAGAGTCGGCATGATTTGTTGCACCAGCGTCGCCGGTTGCTCCTTGCCATAGATGTCAGCGCGAACCGTCACGTTGGGCAGGCGGTTGCGGTGCCAGATGATGCCCTCCTCGAAGCCGTACTCCAGGGTCGCGATCTGCGACAGTGCGACGCTGCGACCGTTATCGGTCGGCACCGCCAGGCTCGGCAGCAACGACAACTCGGTACGCTCATGCACGGTGCCGCGCAACAGGATCTCGATCAACTCGTTGTCTTCACGGTACTGGCTGACGCTGGAACCGGTCAGGGAACTTTGCAAGAACCTCGACAGGTTCGCCGTACTCACGCCCAGCGCCCGCGCGCGGTCCTGATCGATGTTCAGGTAGACGACTTTGCTCGGTTCTTCCCAATCCAGGTGAACGTTGACCACATGCGGGTTCTCGCGAACCTTGGCCGCGACTTTGCGCGCCAGCGCCCGCACCTCCTCGATATGCTCACCGGTCACCCGGAATTGCACCGGATAGCCAACTGGCGGACCGTTTTCCAGACGCGTGACCCGCGAGCGCAGAGCCGGGAATTGTTCGTTGAGGGTTGAGATCAACCAGGTGCGCAGGGCCTCCCGTTCTTCGATGGTTTTCGCCAGGACAACAAACTGGGCGAAGCTCGCCGCCGGCAGTTGCTGATCCAGCGGCAGGTAGAAGCGCGGCGAACCGGTGCCGACGTAGGCCACGTAATTGTCGATCCCAGCCTTGTCCTTGAGCAGCGCTTCGAGGCGTTTGACCTCGTCGGCGGTGTTGCTTAGCGAAGCGCCTTCGGCCAGTTTCAGGTCGACCATCAACTCCAGGCGACCCGATGCCGGGAAGAATTGCTGCGGTACAAACTTGAACAGCACGATGGAGGCAATGAACAACAGCACGGTCGCCAGGATCACGGTTTTGCGCCAGCGCACACACCACTCCACCAGACGCCGGACACGCTGATAGAACGGCGTGCCATACGGATCGGGCTGACCGGCACCGTGTTTGGCGGCGTGAATCTTCGCCAGGTCTGGCAGGAGTTTTTCCCCCAGGTACGGCACGAAGACCACCGCGGCCACCCACGACGCCAACAGCGCGATGGTGACCACCTCGAAGATCGAACGGGTGTATTCGCCCGTGCCCGATTGCGCCGTGGCAATCGGCAGGAAGCCGGCCGCAGTGATCAGCGTACCGGTGAGCATCGGGAACGCGGTGCTGGTCCAGGCATAACTCGCCGCTTTGACCCGGTCGAAGCCCTGCTCCATTTTGATCGCCATCATTTCCACGGCGATGATCGCGTCGTCCACCAGCAAACCCAGGGCCAGTACCAGCGCGCCGAGGGAAATCTTGTGCAGACCGATGCCGAGGTAATACATGCAGGCGAACGTCATCGCCAGCACCAGCGGAATCGCCAGCGCCACCACCATGCCGGTGCGCACGCCGAGGGAGAAGAAGCTCACCAGCAAAACAATGGCCAGCGCCTCGACCAGCACTTGCACGAACTCGCCAACCCCGGTTTTCACCGCCGCCGGCTGGTCGGAGACTTTGCGCAGCTCCATACCGGCCGGGAGGTTTTTCTGGATACGGGCGAATTCGACTTCCAGTGCCTTGCCCAGCACCAGAATGTCACCGCCGTCCTTCATCGCCACCGCCAGGCCGATGGCGTCTTGCGCCATGAAGCGCATGCGCGGCGCCGGTGGATCGTTGAAACCACGCCGCACATCAGCCACATCGGAGATACGGAAGGTGCGATCACCGACGCGGATCGGGAAGTTCTTGATCTCGTCGACCGTCTGAAAATTCCCCGTCACCCGTAGTTGCAATCGCTCGCTGCTGGTTTCGAAGAAGCCTGCCGTGGACACCGCGTTCTGCTCTTCAAGGGCTTGCTGGACAGCCGCCAGCGGCAAGCCGAGGGTGGCGAGCTTGACGTTGGAGAGCTCGATCCAGATTTTCTCGTCCTGCAACCCCAGCAGTTCGACCTTGCCCACATCCTTGACCCGTTGCAGCTGGATCTGGATGCGGTCGGCATAATCCTTGAGCACGGCGTAGTCGAAACCCTCGCCGGTCAGTGCGTAGATATTGCCGAAGGTGGTGCCGAATTCATCGTTGAAGAACGGCCCCTGAATCCCCGGCGGCAGGGTATGACGAATGTCGCTGATCTTCTTGCGCACCTGATACCAGAGCTCCGGGATCTCCACCGAGTGCATGGAGTCGCGCGCAATGAAGGTCACCTGGGATTCGCCGGGGCGGGAGAACGACACGATGCGCTCGTACTCGCCGGTTTCCATCAGTTTCTTTTCAATACGTTCGGTGACCTGGCGCGAGACTTCCTGGGCGGTCGCTCCGGGCCAGTTGGTGCGAATCACCATGGCCTTGAAGGTGAACGGCGGGTCTTCACTCTGGCCGAGCTTGGTGTAGGAAAGTGCGCCGACAATGGCCAGCAACAGCATCAGGAACAGGACGATCTGGCGATTACGCAGCGCCCATTCGGAAACGTTGAAGCGCATTGGGGCTTACTCCTTGTCCGCCAGATTGACCACGCGATTGGAGCGATCCACCGGGCGTACCTGCTGCCCTTCGAGAAGCACATGGACACCGGCGGCCACCACCCAGTCGCTGGCGTTGAGCCCTTCAAGCACCGGTACGGTTTTCTCGCCGAAGGCACCGACGCGCACCGGGGTTCTCTTCAAGGTGTTGTTGGCGCTGACGACCCAGACATAGGTCACGCCATTTTCGGCGGTCAGCGCAGACAGCGGAACGGACAGAGGCACCACGTCGGCGGCCTGCACGAACACTCGGGCGCTCTGGCCCAGTTCCACCGGAACCTTGCCGGATGTGAAGGCGATGCGCGCCGCGAATGTGCGGGACTTTGGATCGGCTGCTGGCGACAACTCACGGATACGCCCTTCGAAACGCTGGTCGGGCTGGGTCCAGAGTTCCACCGACACCGGTTCACCGACCTTGAAGCGACCGAAGTTTTGCTCCGGCAGGCTGATCAACACTTCACGCTCGCCATCGGTAGCCAGTGTGAACACCGTTTGCCCCGCGGCCACGACTTGCCCGACTTCCACCAGACGCTTGGCCACGACGCCGTCCTGCGGCGCACGCAACACGGCGTAGCTGGCCTGGTTATTGGAAACGTTGAATTCGGCTTTGATTTGCTTGAGGCGGGCTTCGCCGGAGCGGTAGAGGTTCTCGGCGTTGTCGTACTGCGAGCGGCTGACCAGCTGACGTTCCATCAGGGTTTTATAGCGATCACGCTCGGCGCGCACCATGTTCAGATTGGCTTCAGCGGCGGCGACCTGGGCACGAGTGGCTTCCAGTTGCAGGCGCACGTCCTGAGGATCGAGCTCCGCCAAGGGTTGATCGGCCTTGACCCGCTGCCCTTCCTCGACCAGTCGTCGGCTGACTTTGCCGCCAATACGGAACGCCAGATCCGGTTCATAACGCGCGCGAACTTCACCGGGATAGCTTTCCATGGACTGCGCCGAAGGCTCTGGCTGAACCACCATGGCCGGGCGCACACTGACTTGCGGCGCCTCTTCGTGACCACACGCAGACAATAAAAAAGCCAGGGTGACTGGCAACGCGAGGGGCAAGGCATAGCGGAACATGGTGAAGGACCTTTCGCTAATGGTGCTTTGAATAATTATACTGAGCAGTATGTTATTAATAGCAAACTCACCAGTCCAGTAATAAAAACGAATATGCCAAACAATCTTTCAGCACCCAATGGCCCAGGCAGACCCAAGGATTTGGTCAAGCGCCAGGCAATTCTCGATGCGGCGAAAGTGCTGTTTCTGAGTAAGGGTTACGCCAATACCAGCATGGATGCCGTTGCAGCCGAGGCCGGTGTGTCGAAGCTGACGGTCTACAGCCACTTCAACGACAAGGAGACGCTGTTCTCCGCCGCCGTGATGGCCAAGTGCGAGGAGCAGTTGCCACCGCTGTTCTTCGAATTGCCGGAAGGTGCGGCAGTGGAAACCGTGCTGCTGAACATCGCGCGCGGTTTTCATCAGCTGATCAACAGTGATGAGTCCGTGAACCTGCACCGTTTGATGATGACCCTGGGCAGCCAGGACCCGAAACTCGCGCAAATCTTCTTTGAGGCCGGCCCAGAGCGCATGCTGCATGGCATGGAACGCTTGCTGAGCCGGATCGACGAAAGTGGCGTGCTGACCATCGACAAACCGCACAACGCCGCCGAGCACTTCTTCTGCCTGCTCAAGGGCGCCGGGAATTTCCGCTTGCTGTATGGCTGCGGCGAACCACCGGTTGGCGAGGCGGCGGAGAGTCATGTGCGGGAAGTTGTGGGGTTGTTTATGCGGGCTTATCGGCCTGAGTGAGCCTGATGGATTTGTGCTGTCTGGGCGGGCGCCATCGCTGGCAAGCCAGCTCCTACAAGGGGCCGGACTTTCTGTAGCGAAGCAGGCGACTCGGTCTTAAGGCTTGAGCGCCTTCTTCGGATAGATGTCATACCGACTGGACTTGCCGTCCAGCGCATGACTCGGTTTCGGCCCTTCGATGCACGGTGCCTTGCGCGGACGCTTGACCACCACCCGATGGCTGGCCAGGGCCAACGCGGCTTCGAGCAATGCCGGCGCATCCGGGTCATCGCCCACCAGCGGCCGGAACAGGCGCATTTCCTTCTTCACCAGCGCAGTTTTCTCACGGTGCGGGAACATCGGGTCGAGATAGATCACCTGCGGCGGTTCGCCCTCCCAATTGCGCATCACCTCGATCGAGTTACCCTTGAGCAAGCGCATGCGCGCGACGATCGGCGCCACGTCGAAATCTTCCGCGCCACGGGCCAGTCCATCCTCCAGCAAGGCACCAATCAGCGGTTGACGCTCGATCAGGCTCATCTCGCAACCGAGGCTGGCCAGCACGAACGCATCCTTGCCCAGCCCGGCCGTGGCGTCCAGTACGCGCGGGCGCACGCCCTGGGCAACACCGACGGCCTTGGCGATCATCTGCCCGCTGCCACCGCCATACAACCGGCGATGGGCCGCACCGCCCTCGACGAAGTCCACCCGCACCGGCCCCGGCGCATCCGGCCCGAGCTGTTGCAGTTGCAAACCCTGGTCGCCCACCTGCAAGGCAAATTCACCGTCAGCCACTTGCATCGGCAAGCCCAGACGCTCGGCCCATTGCTCGGCTTGTGGCTCGAAAGCCGCGTCCAGGGCCTGGACATGGATGCGGCAGGCCGCAGGTTGATCAATCATCGGAAAACACGCTCAAAAAATTAATGATCGGCAAAAACTGCCGATAACAAAACTATCGAGCATTTTGCCAGAGCTGAGCGTCGACCGAGAGAAATGTCAGACATTCAACCCACATTCACAGGTTTTATCTCGCCCTACGGCGACTACAACCTGCGAAATACCCAGGCACTGAGCGGCGTCAGCCATATCTGGCAGGATTTCTTTGCCCGGGCGCTGGCCGAACAGTCGGGTGAAGTGCTGCCGCAATCGTTGAACTTTCCACCGGTCGACATCGAAAGCCCGGTTGAACCTACCGTCGGCAGCGAACTGCTGGCGCACATCGTGTCCCAGCGCGAATGCGACGTGACGGACACTGTAATCCGCCCGCCCGAGCCGCTGTTCCTGCCGATTGCCGAACTCGAAATGGACCTGGCAGACAAACCACGCCCACCGTTCCCGACGGCTGAAATCGTCGCCCAGCAAAAACAGCAGGACTTCGAAAGCGGCTGGGTTCGCCCGATCGTACTGAACGCCGGTCAGCCGGTGCCACAAGCCGGCCCTGCCCCGCAACCGCGTCCGCTGCACCTGCCCATCGCCGAGTTCGACCTCGACCTGCTCGACAAGCCGTTCCCGCCGTTCTCGCCAGAAGAACGGGTGGAGCAGCAGAAACAACTCGATTTCGATAATGGCTGGGCCCGCCCGATCATCCTGCAGAACCTGCGCATCGCCGCCTGATCCTCAGCACCCCGCCACACACTCAATGTTCAGCCTTTGAAGAACTGATTGGCCTTCTGGTACGGCATCGACCGGGACGTGAAACCGAACGTGCCTGACGTCTGGATTTCTTCGGCGGCGCGAAAGAACTCGCCATACGCCGCCAGTGCGAGCGCCGAGCCCACGCTGATGCGTTTGACGCCCATTTCACTCAACTGCGCGACCGTCAGCTTCAAGCCGCCCGACATCAACACATTCACCGGTTTTGGCGCCACCGCGCGCACCACCGCCAAGACATCCTCGGCGCTGCGCAGGCCCGGTGCGTAGAGCACGTCGGCACCGGCCTCGGCGAATGCCTGCAAGCGGCGAATCGTGTCGGCCAGATCCGGATTGCCGTGCAGGAAGTTTTCCGCCCGGGCAGTCAATGTGAAGGGGAACGGCAAGCTGCGAGCAGCAGCGACAGAGGCCTCTATTCGCGCCACGGCGTGTTCGAAACAGTAGATCGGGCCTTCTTCGCGGCCGGTGGCATCTTCAATCGAACCACCGACAGCACCGACCTCTGCCGCGCGCAAAATGCTTTTGGCGCAATCGGCCGGGTTGTCGGCAAAACCGTTTTCCAAGTCCACGGCAACCGGCAGGTCAGTGGCGGCAACAATCGCCTGAACATTCAGCAGGGTATCGTCGAGGGTCAATCCGCCATCGGCACGCCCCTGGGAAAAGGCATAGCCGGCACTGGTGGTCGCCAGCGCCTCGAAGCCGAGGCTGACGAGCATTTTCGCCGACCCGGCGTCCCACGGATTGGGAATCACAAAAGCGCCTTGGCGTTCGTGAAGGGCTTTGAACGCCTGGGCTCGAAGGGTTTGCGCATCCATTGGCAGGCTCCTGAAGAGGGGGAAGTCCGCCTCAGAGCAGGCCAAGTTGCTCGATGGCGGGCTCTCTGTATAGCTCAGGCAACGCCGGCAAGCCAGGCAAACGCAGCATTAGCCTGGCGTGAAAGCGCTGCGCCAGTTTTGCGGCCAGTACGTTGTCGGCCGTGTGCAGGAAGATATACGGCGTGCGGCCTTCTTCGATCCACAGCGCGATTTTTTCGACCCAGGGTTCAAGGAACGGATCGTTGGCCTCAAGCGTCGGATGGCCGATAAAACGCACCTGCGGGAATGCCGTGAATGCCGCCGGACGCGGTGGCACACGGGGTTTCTTCGATTGCGCATGGAGCACCGAGGGCTCGGTCGAGGTGCAACTGAACAGCGCGCGGGGATCGAGACAGATGCGTTCGACTCCGCGATCCAGCAGCAGACGATTGAGCATTCGCTCGCTGTCCCCCTTGGCGAAAAAGTCATCATGCCGCACTTCCACGGCCAGCGGCCGTTGCAGGGCATCGATAAATCCGGCCAGTTCGGGCAAACGCTGGGGCGTGAAGCTTTTCGACAGCTGCAACCACAATGGCGACACCCGCTCGCCGAGCGGGCTGAGTAATTGCAGGAAGGTTTCGGCGGCTGTCAGCTGCTCGCGCAGGTCTCCACCATGGCTGATCTCGCCGGGAAACTTGGCGGTGAAACGAAAGTGTTCGGGCATGGTATCGGCCCAACGCTGCACGGTGCTCGCAGCCGGGCTCGCGTAGAAGGTCGTGTTGCCTTCTACGGCATTGAATACTTGGGAATAGAGATCAAGAAACTCGGCGGGCCTGGCGTCCGACGGATACAGGTAATCGCGCCAGGCGTTTTCACTCCATGAAGGACAGCCGAGGTAGTAAGGCAGCAACATCAGATGTACAGGTCGAGACCCAGCACATCCGCTTCCCAATCGACGAAACCGGCGGTGCTCAGGTAGCTGGCCAGGGCCATCGCCACGCTTTTGCTCATGGCACGGTGGTAAAGCATGTCTTGTTGACGGGCAGGGAGATTGCTCAGTTTTTGCGCAGAGGCTTTGGCGGCGCGTGCAGCCAGTTGCTCTTCAGTCGGGAATTCCAGCTCGCCTTCGATATCAATGGCGTCGTCTTCCACCACGCGGCCTGTGCGAGGTTTGCGCTTGATGGGGTAGGACTGAGAGGAAACGCCGTCTATACGCATAGGTGCATACTCGGAATCAGTGATGGCAGTTTAGTGGCGCAAAAACCACTTCGCAAACCGCCGAGTGATAACTAGAACACATAAAAGACAAAAGGTTTAAAAGCTGGGGTTAGAAAACGACAATTGGCAGAATTAGAGCAGAACACTAACCCTGTGGGAGCGGGCTTGCTCGCGAAGACGGTGTGTCAGGCAACAGAAATGTTGAATGTTATACCGCCTTCGCGAGCAAGCCCGCTCCCACAGGTGCTGCATGAATCAACGTGCCTTGGGCGTCGCCACTTTATCGCGCAGATACACCGGCTGCGCCTCATCGGCCACGATCGCCTCGCCGCGCGCCCAGGCAAATCGCGCCAGGGTCAGCAGGTCTTCGGCATGGGGCAACATGCCTGCGTCCTGCCCGCTCAGGCTGACGGCGATGCGCTCGCCATAACCCCAACCGGTGCCTGCGCCGAACCATTCGCCGCTGGCGTCGGCCGGCAATGCGGCGGACTCCGGTGGCAGTACCGCTTCCGCACCCACCAGGCGCATCTCCCCGGCCGTTTCGCGGTAGCACCCCCAATACACTTCGTCCATCCGCGCATCGATGGCGGCGGCGACTTGACTGGCACCGTGTTCGCGGAACGCACGTTGCGCCAGCACGGCCAGGTTCGACACCGGCAGCACCGGGCGATCCAGGGCAAACGCCAGGCCTTGCACCACGCCGATGGCGATGCGCACGCCCGTGAAGGCACCCGGACCACGGCCGAACGCGATGGCATCGACCGCTTGCAGTGTGGTCCCGGCATCGGCCAGTAACTGCTGGATCATCGGCAACAGCTTCTGCGCGTGCAGGCGCGGGATCACCTCGTAATGGCTCGTGACCTTGCCGTCATGCAGCAAGGCAACGGAGCAAGCTTCAGTCGCGGTGTCCAGGGCCAGCAAGGTGCTCATCGATGTATCCACAAGAGAGATCAGAAAAAAGTGCGTCAGTATAAACAACTACGGCCCGCAAGCGGGCCGTGGATGATGCAGCGGATCAGACTTTTCAGCTCAGGGCTGCAAGCACCTTGGCGGTGATCGCTTCAACCGAACCGACGCCTTCGATATGGCTGTATTGCGGCTTGCCATTGGCAGCCGACAGCTTCTGGTAGAAATCCACCAGCGGCTTGGTCTGCGAATGGTAGACCGACAGGCGATGACGCACGGTTTCTTCGGTGTCGTCCTTGCGCTGTACCAGCTCTTCACCGGTGATGTCGTCCTTGCCAGCGATTTTCGGCGGGTTGTAGACAATGTGGTACACGCGGCCGCTGGCCTCGTGAACACGACGACCGGCGATACGCTGGACGATCTCTTCGTCTTCGACGGCGATCTCAACCACAGCATCCAGCTCGACGCCGGCCGTCACCAGGGCTTCAGCCTGGGGAATGGTGCGCGGGAAGCCGTCGAACAGGAAACCGTTGGCGCAATCGGACTGGGCGATGCGGTCCTTGACCAGTGCGATGATCAGGTCATCGGACACCAGGCCACCGGCATCCATGATGCTCTTGGCCTTGATGCCCAGTTCGGTGCCGGCCTTGACCGCTGCACGCAGCATGTCACCGGTGGAGATTTGCGGAATGCCGAATTTTTCGGTGATGAACTTAGCCTGAGTACCTTTACCGGCCCCGGGAGCTCCCAGCAGAATGACGCGCATCGATGTGCTCCTCAATTTTTTATATAGATAACGTCAGATTCGCCTCGTGGGGCCAATCTCAAAAATAGGGTCGTGACCGCCCAAACGGCCAAAGGCTGATCAAGATACACAGCAGGCTGCGCCCACACAAGACGCCAAAAGTCGGAGAAACCGCTGCCTCTTGCGACCATTGCGCGCAGTTCCCCAAGTCGCAACCCCATCATTAACTGTCGCCTGACAGCACTTTTCAACCCCTGCTGCGGCGGCATCCGCCTCACCTGCCGGATGCCTGAACCCACGGCAAAAACCTTAGCCGGTGTTACGCAATCCGGCGGCAATCCCCGCGACAGACACCAGCAGGGCCTGTTCTACCGGGCTGCCCTGTGCCACGTCCTGCACTCGCGAACGGGCCAGCAACTCGGCCTGCAATAGATGAAGCGGGTCGAGGTAGGTGTTGCGCAAGCGGATGAACTCAAGGGTCGCCGGGCTATGTGCCAGTAGCTGCGACTGCCCGGTCAGGCCGAGAACGATGGTGCACGCCTGCGACAATAGGTCGCGTAAGTGCGCGCCCAATGGCAGCAGATTCGGCTCCACCAGACGCTCGTCATAGGACTGCGCAATGTCGGCATCGGCCTTGGCCAGGACCATTTCCAGCATGTCGATGCGGGTGCGGAAGAACGGCCACTGCTCACGCATTTGCCCCAGCAGTTCGCCTTCGCCACGCTCCAGAGCCTTGCTCAGGGCGGCTTCCCAACCCAGCCAGGCTGGCAGCATCAGGCGCGTCTGGGTCCAGCCGAAGATCCACGGAATCGCCCGCAGGCTTTCAATCCCCCCGGCCCGGCGCTTGGCCGGACGACTGCCCAGCGGCAAACGACCGAGTTCCTGCTCCGGCGTGGACTGGCGGAAATACTCCACAAACTGCGGATTTTCCCGCACCACGGCGCGGTAAGCGCTGACACCGTCTGCCGCCAGTTCATCCATCAAGTGTCGCCACTCAGGCGTAGGTGGCGGCGGAGGCAGCAACGTCGCTTCAAGTACGGCCGCCAGGTACAGATTGAGGTTTTGCTCGGCGATGTCCGGCAGGCCGAATTTGAATCGAATCATTTCGCCCTGTTCGGTGGTGCGGAAGCGCCCCGCCACCGAACCCGGTGGCTGCGACAGGATCGCCGCGTGGGCCGGGCCGCCGCCACGCCCCACGGTGCCGCCACGACCGTGGAACAACAACAGTTCCACTTGCTGCGCACGGCAGATATCCACCAGCCGCTCCTGCGCCCGGTACTGCGCCCAGGCCGCCGCGGTGGTGCCGGCGTCCTTGGCCGAATCGGAATAGCCGATCATCACTTCCTGCGGCCCTTGCAGGCGCGAGCGATAGCCCGGCAACAGCAGCAGTTTCTCGATCACCGGGCCGGCGTTGTCGAGGTCGGCGAGGGTTTCGAACAACGGCACCACGCGCATTGGCCGCAGCAAACCGGACTCTTTGAGCAGCAATTGCACGGCCAGCACATCGGAGGCGGCACCGGCCATCGAGATCACATAGGAACCGAGAGACGCCTCTGGCGCGGCGGCGACTTCCCGGCAGGTCGCCAGCACTTCGGCGGTGTCGGCGGACGGCTTGAAATACGTCGGCAGCAACGGCCGACGGTTGTTCAGCTCACGCATCAGGAAGGCGATGCGCTCTTCCTCGCTCCAGTCCTCGTAGCGACCCAAGCCCAGGTAATCGGTGATTTCGGTCATGGCAGCGGTGTGCCGCGACGAGTCCTGGCGTACATCCAGACGAACAAGGAACAGGCCGAACGTCACTGCCCGACGCAGGCAATCGAGCAACGGCCCGTCGGCGATCACGCCCATGCCGCATTCATGCAGCGAGTGGTAGCACAGCTCCAGCGGGTCGAGCAGCTCGCGGTTGTTTTGCAGCACATCGGTCGGTGCCGGAGTGGGCGTCGACAACGAGGTGTGCGCCCAGTTGCGCGTCGCCCGCAGGCGTTCGCGCAACTGTTTGAGCACTGCCCGATAAGGTTCGGCGCTGTCACCCGCCTTGGCCTTCAATTCTGCGCTGGCCTGCTGCATCGACAGTTCTGCTGCGAGGTGATCGACATCCCGCAGGTACAAATCAGCTGCCATCCAGCGCGCCAACAGTAAAACCTCTCGGGTAACCGCCGCTGTCACATTGGGGTTGCCGTCGCGGTCGCCGCCCATCCACGAGGCAAAGCGAATCGGCGCTGCCTCCAGTGGCAAGCGCAGGCCGGTGGCGGCGTGCAGGGCCTGGTCGGCCTTGCGCAGATAATTCGGAATGGCCTGCCACAGCGAATGCTCGATCACCGCGAAACCCCACTTGGCTTCGTCCACCGGTGTCGGACGCGTGCGACGGATTTCTTCGGTGTGCCAGGCCTCGGCGATCAGCCGCTGCAATGTGATTTTGACTTGCTCTCGCTCGGCATTGGTCAGGTCGCGGTGATCCTGTGCCGCCAGCTGTGCGGCGATGGCGTCGTACTTCTGGATCAGCGTGCGACGCGCGACTTCGGTCGGGTGCGCCGTCAGCACCAGTTCAATCTCCAGTCGCCCCAATTGCCGGGCCAGTGCTTCGGCGCCATGACCCTCGGCACGCAGGCGAGCGAGCAATTCGGGCAACACCCGGGCTTCGAACGGCGCCTGTTGAGACTCCTCGCGACGGTGAATCAACTGGTATTGCTCGGCGATATTGGCCAGGTTGAGAAACTGGTTGAACGCCCGCGCTACCGGCAACAGTTCGTCTTCGGTCAGCTGGTTGAGGCTGGCGCTGAGTTCGGCGTCCATGGAGCCGCGCCGGTCAGCCTTGGCGCCCTTGCGGATCTGCTCGATCTTGTCGAGAAAACCGTCGCCATATTGTTCACGAATGGTGTTGCCCAACAGCTCACCCAACAGGTGAACGTCCTCGCGCAAGCGTGCATCAATATCGGTCATCAGCAGGTCTCCAGCAAAAAATCCGGGCGGCTAAGAACCTAGAGAGTGCCGCTCCAGACAGGTTCTTACAAGCAAGACGACGAAGGGACTTCAAACCCTGCCTGTAGAAGCTAGTCTGAAGATAAGCCTTACAACGGCTGTCGCCGGCCAATGCCGGACACTCACCCTGCCTGCCACGAGCGGTCGCGCCATGAGGTCAATATGAAAATCCGCGAGCTTGCCCACCACTGGGAAGAAAACGCCAAGGGTCGCCTGACTGACACCGGCTACTCGATTCATCTGGATGTGGAGTCTGCCGCACGGCTGGCCGCGCTCGTCGAGATGTACCCCAAACGGCATCCCGAAGAACTGCTGGGCGATCTGATCGGCGCCGCGCTGGAAGAGCTGGAAAGAAGCTTCCCGTACGTGAAAGGCTCGACCGTGGTCGCCACCGACGAAGAAGGCGATCCGCTGTACGAAGACATCGGGCCGACCCCGCGTTTTCTGGCGCTGTCCCGTCGGCATTTGCACGATTTGTCGATGCCTGACGACAAACAGAAACACTGAGTTTGCGCAGAACCTGTGGGAGCGGGCTTGCTCGCGAATGAGGTTTAACATTCAACAAAAATGTTGACTGATACACCGCCTTCGCGAGCAAGCCCGCTCCCACATTTGATCTCTGTTGCCAACAAATACTGGCTTATTGCTCCAGCTGTGGGGTTTCCTGCCCCATGCAGCGCACCGCCTTTTTCTTGCCGTCGACCAGTACGCCGGTCAGGCCTTTCTGCTCGGTGTCGAACAGCACCAGCACGCCATCGATGCACTGCGCCACCTGGGCGGCCGGCTCCAGGGAGACTTTGTAGTCTTCGCCCGGAATCGTCTTGAGCATGGTGAATTCGTTGAGCAGCAACGCATCCTCGGGCTTGGCAAAGTGCAGGTAGCCGTACCACCACAGGGCACCGACGGTGCCGAGGATGCTGCAGATACCGGTGATGATCAGCGGGATGGCGTTACGTTCTTCACTCATTGCGGACTCTCTGGTGGTTCATCTTCAGAATTCGGGGGTGCCGGATAATTGGGGATTTCGCCCAGGCGGCGCAGGCCGTTGAAATGCTGCGGGTCGTCAAGATAACGCAGCATGACCTTGCGCCAGACCGGATTGGCGAACGTCTGCACATGACCGCCGCGGGTCAGTTGCAGCACCCGCGGCGGCGGCGCAGCTTGATACAGTCGGATGCCGTTGGAAAGAGGCACGATCGGATCGTCGATGCTGTGGTAGAGCAGTTTCGGCACATCCTTGAGTTGCGCCATGGCGTTGATCGCGCTGTCGCCGTCCGGTACCAGCCACGACAACGGCACCTGGAACGGCCAGGTCAGCCACGAATTGCTCAGGGCGAACTGACCGACGCTGCGGTAACTGGCGGGAGCACCATCGAGCACAATGGCCTTGAGCTGCTTCTGGCGTTCCGGGTGCTGGACCAGATAATGCACGGCCATCGAGCCACCGAGGCTCTGGCCGAGCAGGATCAGCGGCTTGCCCTTGACCTCCGGCGCCGTGTCCAGCCAGGCGAACGCCGCATCGATGTCCTGATAGATCGCCGGCAGGCTCGGCTTGCCTTCGGACAGGCCGTAACCGCGATAGTCCACAAGCAACACCTGGTAACCATTTTTCGGCAACCAGAAGCTGCCGCCAAGGTGCATGGGCAGGTTTCCGCCGTTGCCGTGCAGGTGCAGCACCGTGCCTTTGACCTCGACACCCGGCTTCGCCGGCAGCCACCATGCGTTCAGCTTGAGGCCGTCGGCGGTGATCAGGGTGATGGTGCGGTATTCGAGCCCGGCCTTTTCCGGGGTGAACAACTGGCCGGGTTCCGGGTAGAACAACAGCGAGCTGCAACCGCTCAAGGCCAGGAGAAGACAGAGGATGCCGAGGATTCTCATCCGTTGAAACCTCGCAAAAAATGGCATTGGAATGCGTCTCCCTGTAGGAGCTGGCTTGCCAGCGAATGCGGTTTAACATTCAACATGACTGTTGTCTGACACAACGCCTTCGCTGGCAAGCCAGCTCCTACGGGGAATATCACCAGGATCACAGGATGTTCGAGTAATCCGCCTCGATCCGGTCCAGGCTCAGGTGGTTGAGGAAGTTGGAGAAGCACATCCACGCCGACAGCGCGTTCATGTCGCGAAACTGTTCCGGCAGGTACTTGGGCGGCACCACCAGGCCTTCGTCCACCAACTGGCGCAAGGTGCGCATGTCTTCCAGGGTGGTCTTGCCGCAGAACAACAGCGGTATCTGCTCCAGCTTGCCTTTACGCACGGCCAGTTGAATGTAGTTGTAAATCATGATGAAGCCCTTGAGGTAGGACAAGTCTTTGGTAAATGGCAGACCTGTCGGCACCGAGCCTCGGAAAACGCGGCTGGTGTTGCTGTAGCTCTCGGGCATCTCGAAGCCTTGCTCACGGAAGAACTCGAACACCTGCAGGAAGTCCGCGCCCTCCTCCACCATGTGAATGGCGCGGGTGCGGTTGGTGAGCTTGCGCAGGCGACTCGGGTAAGACGCGAAAGTGATGATCTCCATCAGGATCGCCAGGCCTTCCTGGGTCACCGTCGACGAGGGCGGGCCTTTGGACAGGAAGGTGCAGATCGGCTGGTTCAGACCGTTGAGCGTGGTGCCGACGTGCACCAGTCCTTCGTGGACTTCCAGGGCACGCACATCGCGCTGGTTGAACATCGCGTCGGAGCGGATCTTGATGTAGTCGGCGCCGGCCGCCGCATCGGCGACGATTCCGTCGGACTCGAACACCCGAATGGTTTCCTCGGCTTCGCCAAACACCTTGTTCAAGCGATGCTGCAACATGTCGACCGCATCCTTGGCGGTCAGCGTCTTCGGTTCATCCTTCAGATCGCCACGGCCGTCGATGTTGTTCAGGTAATCGGAGAGCATCAGGCCGAGGTCGGACAGCGTCGGGTCGCCGGCATGGAACGCATCGGACGCGGCACCGTACAACTCCTGGGAAATCAGGCCGAAATCTTCGGTGCCACGCGCTTCGAGCATGCGCACCACCATGCGGTATTCCTTGCACATGCGCCGCATGATCTGGCCGACCGGGTTGAACTGGCCGAGCTGGCGGGTGATGTCGCGCTCGATGTTCTGGAACTCCAGCTTCACTTTGCTGGAATCGAACGCCAGCGGCCGGTTGAGGTAGTAGTCGCGGTCCACCGCCGGCATTTCCTTGCCCTTGGCCTTGAGGAAGCCCTTGCGAATGTTGTCGTCCCATTTGACCGCATCGAGGACGCGGATCGGCGTCTGCGCCAACACGATGCGATCGGACAAAGCACGTATCGACTGCTGGTAATCGTCCACGCGAAACTCCTGTAGAAACCCGTTGGTGCCGGTTATTTGGCTTTGGCCTGACGCTGGTAGCGCACCGCTTCGACGAACACATCGGAATTGGCCGGGTCGTCAAGGTAGGCGGCGACTTGATCCATGTTGCTGTCGATCAATACGCCATCGCCGTCGTTGGTCTGGAAGCTTTCACCGCTCAGGGCTTTTTGCTTCATGGCCTGGTTGATCTGGTCGAGGTCGAGGTTGTAAACCACCAGTTCATGCTTGTCGGTCAGTTCAAACCCGCCAATGGTGAAATGCCCGCCGAACTGCGCTGGCACCTTCGCCGACAGATACCAGCGATTGCCATGGCGCGACAGGGTGAACGGATAGGCTTCACGTTCCTTGGGCCTGGCCCGGTAGTAACTGACGGCTTGGTAGCGGTTGTCGCCGATGCGGGTCAGTTCGAGGTTGAGCGGCTCGCCCCAGGCATTGGTGCTGGTCCATTTGCCGAGCAATCCTTTGGGCGCGGGTTCGCTTGCAGGCAGCGGCTCCCTGAAGGTCACCAGACAACCACTGAGCAGCAGGAACGACAAGGCGATCACAACGACACGCCAGGCTTTCATTCAATACTCCCTATGAAACATACGCCGAGCAAATGTGGGAGCGGGCTTGCTCGCGAAAGCGGTACAACATTCAACATTAATGTTGACTGACACACCGCCTTCGCGAGCAAGCCCGCTCCCACAGGGCCGTGCCCTTCGCTCACTCCGACGCCAGTACCAGGTGCATGTAGCGCGTCAGGATGCCGAGCATTTCCTCTTCGGCGGCAGGCTCGTCTACGTTGAGCAGCCCCTGATATTCCATCCGGCCGATAATCGCCGTCAACACCTTGGCATCCTGATGCGGTTCGCGCGAGCCCAACACCTGGAACAGCTGGCAAGAGCCCTGCAACAGGATTTGCTGATGCGAGCGCACCAGCACGGCCAGGCGCGGGTTAAGCAACGCTTCCTGGCGGAACGCCTGCTCGGCCATCAAATGTTCACGGCGATTGACCAGTTGCCGGTGAACGTAATCGGTCATCAGCCGCGCAATATCGTCCGCCAGTTTCGAGCGCGCCTGCGGGCTGCCGTCGCCACTGTCGATCATTTCGCGCAACAGGCCTTCGTTGTTCACCCACAGCTTGCCCATGTACGCCGCACTGCGTTCCACGTATTGGGCAAAGGTGTCGGTGAGCAAGTCATCGATATCCTTGAAATAGTATGTGGTCGCCGACAACGGCACTTGCGCCTCGGCCGCCACCGCACGGTGCCGTACGGCGCGCACGCCATCGCGCACGACAATGCGCATCGCGGCGTCGAGAATGTCCTGTCGACGCTGCTCGCTGCCCTGTCGGCTGGCCTTGCGGCCCTGGTACTGAACACTTTCAGCGACCGCAGTGGCGACACCCGCTGCACCTTCTTGAGCCATTGCACGAATCACGACAGGTATTTCCTCTCAGATGAAAGTAACAAGTTGATACGTTTGTACCAGACAGGCAATAAAAAACCGCCTGAAAAGGCGGCTTTTTAATTGAAACACTTACGCTTGCGGCCGCATGTGCGGGAACAGGATCACGTCGCGGATCGACGGAGAGTTGGTCAACAGCATCACCAGACGGTCGATGCCGATGCCTTCACCGGCCGTTGGCGGCATGCCGTACTCCAGCGCACGAACGAAGTCGGCGTCGTAGTGCATGGCTTCGTCATCGCCGGCGTCCTTGTCGGCCACCTGGGCCATGAAGCGCTCGGCCTGGTCTTCCGCGTCGTTCAGCTCGGAGTAGGCGTTGGCGATTTCACGACCACCGATGAACAGCTCGAAACGGTCGGTGACGTTCGGGTTCTCGTCGTTACGACGGGCCAGCGGTGACACTTCGAACGGGTACTGGGTAATGAAGTGCGGCTGTTCCAGCTTGTGCTCGACCAGTTCTTCGAAAATCATCACCTGCAGCTTGCCCAGGCCTTCGAAGCCCAACACCTTGGCACCGGACTTCTTGGCGATGGCGCGGGCCTTGTCGATGTCGTTCAGGTCGTCAGCGGTCAGCTCAGGGTTGTACTTGAGGATCGAATCGAACACCGACAGACGTACGAACGGCTCGCCGAAGTGGAACACTTTGTCGCCGTATGGCACGTCGGTGCTGCCCAGAACCAGCTGAGCCAGTTCGCGGAACAGTTCTTCGGTCAGGTCCATGTTGTCTTCGTAGTCGGCGTAGGCCTGGTAGAACTCCAACATGGTGAATTCAGGGTTGTGACGAGTCGAAACGCCTTCGTTACGGAAGTTGCGGTTGATCTCGAACACTTTCTCAAACCCGCCAACAACAAGGCGCTTGAGGTACAGCTCCGGCGCGATACGCAGGAACATGCCCATGTCCAGCGCATTGTGGTGGGTTTCGAACGGCTTGGCTGCCGCGCCGCCCGGAATGGTTTGCAGCATCGGCGTTTCCACTTCCAGGAAGTCACGCTTCATCAGGAAGCTGCGGATGTGGGCGATGACTTGCGAACGCACGCGGAAAGTCTGGCGCACGTCTTCGTTGACGATCAGGTCAACGTAGCGCTGGCGGTAGCGTTGCTCGGTGTCGGTCAGACCGTGGTGCTTGTCCGGCAGCGGGCGCAGGGATTTGGTCAGCAGGCGCACGTTGGTCATTTCAACGTACAGGTCGCCTTTGCCGGAACGGGCCAGGGTGCCTTCGGCGGCAATGATGTCGCCCATGTCCCAGGTTTTCACCGCGGCCAGGGTTTCTTCGGACAGGGTTTTACGGTTGACGTAGACCTGAATCCGACCGGTCATGTCCTGGATCACCATGAACGAGCCACGGTTGAGCATGATGCGACCGGCAACCTTGACCGGGATCGCAGCCTCTGCCAGCTCTTCCTTGGTCTTGTCCGCGTACTGCTTCTGCAGTGCATCGCAGTAGTTTTCGCGGCGGAAGTCGTTCGGGAAGGCATTGCCCTTGGCGCGCTCGGCAGCAAGCTTTTCCTTGCGCAGGGCGATCAGGGAGTTTTCTTCCTGTTGCAGGGCTTGCGGGTCGAGTTCTAGGTCGCTCATGTCTTTAAATATTCCATCTGGTTCGTTTTCCCCGGCCTGCGGCCGGGGATCGCCGGCAAGCCGGCTCCTACAGGGGATCGCGGTGTGTCAGTAACTTACAGCCCGGACTTCAGGCTCGCTTCGAGGTATTCGTCGATGTCGCCATCGAGCACCTTGTCACAGTCGCTGCGTTCGATGTTGGTGCGCAGATCCTTGATCCGCGAGGCATCGAGCACGTACGAACGGATCTGATGACCCCAGCCGATATCGGATTTGGTGTCTTCCAGCGCCTGGGACGCCGCGTTGCGCTTCTGCATTTCCTGCTCGTACAACTTGGCCCGCAGCATTTTCATGGCGGTGTCTTTGTTGGCGTGCTGGGAACGTTCGTTCTGGCAGCTGACCACGGTATTGGTCGGTACGTGGGTGATACGTACGGCCGAGTCGGTGGTGTTTACGTGCTGACCACCGGCACCCGAGGAACGATAGGTGTCGATCCGCAAGTCTGCCGGGTTGATTTCGATTTCCACCTTGTCATCGATCTCTGGCGAGACGAACACCGCGGAGAACGAGGTGTGGCGACGGTTGCCGGAGTCGAACGGGCTCTTGCGCACCAGACGGTGCACGCCAATCTCGGTCCGCAACCAGCCAAACGCGTATTCGCCCTTGATGTGCACGGTCGCGCCCTTGATCCCGGCGACTTCACCGGCGGACAGTTCCATGATGGTCGCGTCGAAACCGCGTTTGTCGGCCCAGCGCAGGTACATGCGCAGCAGAATGTTGGCCCAGTCCTGGGCTTCGGTGCCGCCGGAACCGGCCTGGATGTCCAGATAGGCGTTGTTCGGGTCCATTTCGTGGCTGAACATGCGACGGAATTCCAGCTTGGCCAGACTTTCCTCGAGTCGGGCCAGCTCGGCGACGACATCATCCACTGCGCCTTCGTCGTTTTCTTCGACGGCCATGTCCAGCAGGTCGCGGCAATCGGCCAGACCGGTGTTCAACCCGTCGAGGGTATCGACGATCTGCGCCAGCGCAGCGCGCTCGCGGCCCAATTCCTGGGCGTATTCAGGTTTGTTCCAGACACTCGGATCTTCAAGCTCGCGATTGACTTCGGTCAGACGCTCATGCTTTTGATCGTAGTCAAAGATACCCCCGAATAGTTTCGGAGCGCTCGGACAGGTCCTTGATGGTGTTCAGGATCGGGTTGATTTCCATGACGGGCAGCACTCGTTGGCGAACTTTTGAAAGCCGGCGAGTATACCGTAATCAAGCGGTCCCGGCAGCCCGCATGGCGGGTTTACCGGCGAATGGTTTCCACGGCAAGGCACTGGTAGCAGATGCCGAGCCTGCGAGGCTGCGTTCGGCGGCGCAGCCGTCGTAAAACCGGACGATGCGGTTTTTCAGGAAAACGGCGATGGCGAGGACTTCGTCCTCGAACGCAGCCTCGCGGGCTCGGCAGCTGCTACAGCGCTACAGCGCTACGAGCAGCGCTTTTTGTTACTCGATCCCCACCTGATTACGCCCATTGTTCTTCGCCGAATACAGCCCCTTGTCCGCCGCCAGGATCAGGTCACGGCAGTTGCTGCCTGCTTTCGGGGTGATGGTCGACAGGCCGATGCTGATGGTCAGGCTCGCCCCTTCGGCGGGCGAAATGTGCGGGATCTTCATGGCTTCCACGGTCATGCGCAGCTTTTCCGCCACCAGGCGCGCACCGCCCTGGGAGGTGTTGGGCAGCACCAGGGCGAACTCTTCACCGCCGTAACGGGCCGGCAGGTCCGAAGGCCGGGCGCTTGCGTCACGAATCGCCGCGGCGACCTTGCGCAGGGCTTCATCGCCTTCCAGGTGGCCGAAACTGTCGTTGTAGGCCTTGAAGTAGTCGACATCGATCATCAGCAACGACAACTGGCTCTGTTCACGCAGCGAACGGCGCCATTCCAGTTCCATGTATTCATCGAAGTGCCGGCGGTTCGACAACCCGGTCAGGCCATCGGAGTTCATCAGGCGTTGCAGTACCAGGTTGGTGTCGAGCAGTTGCTGCTGGCTGACCCGCAATGCGCGGTACGCCGCGTCCCGTTGCAGCAGGGTCATGTAGGAGCGCGAGTGATAGCGGATGCGCGCAACCAGTTCGATGGTATCCGGCAGTTTGACCAGGTAGTCGTTGGCCCCGGCCGCGAAGGCCGCGCTCTTGATCAGCGGATCTTCCTTGGTCGACAGGACGATGATCGGAATGTCCTTGGTCGCCGGGTGATTGCGGTATTCGCGCACCAGGCTCAGCCCGTCCAGCCCCGGCATCACCAGGTCTTGAAGAATCACCGTCGGCTTGATACGCACCGCATGGGCGATGGCCTGGTGCGGGTCGGCGCAGAAGTGGAAATCGATATTGTCTTCATTCGACAGGCCGCGGCGCACGGCTTCGCCGATCATCGCCTGATCGTCCACCAGCAACACCATGGCGGCGTTTTCGTCGGTCTTGAAGTCGTCGAGCTGTAATTCATTCATGTGCGGTCACCTGAGTACTACCTGAGCCAGGAATGAGGAAAAAGGTGCTCATTTGGCGAAAATCTCCAGCAATCGTGGCGCTATCTTGTCCAGCGGGCGAATCTCCACGGCAGCGTCGATGGCTGCGGCCGCCTTTGGCATGCCGTACACCGCACTGCTGCTTTGGTCTTGTGCGATGGTCAGGTAGCCCTGTTGGCGCATGAGTTTAAGCCCCTGGGCGCCATCACGCCCCATGCCGGTGAGTAAAACCCCTATGGCGTCACCGTTCCAGTAACTGGCCACGCTCTCGAAGAACACATCGATGGAGGGACGGTAGATTTCGTTGACCGGTTCGGCGGTGTAGGCCAGCGTGCCGTTTTTCAGCAAGCGAATATGATGATTGGTGCCGGCCAGCAACACCGTGCCGCTTTGCGGTGGCTCGCCTTCCTCGGCCAACCGCACGTTGAGGCCGCTGGCGCTGCCGAGCCATTCAGCCATGCCGGCGGCAAATACCTGGTCAACGTGCTGAACCAGCACGATGGCCGGTGAGAAATTGTGCGGCAGTCCCTTGAGCAAGACTTCCAGCGCTGCTGGCCCACCGGCGGATGAACCAATGGCGATCAGGCTCTGGCGTGAGCCCGAACTGCGCAATGGTGCCGGTATCGGGCGCGGGCGATTGCCCTTGTCGCCGATCAGCCAGCCGATGTTCAGGATCTTGCGCAACAACGGCGCGGCTGCTTCCTGGGCATTGCCGGCGCCGACGGCCGGGGTATCGACCACGTCCAGCGCACCATGGCCCATGGCCTCGAACACCCGGTGCACGTTCTGCTGGCGATCCACGGTGACGATGACGATGGCGCACGGGGTCTCGGCCATGATCCGCCGCGTGGCCTCGACGCCATCCATCACCGGCATGATCAGGTCCATCAGAATCAGGTCCGGCGTGTCCTGCGCGCACTGGCGCACCGCTTCGGCGCCATTGCCGGCGACCCAGACCACCTCGTGTGCCGGCTCGAATGCCAGGGCGCGGCGCAGGGCCTCCACCGCCATGGGCATGTCGTTGACGATTGCGATCCTCATGCCCGCGCTCCTCCAATGAGCTCGACCACTGCATCGAGCAAGGCGTCGTCATGAAAACTGGCCTTGGCTAGATAATAGTCGGCCCCGGCATCCAGTCCACGGCGCCGGTCCTCTTCACGATCCTTGTAGGACACCACCATCACCGGCAGCGATTGCAGGCGATTGTCCCGACGCAGCAGCGTGACCAGTTCGATACCATCCATGCGCGGCATATCAATGTCGGTGATCAGCAGATCGAAATCCTCAGAACGCAGCGCGTTCCAGCCGTCCATGCCGTCCACTGCAACCGCCACGTCGTAACCGCGATTGAGCAACAGCTTGCGCTGCAACTCTCGCACGGTCAGGGAATCATCCACCACCAGAATTCGTTTGCGGGCCGCCTCGACCACCTGATTGCTGTGACGGGCAATACGCTCCAGACGCCCCGTATTGAGCAATTTGTCCACCGAACGCAGCATGTCTTCGACATCGACGATCAGCACCACCGAACCGTCGTCGAGCAAGGCCCCGGCGGAAATGTCCTGCACCTTGCCCAGACGCTCATCCAGCGGCAACACCACCAGCGTGCGCTCGCCGATAAAGCGCTCGACCGCTACGCCGTAGATGGCATCACGCTCGCGAATCACCACGACTTTCAGGGTTTGTCCGCTGTTCTGGCTGGCTGGACGATGCAGCAATTGGCTGGCCGCCACCAACCCGACATGCCGGCCTTCGTGCCAGAAATGCTGGCGACCTTCGACCTGTACGATATCCTCCGGCTCCAGGTCGCACATGCGCTCGATATGAGCCAGCGGAAAGGCATAGGCTTCGTCGCCGACTTCCACCACGAGGCTGCGAACCACCGACAGGGTCAGCGGCACCTCAAGGTGGAAACGACTGCCCTCGCCCGCCGTCTGCTCCAGCACCACCGCACCGCGCAACTGCCGGACCATGTGCTGCACCGCATCCAGGCCGACGCCGCGACCGGACACCTCGGTGACCGTGTCGCGCAGACTGAAACCGGGCAGGAACAGGAACGTCAGCAGTTCCTCTTCACTTAACTGCGCGGCGGTTTGCGCGGGCGACAAATTTCGCTCAACGATGCAGCGGCGGACTTTTTCCAGGTCCACACCATTGCCGTCATCGCTCAACTCAAGCACCAGCAAACCGGCCTGGTGAGAAGCTCGCAGGCGAATCAAACCTTCAGCCGGCTTGCCCGCCAGCAGGCGTTGTTCCGGCGTTTCGATGCCATGGTCGACTGCGTTGCGCAACAGGTGAGTCAGCGGTGCTTCAAGCTTTTCCAGTACGTCGCGATCAACCTGAGTCTTCTCGCCTTCAATTTCCAGCCGCACCTGTTTGCCCAAATCGCGCCCCAGATCCCGGACCATTCGCACCTGCCCGGTCAGCACATCGGCAAACGGCCGCATGCGACAGGCCAGCGCCGTGTCGTACAACACCTGCGCGCGCTGGCTGGCATGCCAGGCAAACTCATCGAGTTCGGCGTTCTTTTCCATGAGCAGTTGCTGGGATTGCGCCAGCAAGCGCCGCGCATCCTCAAGGGCTTCCCGGGCCTCCAGGCTCAGGGCCTGGTCCTTGAGATGAACGTTGAGACTTTCCAGGGCGCGCAGGCTGTTGCTCTGCATGCGTTTAAGTCGCTGCATGGTCGCCAGGTGCGGTTTGAGCCGCAGGGTTTCCACCAGGGATTTGCTCGACAGATCGAGCAGACTGTTCAGGCGCTCGGCCGTGACACGCAGCACACGTTCGCCGTTTTCGGTGGTGCGTTTGGCCTTGCGCGGGGCCGGATCTGGCGCCGCTGGCGGTTCGACGGCAGGCGCCGGCAACTCGACCGTGGGCGCGGGGGCTTCGAGTTGAAGTTCGGCCATTACCGGTGCAACCGGCGCAATCACGGAGGCCGCCGGGTCCAGCAACCGCGCCATCAATGCCACATAGGCGTCAATGTCCACGGTCCCCGGCGTGCTGTTCGGTGTGGCGATGCGCATCAGCAAGTCGGTGCCTTGCAGCAGTGCATCGATGTGCTCGGGGCGCAGCAACAGGCGGCCTTCCTGGGCACTGACCAGACAGTCCTCCATCACGTGGGCGACGCTGACACCGGCATCGACGCCGACGATACGCGCCGCGCCTTTGAGCGAGTGTGCCGCACGCATGCACGATTCAAGTTGATCGGCCTGGGTCGGGTCGCGCTCAAGCGCCAGCAGGCCGGCGCTCAAGACCAGGGTCTGGGCTTCGGCCTCCAGGCTGAACAGTTCCAGCAAAGAGGCGTCGCGCATTTGCTCAGGGGTCATGTGAGGCTCCGGGTCACGGCGGACAGCAACTGCTCTTCATCCAGCCAACGCAGGCTGCGACCTTTGAATTGCAACACGCCACGGGTGTATTTGGCGCTGGCCTGAGCACCCGAGCGCGACGCGGCATCGAGGATGTGCTCATCGATGGCATGAATCCCGTCCACCTCGTCCACCGGCACCACCACCGGCCCGCCATCGGCCGCGATGATCAGCATGCGAGGCATGACCCGCGCGCCGGGTGCCACGTTACTGGTGCCGTCGAGCCCGAGCAGCTCCACCAGCGACAGGCAGGCGACCAGCGCGCCGCGCACATTCGCCACGCCGAGCAAGGCCCGGGAACGCTGGTGCGGCAATGAGTGAATCGCCTGTAACGGCGACACTTCCACCAGACTGCGCGTGGCCAGGCCCAGCCATTCTTCACCCAGGCGGAACATCAATAACGAGCGGGTCTTCACCTCGCTCTCGACCGCGACGGACACTGGCCCGCGATCTTCCTGTTGCAATGCATAGCGATCGAGCAATCGCGTCGCGGCCGCCGAATACACCGCACAATTGCGGCAATGAATATGCTCGCCGAGCAGCGGGCATGACTTGTCGCCGTGGATACCGATGCGGTTCCAGCAGTCGTCGATGGCCTGGGCATCCCGGGTGACGCTAAAGGTGTCGGAGGCGATCATCGTTTGCGCTCACTGTCGGTGGCGCGCCCGCTGCGAGCGGCACGCTCCTGCAATCGTCTGGCTCCCATGGCGTCGCCCTGGGCCTGCAGCAATGCGGCCAGGTGCATCAACGCTTCAGGATGTTGCGGTTCGAGGTACAACGTCTTGCGGTAAAAACCCTGGGCTTCAAGGGTATTGCCGGCCACATCGCTGAGCAGTCCCAGCCAGTAAAAGACTTGAGCCACCGGCTCATGGCTGCGCAAGTAGCTTTCACACGCCGTTCGCGCCTCGGCGCTTTTGCCTTTATCGGCCAGCGCGGCGATATTGGCCAGCAGCACGGCTGTGTCGGCACCTGAGGTTGCAGGCGCAGGCTGCAGCGGCTCAACCCGGGCAAACGGACGACTGCGCGCAGGCACAGGTGGAGGGTTGCGCAGTGGTTGCGGCACCGGCAGCGGCGCTGGAACGAACGCCGGCAAGGTGTCAGGGGCCGGCGCCCCTTGCCGGGTGAACGCGAAGGACTGCGCGATACCGATCGAGCGCATCCCCAAACGTCCCAGCAGACTGCCTTCGGCTGGACCAATAAACAGCACGCCATCAACGTGGGTCAGACACTTGAGCACTTCGAAGACTTGTTTCTGGGTCGGCTGGTCGAAATAGATCAGCAGGTTGCGGCAAAACACGAAATCAAACGGTGGTTCGCCGGCAAGCAGGTCCGGATCCAGCAGATTGCCAACCTGCAAGCGCACCTGCTCAAGTACGCGCGGATTGAGTCGATAGCACTCGCCTTCGGCAATGAAATGACGGTCGCGAAATACAATGTCGTCACCCCGAAAAGAGTTCTTGCCATACAACGCCCGCCGGGCCTTTTCCACCGACAATGGGCTGACGTCCATGCCGTCGACCTTGAACTGGTGCGGTTGGAGCCCGGCATCGAACAATGCCATGGCAATCGAGTACGGTTCTTCGCCGGTGGAGCACGGCAGGCTGAGAATCCGCAGTGCGCGCAGATTATTGATCTCGGCCAGACGCTTTCTCGCCAGTTTCGCCAGGGTGGCGAAGGATTCCGGATAGCGGAAGAACCAGGTTTCGGGAACGATCACCGCTTCGATCAAGGCCTGCTGCTCGTCCCGCGAGCCCTGCAAGGTGCACCAGTACTCATCGGCCGAGAGTGCTTGCGATGCGAGGCGGCGCTGGCGCACCGCACGCTCGATGATCGCAGGCCCCACGGAGGTCACGTCGAGACCAATGCGTTCCTTGAGGAAGTCGAAAAAACGCTGATCGTTATTCATGGCCGCTCCTCAAGCAGCGCCGAATCCAGTGGCGGCGAGGGGAACAACAATGCGCGAACCTGGTCGTCCAGCAAATCGCTGACCCGTACCCATTGCAACAAGCCCTGCTCATCCTTGCGCACCGGCCCCAGGTAAGGCGTCTGCCGGTTGTCCAGGCCATAGGGCTGAAAATCCGCCGGATCGCAACGCAAGGTGTCGGTCGCCTGTTCCAGAATCAGCCCGAGCAGGTGCGCCTCGGTAGTTGCATCCGGGCGGTAGTTGACCAGCACCAGCCGCGTACTGGTTCGCGCCTGTGCAGGCGTACCAAAGGTCAGTGCGCTCAAGTCGATCACCGGTACCACGGCACCCCGATAGGCAAACACCCCGGCGACCCAGGCGGGTGCATGGGGAATCGGCTTCAACGGCAGGCGCGGCAGCACTTCCGCCACCTCGATGGCTTGCAAGGCATAGCGTTCGCTGCCGATGCGGAACACCAGGAACAATGCATGCAGCGCCTGCTTCACGGCAGAGCGTTTGGCCGTGATTTCGCTCATCAGACTTTGAATCGCGAAACGCCGCTGCGCAGCCCGACGGCCACCTGGCTCAGCTCATCGATGGCGAAACTGGCCTGGCGCAAGGACTCGACGGTCTGGCTGCTGGCATCACCCAACTGCACCAGTGCGTGGTTGATCTGCTCGGCACCGGTGGCCTGGGCCTGCATGCCTTCGTTGACCATCAGCACCCGCGGCGCCAGCGCCTGAACCTGATGGATGATCTGCGACAACTGCTCGCCGACCTGCTGCACCTCGGACATGCCACGACGCACTTCTTCGGAGAACTTGTCCATACCCATGACTCCGGCCGATACCGCCGACTGGATCTCGCGCACCATTTGCTCGATGTCGTAGGTGGCCACGGCGGTCTGGTCCGCCAGACGCCGCACTTCGGTAGCGACCACGGCAAAACCGCGTCCGTATTCCCCGGCCTTCTCGGCCTCGATGGCGGCGTTGAGCGACAACAGGTTGGTCTGGTCGGCGACCTTGACGATGGTCACCACCACCTGGTTGATGTTGCCGGCCTTCTCGTTGAGGATCGCCAGTTTGGCGTTGACCAGATCGGCCGCGCCCATCACCGAGTGCATGGTTTCCTCCATGCGCGCCAGGCCCTGCTGCCCGGAGCCGGCGGCCACGGAAGCCTGGTCGGCGGCGGTGGAAACCTCGGTCATGGTGCGCACCAGATCCCGGGAAGTGGCGGCGATTTCACGGGAGGTCGCGCCGATTTCCGTGGTGGTGGCGGCGGTTTCGGTGGCAGTAGCCTGCTGTTGCTTGGAAGTGGCGGCGATTTCGGTCACCGACGTGGTGACTTGCACCGACGAGCGCTGGGCCTGGGACACCAGGGAAGTGAGCTCCGTCATCATGTCGTTGAAGCCGGTCTCTACTGCGCCGAATTCGTCCTTGCGCTCCAGATTCAGGCGGCTGCTCAGGTCACCCGTACGCATGATCTCGAGGATTTTCACGATGCGGTTCATCGGCGCCATGATGGCGCGCATCAATAGCAAACCGCAGAGGCCGGCAGCCATGACGGCCACCAGCAGGGAAATGCCCATGCTGATTTTTGCCGAAAGCACGGCGTCGTCGATGGCGGCCATTTCGTGGTCGGCCACCAATTTGTTTTCGCGCAGGATGTCGTTGAGCTTCGTGCGACCTGCGGTCCAGACCGGGGTCAGTTGCTCGGTGAACAACTTGACGGCCTCGGCTTCCTGGTTGCGGCTGTGCAGATCGAGCACTGCCGTCAGAATCCTGCTGAACTCCTCGTGCCGTTGTTCGAAAGCGGCAAACTCGACCTTGTCTTCATCGGTCGTGACGGTGTTGCGGTAGTTACCTATCTGCTCCAGCAGACGCGCTTCGAAAGCCTTGAATTCCGCGGCGTCTTCGCTGCTGATGCCCTGCCCTTCTTTCAAGCCGAGCAGTTCCTGAGTCTGCAGGTAAGTGTCGACCCAGGCGCTGCGAATCATGGAGCTGTAATAAACTCCCGGCAAAGCGTCGTCCCGGACGCTGGCTTCGCTCTCTTCGATCTTCAGCAATCGCGAATAGGAGAGGACCACCATCAGCAACATGATGGCGATAATTACCGCAAAGCTCGCCAAGATGCGTTGGCGCAACGTCCAGTTCTTCACAGTCAATCCTCGGGCCTGATTCGAAATGCGGGGAGTATAGCTGAGGGCGGTGTTTCATTTATAAGACGGTTGCGCGCCACTGCTCATCCCGTTGAAAAAAGGTGGGATGGGCTCTGGGTTGGGACTGTCCGCTAATTGAGGGAATGGGTGTTAGGGGTGATTGGGCAGAATCGGGCGATGGATCGGCCATTGGGGATGTGGTGCGGCTGATGACTGCGTCGTACGCACATCTTGAGCCTGGCGAGGAACCCTGTAGGAGCTGGCTTGCCAGCGAAAGCGTCGTGTCAGACAACCGTTCGCTGGCAAGCCAGCTCCTACAATTACCGCTTTCGCTGGCAAGCCAGCTCCTACAATTACAGGGAAGCCTGGCGTACCTGCTTCTCCAGTTCGGCTTTCAACCCCGGCTCCAGCTTGAGCTGCCGCGCCAGCTCATCGAGGTAGGACTTCTCCATGAAGTTTTCCTCGTCCACCATCATCACGCTGGCGATGTACATTTCGGCAGCGATTTCCGGTGAACGGGCGGCGCGGGCGACGTCGCTCGGGTCCAGCGGCTTGTTGAGCTCGGCGTGCAGCCAGTGTTGCAGCTCCTGGTCATTGTCGAGCCGGGTGAACTCGCCTTCGATCAAGGCCCGCTCACGCTCATCGACATGACCGTCAGCCTTGGCCGCTGCCACCAGCGCCTTGAGAATCGCCTGACTGTGCAGCTCGACTTGCGCGGCCGGTACGCGATCCAGGGTTTGCGGTTCCGTACCGACCGCAGCGCCCTGCTGCGCCTGCCAGTTACCGTAGGCTTTATAGGCCAGCACGCCCAACGCGGCGAGACCGCCGTAGACCGCAACCTTGCCCCCGACTTTACGGGCCTTTTTGCTGCCGAGCAGCAAACCCATGGCCCCTGCCGCCAATGCCCCGCCGCTCGCGCCGGAGAGCAAACTGCCGAGGGCGCCAGTGCCACCGCTCGCGCCCTTTTGCTGCGAGCTACCGGCCTTGTTCTGCAACAGGTCCTGGCCGGATTTGAGTAGTTGATCGAGCAATCCACGGGTGTTCATTTACCGCCTCCTCAAGACACTTAACCTGAAACAAAGGCCACCAGCCTAGATCGAAAGTGCCCGATTGCTGCCCGCAAGAGTGCTTCGAGATGTTGCTCCAGCCTTTCTGCTTGCCGCTTGAAGCTTGCGGCATAAAGCTGCCTTTCAAAAAAACGATATACACTCTCGCCAATCGATAAAAACAGCCCACCGGGTGCTTTCCCATGATGACCTTGCGCCAGATCCGTCACTTCATTGCCGTGGCCGAGACCGGCTCGATCTCGGCCGCCGCGCAAACCGCGTTCATTTCCCAGTCGACCCTGACCCTGGCGATCCAGCAACTGGAGGAGGAAATCGGCGTCAGCCTGTTCAGTCGCCACGCCAAGGGGATGACCCTGACCCACCAGGGGCATCAATTCCTGCGCCAGGCGCACTTGATTCTAGCCACCGTGGATAACGCCAAGCGCAGCCTGCAACAGAGCACCGACCAGGTCGCCGGGCAGTTGATCGTCGGCGTGACCAGCCTGGTGGCCGGTTACTACCTGGCGGATTTGCTCACCCGTTTCCAGCGGGCCTACCCCAACGTGGAAATCCGCGTGATGGAAGATGAGCGCCCGTACATCGAGCATTTGCTGGTCAGCGGCGAAATCGATGTCGGCGTGTTGATCCTGTCCAACCTCGAAGACCGCCATGCCTTGCAGACCGAAGTGCTGACCCATTCGCCGCACCGGCTGTGGCTCCCGGCCCAGCACCCGCTGCTGGAGCACGACAGCATCAACCTCGCCGATGTAGCCCGCGAGCCATTGATTCAACTGAACGTCGATGAAATGGACCGTAACGCCCAGCGCATGTGGTCAGCCGCCTCGCTGCAACCACGCATCACCCTGCGCACGGCCTCGACCGAAGCGGTGCGAAGCCTGGTGGCTGCCGGTCTGGGTGTGTCGATCCAGCCCGACATGACCTATCGCCCGTGGTCTTTGGAGGGCGACATCATCGAAGCGCGACCGATTGCCGACCTCAGCCAGACCCTCGATGTCGGCCTCGCCTGGCGTCGCGGCACTGCGCGTCCGGCGCTGGTGGACCCGTTTCTCACGGTCGCCCGCGAACAACCCCACGGCGGGCGCAAGCCATCTATTTAATCGAACGCCACCTTCAGTATTTAGTATTTGTTGTCCTCGGGTCCGCGCACTAGTCTTGTGACATCTAATAAAGACGGCCGGGCTCCAGTCACAGGGAGCGCTGCCATGTCTACACAAGAAGCAACACAAGAAAAGAGAACCCGAAAAATGGCTGGTGCGCAGACCCCGTTGTTCACCGCATTGTTGATTGATGGTGAATTAGTCGCCGGTCAAGGCTGCGTCGAGCCGATTCTCAACCCGGCCACTGGCGAAGTGCTGACGCAAATTGCCGAAGCCAGCAGCGAGCAAGTCGAAGCGGCGATCCTCGCTGCGAATCGCGCCTTTGCCGGTTGGTCACGGACCACGCCACAGCAGCGTTCGAACCTGCTGCTGGAGATCGCCAACACCATCGAAAAAAACGCCGACCTGCTGGCCCGCCTCGAATCGTTGAACTGCGGCAAACCGTTGCACCTGGCCCGTCAGGATGACTTGAATGCCACGGTCGACGTGTTCCGCTTCTTCGCCGGTGCCGTGCGCTGCCAGACCGGCCAGCTCAGCGGTGAATACCTGCCGGGCTACACCAGCATGGTCCGTCGTGATCCTATCGGGGTCGTGGCGTCGATTGCGCCGTGGAACTACCCGATCATGATGGCCGCGTGGAAAATCGCCCCGGCCCTCGCCGCCGGCAATACCCTGGTGTTCAAGCCGTCGGAACACACGCCCCTGTCGATCCTGGCCCTGGCTCCGGCGCTGGCCGAGATCCTGCCACGCGGGGTGATCAATATTATTTGCGGTGGCGGCGAAGGCGTCGGCAGCCATTTGGTCAGCCATCCGAAGATCCGCATGGTGTCGCTGACCGGCGATATCGTCACCGGGCAAAAAATCCTTCAAGCCGCCTCGAAAACGCTCAAACGCACCCACCTCGAACTCGGCGGCAAAGCCCCGGTGATCGTCTGCAACGATGCCGACATCCAGGCCGTGGTCGAAGGTGTGCGCACCTACGGCTATTACAACGCCGGCCAGGATTGCACCGCTGCTTGCCGCATTTATGCCCAGGCCGGGATTCATGACCGTTTGGTGGCCGAACTCGGCACGGCGGTCAGCAGCCTGCGCTTCGCCGGCAAACGCGATGCCGACAATGAAATCGGCCCATTGATCAGCACCCGCCAACGCGACCGCGTGGCCAGTTTTGTCGAACGCGCCCTCGGCCAGCCGCACATCGAACGAGTGACCGGCGCGGCGGTGCATTCCGGTGCCGGCTTCTATTACCAGCCGACCCTGCTCGCCGGCTGCAAGCAAAGTGACGAGATCGTCCAGCGCGAAGTGTTCGGGCCGGTGGTCACCGTGACCCGCTTCGATGAACTGGAACAGGCGGTGGACTGGGCGAACGATTCGGAATACGGCCTGGCTTCGTCGGTCTGGACCCAGAACCTCGACAAGGCCATGCAGGTTGCGGCGCGCTTGCAGTATGGCTGCACCTGGATCAACAGCCATTTCATGCTGGTCAGCGAAATGCCCCATGGCGGCCTGAAACGTTCGGGCTACGGCAAAGACCTGTCCAGCGATTCGCTTCAGGACTACAGCGTGGTGCGGCACATCATGGCCCGCCATGGCGAGCATCTCTGACTACGCTTATAACAAGCCACCAACGGCGTGCTTCACCACGTTCACAACTGCCCCGACCATAATTTGAAGAAGAGGGAAATTCCATGTTCGTGCACAAGACCGCACTGCTCAGTGCAATCACCACCGCGCTGCTGGCCAGCGCCAGTGTCCAGGCCGCCGAGCCGCTCAAAGCTGTCGGGGCCGGCGAGGGCCAACTGGATATTGTGGCCTGGCCTGGCTACATCGAACGTGGCGAGAGCGACAAGGCCTACGACTGGGTGACCGGTTTCGAGAAGGAAACCGGCTGCAAGGTCAACGTCAAGACGGCCGGCACCTCTGACGAAATGGTCAGCCTGATGGCCAAGGGTGGTTACGACCTGGTGACAGCGTCGGGCGATGCCTCCCTGCGCCTGATCGTCGGCAAGCGCGTGCAGCCGATCAACACGGCGTTGATCCCGAACTGGAAAAACCTCGACCCGCGCCTCAAGGATGGACCGTGGTATGTGGTCAACAAGCAGACCTACGGCACCCCGTATCAGTGGGGCCCGAACGTGTTGATGTACAACACCAGCGTGTTCAAGACCGCGCCCACCAGTTGGGGTGTGCTGTTCAATGCGCAAAACCTGCCGGACGGCAAGCCGAACAAGGGCCGCGTGCAGGCCTATGACGGCCCGATCTACATCGCCGACGCGGCGCTGTACCTGAAGAGCGCCAAGCCGGAACTGGGCATCCAGAACCCCTACGAACTGACCGAAGCCCAGTACAAGGCCGTGCTCGACCTGTTGCGCGCCCAGCAGCCGTTGATCCACCGCTACTGGCACGACACCACCGTGCAAATGAGCGACTTCAAGAACGAAGGCGTGGTCGCCTCCAGTTCATGGCCGTATCAGGTCAACGGCCTGATGAACGAGAAACAGCCAATCGCCTCGACCATCCCGAAAGAAGGCGCCACCGGTTGGGCCGATACCACCATGATGCATGCCGAGGCCAAGCACCCGAACTGCGCCTACAAGTGGATGGACTGGTCGCTGCAACCGAAAGTCCAGGGTGACGTCGCGGCGTGGTTCGGCTCGTTGCCAGCGGTTCCGGCGGCGTGCAAGGAGAGCGAATTGCTCGGCGCCGAAGGCTGCAAGACCAACGGTTTCGATCAGTTCGACAAGATCGCCTTCTGGAAAACCCCACAGGCTGAAGGCGGCAAGTTCGTGCCCTACAGCCGCTGGACCCAGGATTACATCGCGATCATGGGCGGTCGTTAACCCCTCTGTAGCAGCTGCCGAGGCACGAGGCTACGTCGGGCTGCGCAGCGGCCCCCCGAGGGCGGTCCTGCGGACGCGCAACGCAGCCTCGTACCTCGGCAGCTGCTACGACGCAGTTCACTTTGATTCAGTTTTTTCAGAAGTCCAGGCAGGGCCGCTGCGACGGCCTTCGCCTTTTTGGAGCACCGCACCATGACGCTTGCAGTCCAGTTCACCAACGTTTCCCGGCAATTCGGCGAAGTGAAAGCCGTAGACCGGGTTTCCATCGACATCCAGGACGGCGAGTTCTTCTCCATGCTGGGGCCTTCCGGCTCGGGCAAAACCACCTGTTTGCGCCTGATCGCCGGTTTTGAACAGCCGAGCGCAGGCTCCATCCGTATTCATGGCGCAGAAGCCGCCGGCCTGCCGCCGTACCAGCGCGACGTGAACACCGTGTTCCAGGATTACGCGCTGTTCCCGCACATGAACGTTCGCGACAACGTCGCCTACGGCTTGAAGGTCAAAGGTATCGGCAAGGCCGAGCGCCAGAAGCGCGCCGAAGAATCCCTGGAGATGGTTGCCCTCGGCGGCTACGGCGACCGTAAGCCGGTGCAGCTCTCCGGCGGTCAGCGCCAGCGTGTGGCCCTGGCCCGCGCATTGGTCAACCGTCCACGGGTGCTGCTGCTCGACGAACCCCTCGGCGCGCTCGACCTGAAGCTGCGCGAGCAAATGCAAGGCGAATTGAAGAAGCTGCAACGCCAGCTCGGCATCACCTTCATTTTCGTCACCCACGACCAGACCGAGGCACTGTCGATGTCCGACCGCGTCGCGGTGTTCAACAAGGGTCGCATCGAACAAGTCGACAGCCCGCGCAACCTCTACATGAAACCGGCGACCACCTTCGTGGCGGAATTCGTCGGCACCTCCAACGTGATTCGCGGCGACCTGGCCAGGCAGTTGAGTGGCAATCCGCAGCCGTTCTCGATTCGCCCGGAACACGTGCGTTTCGCCGACGGCCCGCTGGCCAGCCACGAAATCGAAGTCAGCGGTTTGCTGCACGACATCCAGTACCAGGGCAGTGCGACTCGCTATGAGCTGAAACTGGAAAACGGCCAGACCCTGAACATCAGCCAGGCCAACAACCAATGGCTGGACACCAGCGCACAACACCAGACCGGCCAGCGCATCAGCGCACGCTGGGCGCGTGAAGCCATGATTCCTTTGCACGACACCGTTGCGGGCGGGGTGTGACATGAACACCCTGGCTATCTCTCAAACCCGGTCGGGCGGCTCGCCGTTGCGCCGGTTCTCCAACCTGCTGTATCGCCGGCCTAACCTCTATCTGTCGATGCTGCTGGTGCCACCGCTGCTGTGGTTCGGCGCGATCTACCTGGGCTCGTTGCTGGTTCTGCTGTGGCAAGGTTTCTACACCTTCGATGACTTCACCATGGCGGTCACCCCTGACCTGACCCTGGCGAATTTCACCGCGCTGTTCCAGCCGTCGAACTTCGACATCATCCTGCGCACCTTGGGCATGGCGATTGTCGTATCGATTGCCAGCGCCATCGTCGCGTTCCCGATTGCCTACTACATGGCGCGCTACACCACGGGCAAGACCAAGGCGTTTTTCTACATCGCGGTGATGATGCCGATGTGGGCCAGTTACATCGTCAAGGCGTACGCCTGGACGCTGCTGCTGGCCAAGGGTGGCGTGGCGCAGTGGTTCGTGCAGCACCTGGGGCTGGAACCGGTTCTGCAACTGGTGCTGGGCATTCCGGGCGTTGGCGGCAGCACCTTGTCGACCTCGCACCTGGGCCGCTTCATGGTGTTCGTCTACATTTGGCTGCCGTTCATGATCCTGCCGATCCAGGCCTCGCTGGAACGCCTGCCACCATCGCTGCTGCAAGCCTCCGCCGACCTTGGCGCCAAGCCACGCCAGACCTTCACGCAAGTGATTCTGCCGCTGTCGATCCCGGGCATTGCCGCCGGTTCCATCTTCACGTTCTCGCTGACCCTGGGCGACTTCATCGTGCCGCAACTGGTCGGCCCGCCCGGCTACTTCGTCGGCAGCATGGTGTACGCCCAGCAAGGCGCCATCGGCAACATGCCAATGGCTGCCGCGTTCACCCTGGTGCCGATCGTGCTGATCGCCATCTACCTGTCCATCGTCAAACGCCTGGGGGCCTTCGATGCACTCTGAAAAAGCATCCTTGGGCCTGCGCATCGCGGCCTGGGGCGGGCTGGTGTTCCTGCACTTCCCGATCCTGATCATCTTCCTGTACGCCTTCAACACCGAAGACGCGGCGTTCAGCTTCCCGCCCAAGGGCTTCACCCTGAATTGGTTCAGCGTGGCGTTCTCGCGCCCGGACGTGCTCGAAGCGATCAAGCTGTCGTTGCAGATCGCCTCGATTGCCACCCTGATCGCCATGGTCCTCGGCACACTGGCTTCCGCCGCGTTGTACCGCCGGGACTTCTTCGGCAAGCAAGGCATCTCGCTGATGCTGATCCTGCCGATTGCCTTGCCGGGGATCATCACCGGGATCGCGTTGCTGGCGACATTCAAGACACTGGGCATCGAACCTGGGATGTTCACCATCATCGTCGGTCACGCGACCTTCTGTGTGGTGATCGTCTACAACAACGTCATCGCCCGGTTGCGCCGCACTTCCCACAGTTTGATCGAGGCCTCGATGGACCTCGGTGCTGACGGCTGGCAGACCTTCCGCTACATCATCCTGCCGAACCTCGGCTCGGCGTTGCTCGCCGGCGGCATGCTGGCGTTTGCCCTGTCGTTCGACGAAATCATCGTCACCACCTTCACCGCCGGCCATGAACGGACCCTGCCGCTGTGGCTGCTCAACCAGCTCAGCCGCCCACGGGACGTACCGGTGACCAACGTCGTGGCGATGCTGGTGATGCTGGTGACCATGCTGCCGATCCTCGGCGCCTATTACCTGACCCGTGGTGGCGAAAGCGTTGCGGGCAGTGGTGGTAAGTAACTGACAACCCTTTCTGACTGTGGAAATTGGCTTCTGTAGGAGCTGGCTTGCCAGCGAAAGCGGTAGATCAGTCAATAACCTTGTTGAGCCTGATGACCCCTTCGCTGGCAAGCCAGCTCCTACGGGGCCGGTTTCCACAGAGAAAAAACAACAGTTCCGAAGAGGACAAATGCCATGCAAACCAAACTCTTGATCAACGGCCAACTGCTCGACGGCGAAGGCCCCGCCCAACCAGTATTCAACCCGGCGCTGGGTCATGTGCTGGTGGAAATCAACGAAGCCAGCGAAGCCCAGGTCGATGCCGCGGTGCGCGCCGCCGACGCTGCGTTCGACAGCTGGTCGCAAACCCCGCCGAGAGAGCGTTCGCTGCTGCTGCTCAAACTCGCCGATGCCGTCGAAGCCCACGGCCAAGAGTTGGCCAAACTGGAATCGGACAACTGCGGCAAGCCTTACAGTGCCGCGCTGAACGACGAAATCCCGGCGATTGCCGACGTGTTCCGCTTCTTCGCCGGCGCCAGCCGCTGCATGAGCGGTTCGGCCGGTGGCGAATACCTGCCGGGACACACCTCGATGATCCGTCGCGACCCGGTGGGCGTGATCGCCTCCATCGCGCCGTGGAACTACCCGCTGATGATGGTGGCCTGGAAAATCGCCCCGGCCCTGGCCGCCGGTAATACCGTGGTACTCAAGCCGTCGGAACAAACCCCGCTGACTGCCCTGCGCCTGGCCGAACTGGCGTCGGAAATCTTCCCGGCCGGTGTGCTCAATCTGGTATTTGGCCGTGGTCCTACCGTCGGCAGCCCGCTGGTCACCCACCCGAAAGTGCGCATGGTGTCGCTGACCGGTTCGATTGCCACCGGTTCGAACATCATTTCCAGCACCGCCGACAGCGTCAAACGCATGCACATGGAACTGGGCGGCAAGGCCCCGGTGATCATCTTCGATGATGCCGACATCGACGCCGCTGTCGAAGGCATCCGCACCTTCGGTTTCTACAACGCCGGGCAAGACTGCACCGCCGCCTGCCGCATCTATGCGCAGGAAGGCATCTACGAGAAGTTCGTCGAGAAGCTAGGGGCTGCGGTCAGCAGTATCAAGTACGGCTTGCAGGATGATCCGTCCACCGAACTCGGCCCGCTGATCACCGCGCAACACCGCGACCGCGTTGCCGGTTTCGTCGAACGCGCCATTGCTCAACCGCACATTCGCTTGATCACTGGCGGCAAAGCGGTGGACGGCAACGGTTACTTCTTCGAACCGACCGTACTGGCCGACGCGCTGCAGGACGACGAAATCGTCCGTCGCGAAGTGTTCGGGCCAGTGGTGTCGGTGACCAAATTCAGCGATGAAGCGCAAGTACTCGGCTGGGCCAACGATTCGGAATACGGCCTGGCGTCGTCGGTGTGGACCGCCGACGTCGGTCGCGCCCATCGCCTGTCGGCCCGCTTGCATTACGGCTGCACCTGGGTGAATACGCACTTCATGCTGGTCAGCGAAATGCCTCATGGCGGTCAGAAACTGTCCGGCTATGGCAAGGACATGTCCATGTACGGGCTTGAGGACTACACCGTCGTGCGGCATGTGATGTTCAAACATTAAAAAAGCATCGCCTGTAGGAGCGAGCTTGCTCGCGATGGACGTCAACGTTGACGCGGGGATCCTGACGCCCCGCGGTGTCCTCAGGTTTTTCGCGAGCAAGCTCGCTCCTACAGCGAATGGCGTCACCGCGAACTCAAGGAAGAAACCGGCACCCAGCACCACCAGGCTCCACCCCAAAGAAGACAAAACAATAACCACCGATCCGGGCGGTGCCCTCAAGGCCCCGCCACGGTTTCGGACATCCGAAATCTGCCGATTTTCCGGAGCAAACACACATGAGTGCATCACCCGATCTCTCTGCAGTCCTTGCCGACAGCGATGCCGAGCAACTGCGCAAGCTGGGTTACACCTCCAACTTCAATCGCAGCATGAGCCTGTGGGAAAACTTCGCCCTGGGCTTCACTTACCTTTCCCCGGTCGTCGGGGTTTATACCCTGTTCGGCTTGTGCCTCGCCGCTGGCGGGCCACCGATGTTCTGGGCTTATCTGCTGGTCGGTTGCGGCCAGTTGCTGGTGTGCCTGATCTTCGGCGAAGTGGTTTCGCAGTTCCCGATTTCCGGCGGCGTATACCCATGGGCTCGCCGTCTGGTGGGCAAGCGCTGGGCGTGGATGGTGGGCTGGATCTACTCCATCGCCCTGTGCGTGACCATCGCTGCCGTTGCAGTCGGTGCCGGTCCGTACCTGGCGGCCATGCTCGGTTTTGAACCGAACAACAACACCAACATTGTCATCGCCCTGGTGCTGACGCTGTTCGCCACCCTGGTCAACCTCAGCGGCACCAAAGTGCTGGCGCGCATCGCCATGTTCGGCTTCCTGTGCGAACTGGTCGGCGCGGTGATCGTTGGTGTTTACCTGCTGATCTTCGAACGTCATCAACCGATCAGCGTGTTGCTCAACACTTTCGATATCAGCGTCGATGGCTCGTACTTGCCAGCATTCCTCACCGCGTCGCTGGCGGGGATGTTCCTGTACTACGGCTTCGAGGCCTGCGGCGACGTGGCCGAAGAAACCCCGAACCCGAGCAAGCAGATCCCGGTGGCCATGCGCATGACCATCTACATTGGCGGCATCGCGGCGATGTTCGCCTGCCTGGCGCTGATCCTGGCCGTGCCGGACATGCAAGCCGTGATCAACGGCACCGACAAGGACCCGGTCACCACCATCCTCAACAACGCATTTGGCCCGGTGGGCTCGAAAGTGGTGATGGGCGTGGTGATGATTTCCTTCATCTCCTGCGTCATCAGCCTACAAGCTGCAGCCAGTCGTTTGCTGTATTCCTACGCCCGCGACGAAATGGTTATTGGTAGCCGACTGCTGAAGAAGATTTCCCCTACGACTCAGGTTCCAGTTGCCGCGCTGTTCGTCTCCGGTGTCCTGCCGGCGCTGATCATCATCCTCGGCTTCTTCCTGCAAGACGCAGTAGCCACCATCGTCAGCTTCGCGGCAATCGGCATCTACCTGGCGTTCCAGATGATCGTGCTCGCGGCCCTGTACGCCCGCATGAAAGGCTGGAAACCGAGCGGCAAATTCACCCTCGGCGCCTGGGGCTGGGCGGTGAACATCGGCGCGCTGGTCTATGGTGTCGGTGCCATCATCAACATGGCCTGGCCACGGACACCGGATGCCGCGTGGTACATCAACTACGCCATGGTCCTGAGTACTGCCATCGTTATTGGCCTGGGCCTGCTCTACATGTGGATCGCCAAACCGTATGACCACGGTACGGCGCCTGCGGGGGATGCCTGGAAGGTTAGTCGGTAACGGACTCGCCCCTCGTTAAATCACCCTGCCCGCAGTGATGCGGGCAGGATTCGGCGGGTTAGATCAGCAACGGTTTGGAGAGGGCTTCGAATTCATCCATCAGCAAGTGAATCTCGGTACTGGGGTTGGGTTCGCCGCTAATGGCGACGTCCTCGAGGATTTTCGGTGCCAAGGTTCTTGCTGTATGGAATGGCTCACCCAGCAGTTGGGCAAAGTAACTGATGTCTTTGCCTTTCTCGTACTTATCCATGCAGGGTTTTTCTCTCAGACTCTTGGTCACTAATTCTCCCGGAGAATACTTCCCGACAGCTCTGAAAGGTTTCCGACTGAAACCAAAGTGCAGCAGAAGCCAAAACTCAAAACAGGGATACGATGCAATGACTCTGATCTTTGGATGGGGTCTCGCAACATTCAATGCACGCTGAAAACAGAGGTGCGTATCGCGATCCAACACACAAAACACTTTGTCGAAGCTCTTCTGCCGAAGGATTGCTCGCTCAACAATGCCACTCGGATGCGTGACGCCGCAGTGAACAATTTCAACCTGGGCCATGGCCCGAAAATGTAATGCGGCCTCTTCCAGATAGCGCTTTCCTGATTTGCTGTCCTCGCAAAGCACCAACACTTTAGGTTGAGGCTTGAACCGCGATGCCTTGCGATCAAATGACTTGCCTGGGCTTGCCATGCTCGCCCCTGCCTTATAAGCGGCAATCCGCGATAACGGCCCTCAAAGTAGCGTTTCTCGACATCCTCACTCTCTCGACCCTCAAAATCGTGAACGGAAAACAAACACGTGGCGCAATTGACGTCACGCTCGGTAATCCAGAACTGATCCCGGCGCAAAATCTTTTCATTCATGAGGTGTGTGTCATGAGTTGTAAAAATCAACTGGGTATCAAGGCCACTATCCAAATGTTTGTCGATCAAGTCCGTGACGATGTCTGGGTGTAGACTGCTATTGAGTTCATCGACACAGAGCACTCCGCTGCCCCCGGCCTGATTGATCATGAACCAGGGCAACCAAAAGCCGATCAGGTTCTTTGTACCGCAAGACTCTTCCGAAAAATCAAACTCCGCATCACCTGACTGACTGGAGTGTGTGAGGGTTACTTGGTTCTTTTGAGCCGTCGCAAAGACCTCCTTCAGAGTGGTTTTTTTATTGTTGTGAAGCGTATCGACATCGTCTGAATTGAGTTCAATGGCAGAGACCGGAATGTCCAATGCCTTGAGAAAGTCTCGAAGATCGTTCGTACGATTCGACACCATTTGAAGAAACCGGATCGACGCCGTCGACAACTCCATCATGCTGTTTTGTTCAACCACGAGAAGACCGGTTTGGAACCAGCCGAACGGCACCCGCAACTGAGTCAACTCTTCACTGCTGTTCGTCACTGCCTGCGCGAGAAAGAGCATTTTCGGGCTCGTCAAACGCCGCCAAGCGCAATGCACCTCTTTACCGCCTTCAAGCGTTTTCCCGAAAACGTAACGCTCTCCTTCCCCGTCGAATTGGCGGTCATACAGAAGCGTTTCTTTCCCTTTCGGATAGCAGACCAGTTGTTCTTGAACAATCCGCTGCCCAGTCAATCCGATTACAAACCGATAGCGCAGCCCACCTTGAATGAAGTTGTACTCAAATACGCTGGGCGCATTCTTCAATGTGCAATCGAAACGAAAAGGCGAAACCGATAACGGCTCATCACTTGCTTTAGGTGTCGCAAGCAAGCGCCCGACGACCCCCATCGCGCGAACCAGTGAGGACTTACCGGAAGCGTTTGGGCCGTATATCGCGGCAACCTTCAACAAGTCGGGGAGCTTTTCTGCGCTGGAAGGTTTGAATGTATTACGCGTCTTGCTCAGTCGAGGCGTTGCCGCCATGGACAAGGTTTGCTTGTCACGGATCGAGCGGTAATTGGAAACTGAAAATTCGATCAGCATGGAGAAAACCTGCAGTTCATTCCTTGGATGCGAATAAATAACGGAAAAACTGCCCTTCAGGTGCCGCTTCTCTGCAGCCCGTGCAAAAACAGGAAATTCCTACAGATGCAGCCTTCCTGAAAAACCCTCGATTCCTACAACAAGCGTCGCCAGAGTAGACTTGGCGCCGCGAGCGCCTGACCGATAGGCTTCATCCCGTCGCTGCCAAATCAGCGACCCGGAGTCGAAGCCGGAACGAGTCAAAACGGTGCTTGCGTGCCCTCATAGGACTGTGGCTGTTTTTTGCCTTCAGTTCTGCTTTATGGCGGGCCGTGTGGCGCGGGCCTTTCGGCTTCCGTTTTGACTGGGAGTGTCCCGACTTCGAACGCCACTCGGTTCGCCACCCAACCTATCGAAGGGTTGGTGGCGGCTTTCCAAATCAAAACGGAAATCCTCTAATGTCAGCGCATTCTCAAAACTCGTCTCATCCCTACTTCACCCCCACCGTCTTCACCCGCCACAACCGTTTCCTCCACACCTTCATGCTGGATCATCAAGCCTGGTTCTGCGTCCAGGATCTGGGTCGTTTGATGGGCAAACCATTGAATGAACGACTCACCCTGAAACTCGATCCCGATCAGCGTCGTAGTGTCTGGTTGCTCAAGGACGGCAAAACGGTCGATACCCTGATGGTCAGCGAATCAGGCATGTACGCCTTGCTGGTTCATCATTTCGCTCCGGAAAACTGCCACCTGCGCCAATGGCTGAGCAATGAAGTCATTCCCATGATGCGGGAAACCAGCGCCACTCCTGTGGAAAACCGCCCCAGCCTTAGTTCGGTGCATTGGGCCGGTGTCACTGTGCCGCTGCTGCACTGGCAACAACAGGCCTGGGTGAAGTGGCGTGATGTGCCTGAGCTGATGCATGGACAGCGACCTTCTCCGGTTTTTAGGGCTTGAATGCATGACCTGTGGCGAGGGAGCTTGCTCCCGCTGGACTGCGAAGCAGTCCTCGTTTTGAAGGTGAAGCGAGGGCCGCTGCGCGACCCAGCGGGAGCAAGCTCCCTCGCCACAGCAAGTTGATAGATCTGGCCACCGTAAAAGCCAAATGGCTTTCACGGTAACCACCATTGCCTCAAAACCGTGAAACACTCCTCATCGCATCCACCAGATACCGCATCGCAATCCGGTCGCTCTCCGATAACTCGCGATAGCGCTCCACCAGTTTCATCTCCTCGGAATTCAGCCGGCGTCTTCGCTGTCCGCTGGCCAGGCACGGAAAGATTCCCAACATTTCGGTGATGTTCTGTACTTTCGACATGGACGATGTCCTTCTCTAGACGTCAAAGAAACTGCAAAAAACCGCATCGCCCTATCCCTTTTTCAGCAGCCGCTGGGTGCCTACTGAACCGCACCGGTCCGAAGGGCATAAACCGGTCATGTGCACAGAATAGAAATAATCCGGGCGCTGAAAAGCAGTTTTTAGAGTAATTAGTCGAAAAAAGCAGAAATGCCCTTTAAATCAGAAACACCTGTCGGAATTGTTTCCCGACATGTCTTGTTTCATTGCCGGGCTAGCGCCGTGCCATCAATCAATTCAGCTCTGCAATCGAACGGTTTAAGCTATCCGGCATCTGTTTAAAGTCCGTTGCGTTTGGCCGAAGGCATGTCCGAACCGATATTTCTGATCCAGTACGTGCCAGGAACGGCGCGGGATTGTTCACGACAGGTTGTATCTATGCACCGCAGGAATTTGCTCAAAGCCTCCATGGCCATCGCGGCCTACACCGGCTTGTCCGCCACGGGGTTGTTGGCCGCCCAAGCCTGGGCCGCCAACGGCGGCACCGCTGATGGCGAGGCCACCACGTTCGATTTCGAGGCGCTGAAACTCCAGGCCAAACAACTCGCCAGCAATCGCTACCAGGACACCAAGCAACAGTTGCCACCGACCCTGGCAACCATGACGCCGCAGAACTTCAACGCGATCCGCTACGACGCCAACCACTCCTTGTGGAATGACCTGAACGGTCAGCTGGATGTGCAGTTTTTCCACGTCGGCATGGGTTTCAAGCAGCCGGTACGCATGTACAGCGTCGACCCCAAGACCCGCCAGGCGCGTGAGGTGCATTTCCGTCCGTCGCTGTTCAACTATGAACAAACAACGGTCGACACCACCCAGCTCAAGGGCGATCTGGGGTTCTCCGGCTTCAAGCTGTTCAAGGCTCCGGAACTGGACAAACACGACGTTGTGTCCTTCCTCGGTGCCAGTTACTTCCGAGCGGTGGACGCCACCGGCCAGTACGGATTGTCGGCCCGCGGGCTGGCCATTGATACCTACGCCAAAAAACGTGAGGAATTCCCCGACTTCACCAAGTTCTGGTTCGAGACGCCGGACAAGGACAGCACCCGCTTCGTGGTCTACGCCCTGCTCGACTCGCCGAGCGCCACCGGCGCCTATCGTTTCGATATCGATTGCCAGGCCGAGCGCGTGGTGATGGAGATCGACGCCCACGTCAACGCACGCACTGCCATCGACCAACTGGGTATCGCACCGATGACCAGCATGTTCAGTTGCGGTACCCACGAACGCCGTATGTGCGACACCATTCACCCGCAGATTCACGACTCCGATCGTCTGGCCATGTGGCGCGGTAATGGCGAGTGGATCTGCCGTCCGCTGAACAATCCGGCGACCCTGCAATTCAATGCCTTCGCCGACAAGGATCCGAAAGGTTTCGGCCTGGTGCAGACCGACCACGAGTTCGCCAGCTATCAGGACACCGTCGACTGGTACAGCCGCCGCCCGAGCCTGTGGGTCGAACCGACCACGGCATGGGGTGAAGGCTCGGTCGATCTGCTGGAAATTCCTACGACCGGCGAAACCATGGACAACATCGTCGCCTTCTGGACCCCGAAGAAACCGGTGGCTGCCGGCGATTCGCTGAACTACGGCTACAAGCTCTACTGGAGCGCACTGCCACCGGTTGGCACACCGCTGGCGCGGGTCAATGCGACCCGTTCGGGCATGGGCGGCTTCACCGAAGGCTGGGCACCCGGCGAGCATTACCCGCCAGTCTGGGCCCGTCGTTTTGCCGTGGACTTCACCGGCGGCGGCCTGGACCGATTGCCTGAAGGCGCGGGCATCGAGCCGGTGGTCACTTGCTCGAACGGCGAGGTCAAGGATTTCAGCATCCTCAAGCTGGATGACATCAAGGGCTATCGCATCCTGTTTGACTGGTACCCGACCAATGACAGCGTCGAGCCTGTCGAGCTGCGCCTGTTCATCCGCACCAACGAGCGCACACTCAGTGAAACCTGGCTGTACCAGTACTTCCCGCCCGCCCCGGACAAGCGCAAATATCCCTGAGAACACCCGCCCTGCAGGAGCCGGCTTGCCGGCGATGGCGACCTCGAGAGCGCTATCGCCGGCAAGCCGGCTCCTACAAAAAGCAATGCACACAATCCGCCATTCGGTTTTCCGAACGCGACCTGCCGGTCGGTTCGGTTAACCGGATCATCGCACTGAAACTTCAGCGCAAAAAATATTTAATTCCCTTGTAAATCAATACTTTGACTAATTGAGACTGGTCTGGCACGAGTCATGCTCTACACTTCTTCGACGAATATCCTTTGCGCCTACTCATCGTAGCGTTCAGGTGTTTTGCAGCACAAAAAGGGCCGATGAACTGGCTCCATAAAAAAAACAATGTCGAGGAAAATTTGATGCGCATCGTTCCCCACATCCTGGGCGCAGCCATTGCTGCCGCTCTGATCAGCACTCCAGTTTTCGCCGCCGAACTGACCGGCACCCTGAAAAAGATCAAAGAGTCCGGTGTCATCACCCTCGGGCATCGCGACGCTTCCATTCCGTTCTCCTATATCGCGGATGCTTCTGGCAAACCGGTTGGCTACTCCCACGACATCCAGCTGAAAGTCGTCGAAGCGCTGAAAAAAGACCTCGACATGCCGAATCTCCAGGTCAAATACAACCTGGTGACCTCGCAAACCCGCATCCCGTTGGTGCAGAACGGCACCGTGGACCTCGAGTGCGGTTCCACCACCAACAACGTCGAGCGTCAGCAGCAAGTTGACTTCTCCGTTGGCATCTTCGAAATCGGTACTCGCCTGCTGTCCAAGGCAGACTCCAAGTACAAGGATTTCCCTGACCTGGCCGGCAAGAACGTCGTGACCACCGCCGGCACCACGTCCGAGCGCATCCTCAAGGCGATGAACGCCGACAAGCAGATGGGCATGAACGTCATCTCGGCCAAAGACCACGGCGAATCCTTCCAGATGCTGGAAACCGGCCGTGCCGTGGCTTTCATGATGGACGACGCCCTGCTGGCAGGTGAAGCAGCCAAGGCCAAGAATGCGAAAGACTGGGCAGTGACCGGTACTCCGCAGTCCTTCGAAATCTACGGCTGCATGGTGCGCAAAGGCGACGAGCCGTTCAAAAAGGCTGTGGATGACGCCATCAAGGCCACCTACGCATCGGGCGAGATCAACAAGATCTACGACAAGTGGTTCATGCAGCCAATCCCGCCAAAAGGCCTGAACCTGAACTTCCCGATGAGCGACGAGCTCAAGGCCCTGATCGCCAAACCGACCGATAAAGCGGCTGACGACAAGAAGTCCTGATTTTCTGACTAACCTTATCTCCTGAGAGGGCCGTCGCCCTTTCAGGAGGTGGTCACTTCCTGCTGGATTTTTTTGGAAACACTCGAACCGGTGGCTGTCGAGCCGGGAGCGTGTGCCTGACTCTCAAGGTCAGGCGGGAACGGAGTTTCCCCCAAGCGGGCACTTGCACATCGATTGAACTGAGGGGAGACCCTAATGAATTACAACTGGGACTGGGGCGTGTTCTTCAAGTCCACCGGCGTGGGCAGCGAGACCTATTTCGACTGGTACGTGACCGGTTTGGGCTGGACCATCGGCATCGCCATCGCGGCCTGGATCATCGCCCTGACACTGGGCTCGATCCTGGGCGTCATGCGTACCGTGCCGAATCGCATCGTATCGGGCATCGCCACCTGCTACGTCGAACTCTTCCGTAACGTGCCGCTGCTGGTTCAGCTGTTCATCTGGTACTTCCTGGTACCCGACCTGCTGCCGGCGGACCTGCAAGAGTGGTACAAGCAGGATCTGAACCCGACCACCTCGGCCTTCCTCAGCGTCGTCGTGTGCCTGGGTCTGTTCACCACCGCCCGGGTTTGCGAACAGGTGCGCACCGGTATCCAGGCCCTGCCAAGAGGCCAGGAATCCGCGGCTCGCGCCATGGGTTTCAAGCTGCCGCAGATCTACTGGAACGTGCTGCTGCCCCAGGCCTACCGGATCATCATTCCGCCGCTTACCTCGGAATTTTTGAACGTCTTCAAGAACACCTCCGTGGCCTCGCTGATCGGTTTGATGGAACTGCTCGCGCAGACCAAACAGACCGCCGAGTTCTCCGCCAACCTGTTCGAAGCCTTTACCCTGGCAACGCTGATCTACTTCACCCTGAACATGAGCCTGATGTTGCTGATGCGCCTGGTCGAGAAGAAAGTCGCTGTACCGGGCCTGATCTCCGTAGGGGGTAAATGATGGAATTCGATTTCTCGGGCATTATCCCGTCTCTGCCGGGCCTGTGGAACGGCATGATCATGACCCTCAAGCTGATGGCCATGGGCGTGGTCGGCGGGATCATCCTCGGCACGATCCTGGCTCTGATGCGCCTGTCCCACAACAAGCTGCTGTCGAACATCGCCGGCGCCTACGTTAACTATTTCCGTTCGATTCCGTTGCTGCTGGTGATCACCTGGTTCTACCTGGCGGTGCCGTTCGTGCTGCGCTGGATCACCGGCGAAGACACGCCGATCGGCGCGTTCGCGTCGTGCATCGTGGCGTTCATGATGTTCGAAGCGGCGTACTTCTGCGAAATCGTCCGCGCCGGCGTACAGTCGATTCCCAAGGGCCAGATGGGCGCTGCCCAGGCACTGGGCATGACTTACGGCCAGATGATGCGCCTGATCATCCTGCCGCAAGCGTTCCGCAAGATGACGCCGTTGTTGCTGCAACAGAGCATCATCCTGTTTCAGGACACCTCGCTGGTCTACGCGGTCGGCCTGGTGGACTTCCTCAATGCTTCGCGTGCCAGTGGCGACATCATTGGCCGCTCCAATGAGTTCCTGGTTTTCGCGGGTCTCGTGTACTTCATCATCAGCTTTGCCGCCTCGCAGCTGGTCAAGCGTCTGCAAAAAAGGTTCGCCGTATGATCTCTATCAAAAGCATCAACAAGTGGTATGGGGACTTCCAGGTACTGACTGATTGCAGCACCGAGGTCAAGAAAGGCGAAGTGATCGTGGTGTGCGGGCCATCCGGTTCCGGCAAATCGACCCTGATCAAGTGCGTCAACGCCCTGGAACCGTTCCAGAAAGGCGATATTGTGGTCGACGGCACCTCCATCGCCGACCCGAAGACCAACCTGCCGAAACTGCGTTCGCGCGTGGGCATGGTGTTCCAGCACTTCGAGCTGTTCCCGCACCTGACCATCACCGAAAACCTGACCATCGCGCAGATCAAGGTGCTGGGCCGCAGCAAGGAAGAAGCCACCAAGAAAGGCCTGCAACTGCTCGAGCGCGTTGGTCTATCGGCCCATGCCCACAAGCACCCCGGCCAGCTCTCCGGCGGTCAGCAGCAGCGTGTGGCGATTGCCCGTGCGCTGGCGATGGACCCGATCGTCATGCTGTTCGACGAACCGACCTCGGCGCTGGACCCGGAAATGGTTAACGAAGTGCTCGACGTGATGGTGCAACTGGCCCACGAAGGCATGACCATGATGTGCGTGACCCACGAAATGGGCTTCGCCCGCAAAGTGGCCGACCGGGTGATCTTCATGGACGCCGGCAAGATCATCGAAGACTGCAAGAAAGAGGAATTCTTCGGCGACATCAACGCCCGCGCCGATCGTACGCAGCACTTCCTCAACAAGATTCTGCAGCACTAAGCAAACACCGCTCCCCAAATGTGGGAGCGGGCTTGCTCGCGAAGACGGCGGCACATCCAATATAGATGTGACTGACACTCCGCTTTCGCTGGCAAGCCAGCTCCTACAGGGGACGGCGCAAGGCTCCTGATTTGTGTTGTGGTTGACCCAAGGCTTCTGTGATGAAATGCGATCCCAATCTTTATCGCGCAGCGCCGCCATCACTCGCCGTGAAACCCCGTCTGATTCGTCATTTGTTCCTGCCGCCGCTGATCATCGCGATGATGATCGGCCTGGGCTATATCGGCTTCTGGCTGAGCGAACACTATGGCATTCGCAGCCTTGGCGAGAACGGCCAGCGTCAGCTGGAGCTGCACGCGCGCGCCGTCGAGAGCGAGATCAGCAAATACACTTACCTGCCCAGCCTGCTGGAGCTCGAAACCAGCGTTTCGCAGTTGCTGGCCGACCCGACCCCGGAACACCGGCAATCGGTCAATGATTACCTTGAAGGCCTGAATCGGCGCAGCCGCAGTCGGGCCATCTACGTGATGGACACCACCGGCCGTGTGATGGCCACCAGCAACTGGCGCGATGTCGACAGTTACCTGGGTGAAGACCTGTCCTTCCGCGCCTATTTCCAGAACGCCGTGCGCGGTCAGCCAGGGCGCTTCTACGGCATCGGCAGCACCAGCGGCGAACCCGGTTACTACCTGGCCCATGGCCTGGAGGAACACGGCAAGATCATCGGTGTCGCGGTGGTCAAGGTGCGCCTGGAAGCCATGGAAGAACGCTGGCAAAAAGCGCGCCTGGAAGCCTTTGTCAGTGACGAGAACGGCATCATCATTCTCTCCAGCGATCCGGCGCGTCGACTCAAGTCGGTGGTGCCGCTGAGCGATGAAACCAAAGAGAAACTGGCTCGCAGCCTGCAGTACTACTGGTTTCCGCTGAACGAATTGCAGCCACTGGCCCGGGAAACCCTGTCCGAGGGCGTGGAAAAACTCACCTTCCCGGCCAACAGCGAACTGGTGTCCGACGAAGAAAACATCAGCTACCTCTCGCAAACCAGGCCGCTGAGCGACACACCGTGGAATTTCACCCTGCTCACGCCGCTACAGGATTTGCGTCGCGAAGCGATCAATCAGGGGATTCTGGTCGCGGTGGCGTTTGCCCTCGTGGCGTTCCTGCTGATTGCCTGGAACGAGCGGCGCAAGGTGATCGCCACCCGCCTCGCCGCCCGGGAAGCCTTGCAGGAAGCCAACAACCAGCTGGAGCGTCGGATTACCGAACGCACCACCGACCTGCGCGCCAGCAACGAACGGCTCAAGGGCCAGATCCGCGAACGCCGCCTCGCCGAAGAGACCTTGCGCCGCGCCCAGGATGAACTGGTCCAGGCCGGAAAACTCGCGGCCATCGGGCAGATGTCCACCAGCATCGCCCACGAACTGAACCAGCCGCTGGCGGCGCTGCGCACCTTGTCCGGCAATACCGTGCGCTTCCTCGAGCGCGGCCAGCTCGACGTGGCCAGCACCAACCTCAAGACCATCAACGAACTGATCGACCGCATGGGCCGGATCACCGCCAGCCTGCGCTCGTTCGCCCGGCGTGGTGACGACAAGGGCCAGGCCTGCCTCGGCAAAGCGGTGGACGCAGCCCTGCAATTGCTCGGCGGCCGGGTGGAAAACATTCACCTGCAACTGCATCGTGACTTCACCGATGTGCAGGTGCAAATCGACCAGACCCGCCTGGAGCAGATTCTGGTCAATCTGATCGGCAACGCCCTCGATGCCATGCAGGCGCAGCCGCAACCCGAGTTGTGGCTCGAAGGCGAAGCATTCGATGGCAAATACCGGCTACGCGTGCGGGATAACGGCCACGGTATCGACGCCGAAGCGCGCAAACACCTGTTCGAACCCTTCTTCACCACCAAGCCCGGCGAACAGGGCCTGGGCCTTGGCCTGACCCTTTCCGCCAGCCTGGCCGCCGCTACCGGCGGGCACCTGGGTGTCGAGCACCCGGCCAGCGGTGGTACTGCATTCGTCCTCAGTTTACCGTTGGTAAGCCCCACTTCCGCCGAGCCAATATGAACAACGACCTTAGTGTATTGATCGTCGAAGACGACCCCCATGTGTTGCTCGGCTGCCAACAGGCGCTGACCCTGGAAGACATTCCCTGCATCGGCGTGGGCAGCGCCGAAGAAGCCCTGGAGCGGGTCGGCGACAATTTTGCCGGCATCGTCGTCAGCGACATTCGCCTGCCGGGCATCGACGGCCTGGAATTGCTGACCCGGCTCAAGGCCCGCGACCGCAGCCTGCCGGTGGTGCTGATCACCGGTCACGGCGACATTTCCATGGCCGTCGGCGCGATGCAGAAAGGCGCCTACGACTTTATGGAGAAACCCTTCTCTCCCGAACGTCTGGTGGATGTAGCGCGGCGTGCCCTGGAGCAACGCAGCCTGGCGCGGGAAGTCTCGTCGTTGCGTCGGCAACTGGCCGAGCGCGACTCCCTCGAAGGGCGAATCATCGGGCGCTCGCCGGCCATGCAGAACCTGCGGGAACTGATCGCCAACGTCGCCGATACTTCGGCCAACGTGCTGATCGAAGGCGAGACCGGCACCGGCAAGGAACTGGTTGCGCGGTGCCTGCATGATTTCAGTCGGCGGCACACCAAGCAGTTCGTCGCCTTGAACTGCGGCGGCCTGCCGGAAAACCTCTTCGAAAGTGAAATTTTCGGCCACGAAGCCAACGCCTTTACCGGTGCGGGCAAACGACGGATCGGCAAGATCGAACATGCCGACGGCGGCACGCTGTTCCTCGACGAAGTGGAAAGCATGCCCCTGCCCTTGCAGATCAAACTGCTGCGGGTGTTGCAGGAACGCACCCTCGAACGCCTCGGTTCGAACCAGAGCGTGGCGGTGGATTGCCGCGTCATCGCGGCGACCAAATCCGACCTCGTCGAATCGAGCAAGGCCGGCGAATTCCGCAGCGACCTGTATTACCGCCTCAACGTGGTGACCCTGGAGCTGCCGCCGCTGCGCGAGCGGCGCGAGGACATCCTGCAACTGTTCGAACACTTCCTGCAGCAGTCAGCCCTGCGCTTCGACCGCACGGTGCCGGAACTGGACAACCAGACTGTTTCGAACCTGATGAGCCACGACTGGCCGGGCAACGTGCGTGAACTGCGCAACGTTGCCGAGCGCTTTGCCCTGGGTCTGCCGGCGTTCAAAAAACCCGGTGCCGGCGGCGGCAACCAGGGCCTGGCCTTTGCCGAAGCGGTGGAAGCGTTCGAACGCAACCTGCTCAGCGATGCCTTGCAACGCAGCGGCGGCAACCTGACCCAGGCCAGCCAGGAACTGGGCATGGCCAAGACCACGCTGTTCGACAAAGTGAAGAAGTACGGGCTGAGCCATTAAGCGAGAGCTGCGTAGCTGTGCTGATCATTACCGCGACCCGCCCCTCAGTGGCGAGGGGGCTTGCCCCCGCTTGAGTGCGCAGCACTCACAGCATCGGCAGCAGTTTCGGAACCTTGGGGGCGCTTCGCAGCCCGGCGCGAGCAAGCTCGCTCGCCACAAAGGCTGGTTCAGTTGAATTTGTAGGCTAGCGCCATCTGCGCTTCACCCTGATCGGTGTGCCCGACCTGTTTGACAATGCTGCTGTCCGCCGCCGAGCCGGTCAGGTGAATCCAGCTGACACTGGTCAGCAGCGACCAGTGCGGGGCCAGAGGAAACTCGACACTCTGGGTCAACGCCACGTTCTGCAAACCTCCTCCGGCGTTATATCGAGCGATGCCCGAAGCCCGAGACTCATCGCTGCCGACGCCAAAAAATGCCTGGTTCTGCTGCGCATCGGCAAAGTGCGCTGTCAGGTTGCTGCTGCCGATCACCCCGCCGCCCAGTGGATACCCTACCTCGCCGCCCAAACGCCCGACCACACCCCGAGGCCCGCCAACGGCCTCGCCAACCGAGGCAAACACCCGCCAGAAGTCAGCCGGCGCGTACTGCACAAAACCACCCACCACGCCCATGTCCGGCACATCGTGCAAACCCTGCAAGCTGCCATTGGCGGTCCGCCCCGGCAGATAATTCAAGAACGGCCCGGCACTGAAACCGTTGGCTTTGAAGGCACTCCAGGTCAGCCCGTCATCGGTACTGAGGCTGACGTCGCCCCAGTCCAGGTCGAGGTAAGGCACTGGCTTGGCGTCCTGGCGGCTGGCGGTCGGATCGTGGGGTTGATAGCTGATGCCGGCACCCGCCTCACCGGTGATGCCTTGGGCCATGACATCGGCCGGAACACAGCTCAATGCCGCCATCAGTAAACAGACAACTCTGAACATGAGTCGCGCACCCTTTATGGATATGCGCGCATCAATCCTCCGATCGGGCCATCCGCGCAAGCACTCATGTTGTTTGTAGCGACCTACAAAAATTGTAGCTTCACGCACAGCAAAACCCGCCAAAACCCCGCACCTACGGGGCCAAACCTGGTTGGCACAGTCCCTGCTCTACCCCCTTGGCAAGCGCAGACAGCGCGTCCTGGCAAATAGGTACAGCAGATGAATGACTGGCATATCGTGTGTGACTTCGATGGAACCATCACCCGCACCGACGTGATCGACGGCATCCTCCAGCGATTCGCCGACCCGAGTTGGGAAGCCATCGAAAACCAGTGGCTGGCCGGCGACATGGGCTCCCGTGAATGCCTCAGCCGCCAGCTCTCGCTGGTCAAGGCGTCGCCGGGCGAACTGCTCGGGTTCTTTGACGGCATCGACATCGACCCGGACTTCCCCGACTTCGTCGACCACGTGATCGGCCTCGGCGCCTCTTTTGAAGTGGTCAGCGACGGCATCGAGCAGGGCATCGCCCGCATCCTGGCGCGGCACTACGTCAGCCTGTTGCCGATCCTCGCCAACCGCTTGCGCCAGGTCGATCACGATAGCTGGCGCATCGATTTCCCCCATGCCAGCGACGCCTGCCGCGCCGCGGCCGGCAACTGCAAATGCAAATCCACGCCCGGCGCCAAACGCGTGCTGGTGATCGGTGACGGCCAGTCCGATATGTGCGTGGCCGCCACCGCCGATTTCGTGTTCGCCAAGGATCGCCTGGCCGAACACTGCGAGCGCAACGGCATTGCTTACGCGCGCTTCGACAGCTTCGCCGAACTCCCTGCCCTGCTGGCCCTGCTGCCGACTGCCAGCGCTGTCAACGCCACCTCTTTCAATGTCGAACCACAGGAACGTTTCCAACATGTCTGATATTCGAATCGCTACAGCCGAAGACCAAATCCTGCTGGAAAAAGAAGCCCGGTATTGCTCCTATGGCGACACCGTTCACTACATCGAACCGCCGCGTATTTTCAGCCGCTGCGAAGGTTCCTACGTCTGGGACACCAGCGATCAGGCTTACCTCGATTTGCAGATGTGGTACTCGGCGGTCAACTTCGGTTACGCCAACCCGCGCCTGAACAATGCGCTGAAACAACAGATCGACACCCTGCCGCAAATCGCCAGCCAGTACCTGCACAAAGGCAAGATCGAGCTCTCGGAAATGATCGCCGTGGACGCGAAGAAGAAGTTCGGACTCGACGGCCGCGTGCACTTCAACGTCGGTGGTTCGCAGTCCATCGAGGACTCACTGAAAGTCGTGCGTAACGCCAGCAATGGCAAAAGCCTGATGTTCGCCTTCGAGGGCGGTTACCACGGGCGTACCCTCGGCGCTTCGTCGATCACCTCCAGCTACCGCTATCGCCGCCGCTATGGCCATTTCGGCGAGCGCGCCAATTTCATCCCGTTCCCGTACCACTTCCGCGGCCCCAAAGGCATGACCAAGGAAGAGTACGGCAGCCATTGCGTGCAGCAATTCGCCCGCTTGTTCGAGACTGAATACAACGGCGTCTGGGACCCGAAAGTCGGCCAGAGCGAATACGCCGCGTTCTATGTCGAGCCGATCCAGGGCACCGGCGGCTACGTCATCCCGCCGATGAACTTCTACAGCGAACTCAAGCATGTGCTGGACCAGCACGGCATCCTGATGGTGGTCGATGAAATCCAGATGGGTTTCTACCGCACCGGCAAGCTGTGGTCGATCGAGCACTTCGACGTCAAACCGGACGTGATCGTCTTCGGCAAAGCCTTGACCAACGGCCTCAACCCGCTGGGCGGCATCTGGGCCAAGGAAGAACTGATCAACCCGAAAGTCTTCCCGCCGGGCTCCACCCATTCAACCTTCGCCTCCAATCCGCTGGGCACCGCTGTCGGTCTGGAAATGTTCAAGATGACCAGCGAAGTCGACTACGGCGCGATGGTCATGAACAAGGGCAAGTACTTCCTCGAAGGCCTGAAAGACCTGCAGAAACGCTACCCGATCATCGGCGACGTGGATGGCCTGGGCCTGGCCCTGCGTTGTGAAATCTGCGCCCCGGATGGCTTCACCCCGGACAAGGCAACCCTGGACTTCATGGTCGAAGAAGGCATGAAGGGCGACATCGAAATCGACGGCAGACGTCTGGGCCTGATTCTCGATGTGGGCGGTTACTACAAGAACGTGATCACCCTCGCACCCTCGCTCGAGATCAGCTACCCGGAGATTGACCTGGGCATCGCCCTGCTCGACCGCCTGCTTGCACGAGCCATGAAACGATGAACACCGCCGTCAAACTTGATGCCATCGACATGGGTGAAGGCAGCGCCGGGTTCGTGCTTGGCAGTGGCGAGGTCGCGGTGTTGTTGATCCACGGCCTGACCGGCACGCCGACGGAACTGCGTCGGGTGGCCATGGGCCTGGCTGCAGCGGGGTGCACGGTGTATGTGCCAACCCTGGCCGGCCATTGCGGTGACAACGCCGACCTGCAAGCCACAGGCTGGCGTGACTGGTACGAAAGCGCGCGCAACACGTTTGTCGGCGTGCGGCGCAAGCACGCCCATGTGTTCGTCGGTGGCTTGTCCATGGGCGCAGTGCTGTCGATGTACCTGGCAGCCGAACACCCCGGTCAAATCGAAGGCCTGTTGCTGTACTCGACGACGCTGCGCTACGACGGCTGGAACATGCCCTGGGTGGCAAAGTTGAGCAGCCTGGTGATGTCGATTCCGTTTGGCGTGCACCTGTGCCGCTTCAATGAAAAACCGCCCTATGGCATCAAGGACGAACGTCTGCGCGCCATCGTCGAACGGCAGATGCGGGCCGGCGAAAGCGGTAACGCCGGGCTGCTCACCATGTCCGGGGTCAGTGTCCGCGAGCTGCACCGGCTGGTGGCGGCGGTGAAAAAACGCATGCCGCAGATCACCACCCAGGCGCTGGTTGTGCATTCACGTGAAGACGACATCACCAGTCGCTGGAACGCCGACTATGTGGAGCGCAAACTCGGTGGCCCGGTGGTGAAGATCCTGCTCGACGACTGCTATCACATGATTACCGTCGACCTGCAATACCGGCGCGTGGTGGAGTTGAGCGCGGATTTCATCCAGCAGCGCTTCATGCAGCAGCCATTGACCACGCAGCACCGCGCGGTCAATGGCCAATCTCGGCTACTGTATTGAACACGACCCTGCCATGGCTGCCGCGATAAGCGAGCTGCACCAAGCGAAGCATGATGACTCGAGACCAACGCCCCGACGCCCGACCTTTCACCCTCTCCGGCTGGAGCCTGCAACGCAAACTGGTGTTGGCGTTCTGGCTGGTCAGCGTGATTCCGACCATGATTGCCGCGGAACTCGCGGCCACCACCCTGTCGCTGATTTTCGACAGTAACGTGCGGATCTGGCTGCAGGAGTCGACCAAGATCGTCGAGGACGAAATCACCGAGATCCTCCACGAGAACGCCCGGGCCGCGCAGTTGTTCCTGCGCGTTACACGCTCGCCCACGGACGAGTTGACGGCCCGGCACAACAAACTGACGGCCGATATCGCCGACTCCATGGGCCTCGACGTGGTCGCACTGGTGCGCAACAGCGATCACAAAGTGGTGTTCAGCACCGTGGCCGACGACATCATCCGGCAGATCAGTACCGCCCCAAAAGCAGTGCTGCAGACGTTGCAGGTCGGCGGGGTCGCGACCGGCACGGTGGTGTCGACGTTCGAGACCGAGCAGGACGGCGTCGACTACAAAATGATCGTTGCCACCTACCTCGACAGCAGCTTCCTGACCAGCGTGGCCGACGTACACTCCCTGGACCTGCGGTTGTACCTGGCCAAGGACGACAACTTCTCGGAGATATTTTCGACCCAGCGTTTCGAGGATCACCCGGCGGCGGTGCCGGAAAAAATCGAACAGACCCTGCGCAACACCAAGCAGCCGATCGAGCAATCCACCAATCGCTATAGCGGCATCTACCGGCCGATTCTCAACGAGAACGGCCAACTGCAAGGCGTGATCTTCAGCGGCTTGCTGCGCCACACCAGCCTGGTCGGGCTGGTGAACCAGAGCAACCTGTTCATCCTGATTTTCCTGCTCAGCTCGGCGGCTTCGCTGGCCGTCGGCTGGTTGGTGTCCCAGCGCCTGACCAAGCCCTTGAGCAGCCTGTCCAAAGGCGTCCAGGCCGTTATCGCCGGGGATTACCGCCAGCGTTTGCCGGTCACCGGCGGCGACGAACTGGCGGAATTGAGCAGCACCTTCAACCTCATGAGCGAGCGCCTGGGGGAGTTGCAGCATCTGGAATCACAACTGCGCCGTCGTGACCGATTGCACGCACTGGGCGAAGTCGCCATGGGCCTGGCCCATGAAATCCGCAACCCGCTGGGCATCATCAAGACCGCCACGCAACTGCTGCACCGGCGCACCGACTTGCCCGAGTCGGACAAGCGTCACCTCGAATACGTGGTCAGTGAAGTCAGCCGGATCAATGACCTGATCACCGAATTCCTCGACTTCGCCAAGCCCAGCGCACCGATGCGCTCGGCCCAACCGGCACGCCAGGTGGTCGATGAGTTGATCGGCTTCTGTGCCCCGGAACTGGCCAGCCACCAGATTGATGTGCAGATACACGATCACGCCCCTGGCGCGACGCTGTACGCCGACCCACGGCAACTCAAGCAGGCCGGCCTGAACCTGATCGTCAACGCCATCGACGCCATGCCCGATGGCGGTCGCCTGACGGTCACCATCAGCCGCGAAGCACCTTACGTCGTGATCAGCATCCGCGACACCGGGCCGGGCATCGAGGCGGACATGCTGGAGCGGATCTTCACGCCATTCGTCACCACCAAGGCCTCGGGCACGGGCCTGGGTCTGGCGAAGGTCTTCTCGATCATGGAGAGTCATGACGGACGCATCGAGTGCGTCAGTGAAAAGGATGCCGGGGCCACTTTCAGCCTGTACATTCCGGCCAACGGTGAACATTTCGACGAGGGCAGCAATGACACATAACGTACTGGTGGTCGATGACGAGCCCAAGCTCTGCGATCTGCTGGCCTCGGCGTTGAGTCAGAACGGCATCTGCGTGTTCACCGCCGGCAATGGCCTGCATGCGCTCAAGGTGCTGGAGGTCGAGGACGTCGACCTGGTGATCAGCGACTGGCGCATGCCCGGCATGGACGGCCCGCAGTTACTGGCGGAAATAAAGACCCGTTATCCACAGTTGCCGGTGATCGTCATGACCGCCTATAGCACGGTGAAAAACGCCGTGCAGTCGATGCGCAACGGCGCCTTCGATTACATCGCCAAGCCATTCGACATCGATGAACTGGACATCACCGTCAGCAAGGCCCTGCAATTTCGCGACATCCTCAAAGACAACCAGCGCATGCGCGCCGAGCTCGACGAGCACCAGCAGATCGACAGCCTGATCGGCGACAGCCCGAGCTTCCGGCGGGTGCTGCATGCGATCGATTCGGTGCGTGAAAGCAACGCAACGATCCTGCTGACCGGCGAAAGCGGCACCGGCAAGGAAATGGTCGCGCGGGCGATCCACAAACACGGCACCCGGGCCGACAAACCCTTCGTCGCGGTGAACTGTGCGGCGATTCCCGAAGGCTTGCTGGAAAGCGAAATGTTCGGCCACCGCAAAGGCGCGTTCACCGGGGCCACAAGCGACCGGGTCGGGCGCTTCATGCAGGCTGACAAGGGCACGCTGTTCCTCGATGAAATCGGTGAAATGCCCCTGGCCTTGCAGGCAAAAATCCTCCGTGCCTTGCAGGAGCGCGTCATTGAGCCGGTAGGCGACCCTCGCGAGCGCAAGGTCGATGTGCGGGTAATCGCTGCCACCAACAAGAACCTGCTGGAAGCGGTGGCCGCCAAGGAGTTTCGCGAGGACCTCTATTACCGCCTCAACGTGTTCCCCATCCCCCTTCCCGCCTTGCGCGAACGAGCGGAGGACATCACTGCGCTGGCCCGACACTTCGCTCACATCCTCGGCGCCACCGCGGGCAAGCGCATCAGCGGCTTCAGTCCTGAAGCCTTGCAGGCCATGGCCAATTACTCGTGGCCGGGCAACATCCGTGAGCTGCAAAACTGCGTCGAGCGGGCGACCATCGTCGCCTCGGGTACGGTGATTGAAGAGCAGGACCTGCCGGCCTACCTGTTCGCGGCAAGCCCCGTCGACAGCGGCGTGATTTTCACCGAGGGCAGCAGCGTACCGTCAGATCTCGACGCCGCGCTGGCTGAAGTGGAAAGGACTTACATCCTGGCTGCCCTCGCCAAAAGCAACGGCGTGCAGGCCGCGGCAGCCCAACTGATCGGGATTTCCGAGCGCAGCTTCTGGTATCGCTTGAAGAAACTGGGGATTCACGTGGACAAGATTGTGCGTTGAGCCCCCACTCTTTTGGCTTGAGAGCTTTTGTGGCCAGGGAGCTTGCTCCCGTTGGAGTGCGAAGCGCTCCCCGCATTCTTCCAGCGATACCTGACAGGCTGGTTTTACGACTGCTGCGCAGCCGAGCGGGAGCAAGCTCTCTCGCCACAAAAGCGCGACCTGCTTCAGTTCACGGTCCCGCCATTCGCTTGCGCCATGATCTGCCGGATCGCCATGACGAAACTCTCCACCGGTTGCCCGCCGGTGACCGCGTACTGCCCGTTGAACACCACGGTCGGCACCGAACTCACCCCACGGGACAGCCACACCTGTTCTTGCTCGCGAACCTCGCGGGCAAATTCGTCCGAGGCCAGGATCGCCTCGGCACGCTGGCGGTCCAGCCCGACACGCTCGGCGATCCGCGCCAGTTGAGCGTGATCGGACGGATTGCCGCCATCGCTGAAAAACGCCTTGAACAACGCTTCTTTCAATTGCAGTTGCAGCCCTTCCAGACCTGCCCAGTGCAGCAGGCGATGGGCATCGAAGGTGTTGTAGATACGGCTGTCGGCGTCAGTGCGAAACGCAAACCCGAGTTCGGCACCACGGGCGCGGATCATTTCGCGATTTTTCTGCGACTGCTCCGGCGTCGAGCCGTACTTTTCGCTGATGTGCTCGGTGATGTTCTGCCCTTGCGGCCCCATCTTCGGGTTCAGTTCGAACGGCTGGAAACGGATCTCGGCCTGAACCTCGTCACGCAGGATGTGCAAGGCTTTGGTCAGGCCATACAAACCCACGACGCACCAGGGGCAGGACACGTCGCTGACGAAATCGATCTTCAATGCCGTACTCATCACACACCTCGCAATCGGGAAAGGCGCCGGAAAACCTGCACGATACACCTTGTGGGAGCGGGCTTGCTCGCGGAGGCGGTGTGTCAGCCAGCAATGATGTCGACTGATACACCGCTTTCGCGAGCAAGCCCGCTCCCACAGGGGGGTTACAGAAGGTTGTGATCGGCCACGGGCTCGATCTGTGCCCAATGCGAAGTGTCTTCACGGTGTTCCCGCAAATACGGCAACACCGCCGCCAGCAACGGTGCCTTGAACGCCTCCTGGAAGCGATGGGCCAATCCCGGAATCAAGATCAACTGACTGCCATGCAGATGCGCCGCCAGATGCACCCCGTGCATCACCGGCAACAGCGGATCGGCCGTGCCATGCACCACCAGCGCCGGGACCCGCAACTGGTTGAGCAACGCCACCCGACTCGGCTCAGCGAGAATAGCCATGATCTGACGTTTCACACCTTCGGGATTGAACGCCCGGTCATAGGACAGCGCCGCCTGATGCAGCAGCGCCTGGCGATCATCGGTGACCATCGGGCTGCCCAGCGCCGCCAACAAGTCAGCCTGTTGTTCCAGGGCCACGTCGCGGTTCGGTGCGCCACGCCGGGACAACAACTGCACCAGCGCCGCACTCGGCGCCGGCAATCCTTCGGCACCAGAGGTGGTCATGATCAGGGTCAGGCTCTCGACCCGTTGCGGTGCCATGGCGGCCATGTGCTGGGCGATCATCCCGCCCATGCTGGCGCCCAGCACGTGGAATTGATCGATGTGCAAGGCGTCCATCAGCCCCAGGCCATCGTCGGCCATGTCGGTCAGCGAATACGGCGACGACACTGGCAAACCGAGTTTGTAGCGCAGCACTTCGAAGGTCAGGTTGGCTTCGGCCGGTGCTTGCCGCCAGGTCGACAGGCCGACATCGCGATTGTCATAGCGGATCACCCGGAAACCCTGCTGGCAGAGCGCGACCACCACCTCGTCCGGCCAGTGAATCAATTGGCCGCCCAGGCCCATCACCAACAGCAATGCCGGATCCGACGCACGGCCGATGCTCTGGTACGCCAGGCTTACCTGGGCCAGATCCACCCGTTCAGTCGGAACATTGACGTCACAACGCGAAGCCGCCAAGGACGGCAGGCCGAACAACAGCGCGGCCAGAAATATGATTCGTGAAAAGAATGAAGCACCCATGAAAAAACACCAAAACGCAGAACCCCAGTAGAGCGCGAGTCTGATGAAGTTTGTTCAAGCGCGCTGCCACAGTTCCATGACAGTTTGATGAAGAGTGCCGGGCGGTCATCCGGCGAACACAATGCGACCCGCGATAACTATGTACCGCCCGCCCCCATAACGCCTGACCTCTAATGGCCGCAACGCCGGCATGGCCCGGCCTTCTGGAGATCTGTCGTCATGCGCGACGAACCTGCGTACCAACCAGCCGATTTCGGCCTTGCCGCCCCTTTGCCACCGAACACCGACCAGAACCTGTTCCTGAGCGCCGCGACACGCTGGAATGATTGCCATGATCAATGGCTCGAACTCTTGGCACAGAGCCCGCCATCAACACTCGACGAGCACTGGTGGAGTGCCCGCGCACGTGGAACGGCCCTTTCACGCCGGGCTCAGGCAACCCGGCTGTATCACCAGCATTTCGAGGCCTCGAGCCAACTCGCATTCGCCCGGGGCGACCTCAGTGGCGAACAGATGAAGGGCCTTCTGGCGATCATCGATCCAGCCCAGGCAGAAGGACTGGTCGACGCCCGCCAGTTTCAGGTCAGCCGGCCAGCTTTGAAGGGCAGTGACGGCCGACGTGTCGAACTGTCGGGCGCAATGGTCATCGGTCTCGATTCCGCCCGACCGTACCCACGGATGCTGTACTTACCCTCAGCGCAAACTGCCTGGATGAGCTTTGCAGAACGCGCCGAAATGGAACGCTGGCTGATCGAACATCAGCCACAGCTTGCGGATCAGCCCCGATTCGACACATCCACGGTCAACGTCGACTACACCGCTCTCAATAAACCCGTGTTGCAGAGCAGTGCCGAATTCCTGTGGTTGCAATTGGCCGTTGCGACTATGGACCGGCATCGACACAAAAGCGTTTTCTCTCTGCCACCCGAACTGCCAGTGACGGACGCGAACGACAGCATGGCCCCTTTCGGCCAGTTGACCCCGGATATCCCGCTGGAGCTACGCCATGTCGCACTGATACAACAACAGACAGCGCTGGAAAACCTGCTCGGCTCCGATTTTCAAGGCGATCAACACGATCCGCGCCTGCAACGCCTGCAACAGCAACTCGACACACTCGCCGCCGCCGAACAGGCCAGCACCGCCGCGGCAACGGCCCTGCTTGGCAGCCAAAATGCCCTGCACTTGCTCGAGCTGCGACACCAGCCGAGTCAGCACTACACCGCCCTGTACCAGGCGCGCCTGGCCGGCCTGCGCGCCGAAGCCGATATTCAATTGAGCCTGCAGCAGATCAGCGCCGAAGAGCACCAACGGCTCACCACCGTGCTCGACGCCCCCGAACGAACGGATGAACGCCCGGAGGTTGTGGTGGCCCGGCTGACTCTCTCGGAAAGTGACACCGAAAGCGACAACAGCACAATGCAAACCCATGAACTGGACGGTGTTTTGCTGTTTGCCCAACCGTCCGCGTTACAGCAGTCCGAGCCCCACAGCCTGTTGCTGTACTGGCCCGGACGCTTCGGTGGCCTGCAACGCTTTGCCTCGCGCCTGGACCTTGAACAGACGCTGTTCAAACGCGCGGCCAACGACAGCAGCCTGTCGTTGCAGCTCTCGACGCTAAGTGGAGATCCGTTCGAACATGCATTGCAGAGTCAGCTCTACAACTGTGAACAACAGGCCGCACGACTGATTGCCGAGCATCCCGTTCCCGTCCATGCCAGCCAACGCTCGGTGGAACTGGAAAAACTGTGCGAGCAGACTCTCGCCCACCTGACCGTGCCAACGGCCGCCGCCCGGGAACTGGCTTACGCGCAGCTCATCGAGCAAAACCGCAGCAGCATGCTGGCCAGCCAACTGCCGTCGTGGCACGGCGCACTCTCCGAAGCGCAACGCGAGCGACTCAAGTCGCTGTTCAAGTCCTACATCAAAGCCATGAAACGCTCCCATGCACTGCTTGAACGCGAGCTGCCGCCCCGGGAGGACTTCAGTCAAAAGGCTATCGACACCCATTTGCGTCAGACCTTCGGACTCACGCAAAACGTCGGGGTGCTGCTGGATGTGCCTGACTCCACTACCTGGCGCAAAGTCGCCGTGGAGGGCGCTGCGCCCGGGACGCCGCAGCAGAATGTGCTGATCGGCAGTCAGGAGCGCAGCAAGCTGTCACTGGCCGAACTGGCGCAAAGCAATGTCGATCAAGCGATGTGGTGGCGGCTATCGTTGATGAAAGTCGAGATCAGCGGTGCCGACGAGGCCGAACGGCAAAAGTTCAAGGACGCCATTACCCAACCCTGGCTGCGGGCGCTGGTCACCGAACTGGATCTGGCCGGGAAGTACGAAACGCTGATCCGCGAGGCTTTTCTTGGCACCGCGACCGCGTCGGCCTTCAGCAATGAACACCGACGCGAATGCCTGAGCGAACCCTGGCGCCTGATGCTCCGGTTGCAAGGCGAATTCGCCATGCTGAACAAGGACATCGATGCCGATGGTCAGCGCGTGCTGGACATCGCCATCGACGCCAATAGCCGCGAGGCTTACACAACCGAGGGCAAACGCATTGTGCTCCGGCCGGCGCACTTGAGCGCGGGCGGTGCCGATACCGACAAACAAGGGCCGAGCACGTTGTCTGGCGTCACCTTTATCGTGGAGCACAACAGCGGACTGACCCTGCTCTATCTGCCCGACAGTCCCGACGGCCTCTTTGTGCGCCAATACGACAGCCTTGAACGAGCGCGCAAGGCCCTGTTCAACCTGTGCCTGCGCACCGAAATGGCGGACTACCTCGCCGGCCGCGCCGTGCACGGCGATGTGGCGCAGCATGTCAGCCGAATCCATCAGGCCCTGCTGAAAAACTTCGACGCGATGATCGGTATCGGCATGGCCTGGCCGGCGACCACTTCGCTGGCCGCCCATCTGGTCAATACCCATATGGGGCGTCTGCTGCAGGCTCACCGGACGACCTCGCGTTCCAATGATGCGTTGTATCTGGAACATTGCGCGTTGCAGTCCGGCGTCGTGTTCAACTATCTGAAGATGGCTATAGGCATGGTGCCCTTCGTAGGCAGTGCCGTTGCCTTGTATGACGCCTGGGGCAGCGCCAATCTGGCGGTGGCGGCGTTTCTGCGGGGCGATGCCGGCCATGGCCTGGCCGAAGTCGAAGCGGTGCTGCTGTCATTGATCGATGCGGCAATGGACATACTTCCCGGAGCCAGCGCAGCGCCTGTGAACGCTCGTGGCGTCACCCGCCAGCGTCAACTTCGAGCCGTGACGAAAAATGCCGGCGCCATGAAACTACCGACCCGGCAACAGGCCCGGCGCGCGCTGGATCGTTTCAAGGGTTATGAATACGAGCACGACATCTCCCTCGCCGGCCTGCAACCGCAAACCCAGGGGATCTATCGAAATGTCTATCGACACGCCGATGGCGACTTCATGATCAGCCACGGGCGCATCTACCGCATCGAACTGAGCACCAATCCCCACCAGTGGCGCCTGAGCGGCACGGGGTCCCGGTCCTATAAACAACCCATCGCACTGGATGACGCCGGAAACTGGAACACTCATTACGCGGTGTACGGCACTGTCATGGAGGGAGGCGGCGCTGGGGGTGGCGCCGTACTCGGGCACATGGCCGACGGCCTGGACCCACTGTGGCCCGCCGCCATCCGCCGCTGGTTGCCGCGCTGGTGGACCGATCGCACCTTGCGTCGCCAGTTGACCCTGACCCACACCGCCGATAATTACTCGCTGCGTCTCGATGTCGAAACCCGCAGTACCAATAACCTGATGGAACACTACTACGGCCTGGAACGGGGGCAACGCCAGCCGCACCGGGCACGGCTCGATGCTGCCTGCCAGAACGAAATTGATATCGCCCAAAGCCAATACCAGACCCTCGAACAACTCAAGCCGTTGAGCCATGGTCGCAAACGCGCAAAGCTCGATGATCTTCAAAGCCGCTGTGCCTGGCTCGTGGTCGAGCGTTCGATACGGCGGATCGATGTGGCCAGAGACCGGCTGGTGCACTATCTCGACCAGGTTGATCAGCTTGCGGCCCGTTCGGATACAACACCAGTCAGTAACACCGCAACGCACCTCGACTTGATGGCGCAACGCAAAACCGTTCGCAAAGCCTTCCTCAAGCAGTTCGACGAACAGCAAGTCATCCTCGAAGAAGCCAACAGCTGGAACGCTCGAATTTCCAACCGCACGCAGAAAGCAAAGGTGGCCCCTGACCTGGCGGTCCTGAACGATAAACTGAGCGACGCCAATTACTACTATTTGAAAACAGCCCATCGCCTGGAAATCATCGCCCGCTATGAGGCTGTCGACGATCTGTCCTGGGATTACTTTCATACACAGTTCAAAGTGGCCCGGACCAAAATGGGGCGTACGCTGCTCACCCAGCACCAGCTCCCGGAAGTGCGTTCCAGCGTGGCCCAGCGCAACAAAATACTCGAAGACTGCCTGACCACTTATGCCGAGTTTCGACGCAATCTCCAGGCCTGGACCCTGGGTTATCCACAGCATCTTGATCTGGAGCAAGTCGCGATCTTTCTCGACAATCTGCAACAGGTCGAAGACGTTGCGCGCAATGCCATCAAGCACCGGCCTCCCGTCACTCCCACCAAAGGGCGCAGCGACAAACAACTGTTCGAGACCGAAGACAACCAACTGCTGATCGGGATTGCCAGCACCGATACCGTCACCCGGCAAAAGCGCTTCACTATCGAAGGAGTCGATGGCCACACGGAAACCTGGCTACCGCGCAACAACGGCAAATATCACTTGAGTGAATCACCAGGTTCGACATTGCCCGAACTTACAGGCGATGTCCGGGCATTGCTGACAGAAGCCAAGGCCAGGTTGGGCGCCGCGGACGCTTACAAAAACAAAGTCGAAGGTTACGCACGGCAAAACATGCTGCCGATCGATCTGGAACACATGATGAGCAGTGAAGCCGCCGAACTGAGCGTCCGCGCCGGAAACATAGAAAGGCTTTCACCCACCGACCCGCTCGTCTTGCAGTTACGAAATCGTTCGGATGCGTTTCTGCGAACCGGGCGAACCCTGAGAATCGAGCAATCGCTGAACAGCAGAACGCCCACCGAAGGTTATCTGGATTATCTGCTGCAACAGCGCGTGGTGGAGATCCGCAAGGAAGGCAGCTTGCGGGATTTGGGTAAACGCGCGGATGGGCGCAGGGATTTCCTGCAGGAATATGAAGTGCGTGATTTGACGATGAATCCGCCACGGCCATTGTGGTATGCGCACTTTCACTACAATTCGGCCAAGCCGTCATTCAGCGACTTCGTCAAAGGGCATCTGAAACTGCCCGAACAACGCAACCTGGGCCTGCAATGGCAGCAGGCCGTGGCGGCCACGGGCGCACCGGTCGAGGCGATCTGGCGCGGCGACATCGGCAAACCGCTGGGGATCAAACACTTTTCCGAACTCTGAATGAAAAACAGCGGAGCACGCGGTGTGCTTCGCTGTTCGCGTGACGGTCGACAGCCGCATCAACATGAGACAAACTCAACCTTTTCGAGTTGTTAACAAGTTTCCCTCATGGAGCCCCCGGTGCTTGAAATCCGTCACCTCAAGACCCTGCACGCCTTGCGCGAAGCCGACAGCCTGGTGGATGCGGCCGATCGCCTGCACCTGACCCAGTCAGCCCTGTCTCACCAGTTCAAGGAGCTGGAAGAACGCATGGGCATGCCGTTGTTCGTGCGCAAAACCAAACCGGTGCGTTTCACCAGCGCCGGTTTGCGTCTGCTGCAACTGGCCGACGCCACCCTGCCGCTGCTGCGCGCCGCCGAGCGCGACATCAGTCGCCTGGCCGGGGGCACCGCCGGGCGCTTGCACATGGCCATCGAGTGCCACAGTTGTTTCCAGTGGCTGATGCCGACTATCGACCAGTTCCGTGATGCCTGGCCGGAAGTCGAACTGGACCTGGCTTCGGGTTTTTCCTTCGCCCCGCTGCCGGCCCTGGCCCGTGGCGACCTGGACCTGGTGGTGACCTCCGATCCGGTGGATCTGGCCGGGATCACCTATGTCCCGCTCTTCACCTATGAAGCGATGCTCGCGGTGGCCAACCAGCACCGTCTGGCGAGCAAGGCCTACATCGTCCCGGAAGACTTGCTCCCGGAAACCTTGATCACCTACCCGGTGGAACGGGATCGGCTGGACATCTTCACCCGTTTCCTCGAACCCGCCGACGTCGAACCGGCCCAGGTCCGCACCTCGGAACTGACGGTGATGATGATGCAACTGGTGGCCAGCGGTCGCGGCGTGTGCGGCATGCCTCATTGGGCACTGCATGAATACAGCTCGCGGGGTTACGTGAAAGCCAAGCGGCTCGGTGAGAAAGGTTTGTTCGCCACGCTATATGCGGCGATCCGCGCCGACATGCTCGATGCGCCGTACATGCGTGACTTCTTGCTGACGGCCAAGGACACGTCGTTTTCGACGCTCGACGGCGTCAGTGCGGTTCGATAGAGCAACACCCATCTGTAGGAGCCGGCTTGCCGGCGAAGGCGGTGTCTCAGGCGACATTGCGTAGACTGATCCGCCGCTTTCGCCGGCAAGCCGGCTCCTACAGGGATCTGTGGTGGCTTCAGAGCTCGCGCCACATGTGGATTTTGTCGAAATAGTCCTCACCCACCCGCACCGCCATCGGTTCAAGCCCGAACTGAATGAACCCGCAACGCTGGTAAAGATTGAATGCAGCATCGTTGCCGGCGGTGACGGTCAACTGGATCAGGCGCAAACCCGCATGGTTCTGCGCCTCGGCCAGTGCAGCCCGGACCAGTTGATAGCCGAGACCGCGCTGGCGAACCCTTGGCGAGACGTACATGCCGAACAGCGTCGCCTTATGCCGGGCCTTTTCCCGAGGCTCGAACGCGAGGCCGACAATGCCGGCCAACCGGCCTTCTGCAAACGCCCCAAGCACCACGTCCAGCTTGCCGGTCAGGCGCGATTCCCACCAGCTCAGCGGCATCGCCGCCCGCTCACGCACACTCGAGGTGAAGGCCTGCGGGTGCAGGTCGTAGGCTTCGAGCATCAGCGCCCGATAGTCCAGGGCATGGCTGGCATCCAGTCGCTCGATCCACATGCTCAAGCCATCCGTTTTTGCTCAAGCATCAGCCGCAGTGCCAGCCCCGACAGCACGAAGCCCATGAAATAGCGCTGCATCGCCAGCCAGGCCGGATTGTTGACGAACCACGAGGCGATGCCTGCGGCAAACATGGCGATCATCAGGTTGACGCAGAAACTGACGCTGATCTGGGTCAGGCCAAGGATGATGCTTTGACTGAACACCGAGCCATGCTCCGGCGTGATGAATTGCGGAAACACCGACAGATAGAACACCGCGATTTTCGGGTTCAGGGCGCTGGTCAGAAAGCCCATGGTGATCAGTTTTCGTGACGAGTCCGGGGGTAATTGCTGCGCCTCGAACGGCGACCGCGCACCAGGCTTGACCGCCTGCCAGGCCAGCCATAAAAGGTACAGCGCACCGGCCCACTTCAATACCTCATAGGCCATCGGCACCGCCAGGAACACCGCGGTCAAACCGGCAGCCGCAGCGAACAAATGCACGAAGAATCCGGCGACCACACCGAGCAATGAAATCACCCCGGCCTTGCGCCCCTGGCAAATCGAACGGGAGATCAGGTAGATCATGTTCGGCCCCGGCGTCAGCACCATCAGCAACGCGGCAGCGGCAAAAATCAGCAAGTCTTGAAGCGGGATCATGGGCGAAGTCCTTTGCGTAATGATCAGGCGATCGCGGTCAGCGATGCTCGATAAAACGGCAGGATCAGGTCCCGTGTCAATGGCGCCAGAACGACACCACCCTCGGTGGCCGGGTCGATCCAGATCACTTCTTCGATCTCCGCCGCCGGCGTCACGTCGGCATCGATGCTCAATTGAAAAATCTCGGCGTGTACGACAAAGCCCGGCTCGTTGGCCGCCGGTGCCGAGAAGGGACCGAGGTAAACGGCCTGCGCCGGGTCGATGTCCAGACCCAACTCTTCTTCCAGCTCACGGGCCAGCGCATGAACCGGCAGCTCGTGAGGCTCAATCTTGCCACCCGGCTGCATGAACGCCGTGGTACCGCGCTTGCGCACCAGCAACGTGCGGCCGTCAGGGTCGATCAGCAGGGCAGCGGCGATGCGGATGATGCGAGGTGACGCGGATAAAAGTGTCATGGATCAGATTCGGTCGTGGATGAAAGGCGCAAGGATCACATGAGGGCAGAAGACCGGCAATGCCATTGTAGGAGCTGGCTTGCCAGCGATGTCCCTCTCACCAGCGACGCAAGTCTTGAGATTGCTATCGCCGGCAAGCCGGCTCCTACAAGGGGTGTGGCCTGGCTTATGCAGCTTCCTGGAAATCCATTTCCGGCGGCTGCCGACGGAAACCGCCGGTCAACACCGCCAGGTACACCACACCAATCGCCAGCCAGCTCAACCCCAGATAAACCGCCAGATGATCGAGGCTGACCATCAGCCACAAATCCGCTGCCAGGCCGATGAACGGAAACAGCAGGAACAGCACCAGTTCACGCAGGCCTTTCTTCTCGCCACCGATCCAGTAATGGAAGATCACCGACAGGTTGACCAGGCTGAACGCCAGGAACGCGCCGAAGTTGATGAACGAGGTCGAGGTGGTGACGTCCAGTTTCAGTGCCAGCAACGCCACCACCGCACACAGCAGGATGCTGTTGATCGGCGTGCCGAAGCGTTCGTGCAAGGTGCCGAAAAACGCTTTCGGCAGCACGCCGTCACGGCCCATGGCATACAGCAACCGCGAACCGCTGGCCTGGGCCGACAGACCCGAGGCGAACTGACCGACGATCAGGCCGATCAGGAAGATCGAGACGAACAGGTCACCGCCAATGTTGCGGGCAATTTCATAGGCCGCCGAGTCGACACTTTCGAACTGGAACGACGGATGGGCGATCTGCACGAAGTACGACACGCCAACGAAAATCAACCCGCCGATCAGGGTGATCAACATGATTGCCCGGGGAATGGTGCGACGTGGATCGCGGGTTTCTTCGGTCAGGGTGCTGACCGCGTCGAAACCGAGGAACGAGTAGCAGGCGATGGCCGCGCCGCTCATGATCAACGGCATCTGCATGTCGCCATTGAAGAACGGTTTGATCGACCACAACGGCGTACTCGCATCACCACCGACGTAATGCACGCACAACGCGACGAACGCGATCAGCACCAGGAACTGCACCAGCATCAGCAAGGCGTTGATGCCGTTGGCCAGTTTCAGGCCGACGATGTTGATCGCGCTGGTGATGCCGATGAACGCCAGCACCCAGATCCACTGCGGCACCGCGGGGAATGCGGAGTTGAGGTAGGCCGCGCCGATCAGCCAGATCGCCATGGGCAGGAACAGGTAATCGAGCAGCACCGCCCAACCGGCGATGAACCCGAGTTTCGGGCTGATGGCCTTGCGCACATAGCTGTAGGCCGAGCCGGCCACCGGGAACGCCGAGGCCATGCGCCCGTAGCTCATGGCGGTGAAGAACATGGCCACCAGTGCTGCAAGGTACGCGGCCGGCACCATGCCGGCGGTGGATTGAGCGAGGATGCCAAAGGTGCCGAGCACAATGATCGGCGTCATGTAGGCGATGCCAAACAGCACCACCGACCCCAGCGACAGGGTGCGTTGCAAACGAGCCATGAGCGACTACTCCGAATTTTATTGGATTTATGGCAGAGCCGAGTTCGGCGCAAATTACGGGTGTTGCGTTGTTGTTCTTCGGTGAATGATCAAGCAGGTGTGTCGTTTGGGAGGGCCTCTTCGCGAGCAAGCCCGCTCCCACATTGGTTTTATGTGGGAGCGGGCTTGCTCGCGAAGGGGCCAGCACCAGCCACACAGAATCCGGATCAGCTTTTGGGAATCAGCAGCTCGCGCAACCCGCCGGCCTGCTCGACCACCTCCCCCGGCAACTTCAGCCGCTGATCATCCAGATAGCGATAATCCTGGCGCGCCGCCGTCAGCTGGTTCAGGTCCAGCTCGACCGCAAACTGCCCTTCCTCGCGTCCGGCTTCGAACAACAAGGTGCCCAGCGGATCGACCAATGCGCTGCCGCCGGCAAACAGCAAACCACCGTCACCCGCTTCCACCCGGTTGACCATCAGCGCAAACGCCTGGTTTTCCTGGGCGCGGGCCATGATTGCGGTGCGGTGGGTCGGGCCATACGGGTCCATGTTGCCGTTGGTGACAATCAACAGTTCGGCACCCAGTTGCGCCAGGGCGCGGGCGCTTTCGGGGAATTCGATGTCGTAGCAAATCAGCAGGCCCACGCGCACGCCGTTCCACAGGCAGGTGGCGTAGCGATCGCCCGCCTCGTAGACACCGCGATCCGAGGCCCACAAGTGAGTCTTGCGGTATTTCAGCGCAATGCCTTCAGGGGTGATCAGCAGCGTGGTGTTGTAGAAGCGGCCGTTGTCGTTCTCGGCCATGCCGATGGCCACGGCGATATTGTGCTCGCGGGCGGCGGCGATCACCGAGCTGACGGACGGTCCGTTAAGCGCCTCGGCCACCTCGGCGACGGACTCGGCCGAAGGGAAGCCCATCAAATGGCCTTCAGGGAACATGATCAGCTGCGTGTCGGCTGCGCACCCGGCAATCGCCGCCAGGGTGCGTTCGAGGTTGTAAGCCGTGTCGTTATCACGACCTGCCAATTGGGCGAGTTCGACCTTCATGGGTATTCCTTGTTATGGACCGGGCGGCAGAAAGATTGCCCGGTCGGTGTCTGTGCGCCAGTATGCGCAGCAAGCAACCGGGCGGGGAATCACGCCGCTGGGGTAACACGATAGGGGTAGATGCATGACACTCTCGTTGGACGACATCGCCTGGCACCGCTCGGTGGGGCAACTGATCGACGCCCTGGACAAGCCCAATTTCTGGACCCAGCTGGTGCGTTTGCTGGATCAGTACGTGTCCTTCGACAGCTGGGTGGCCCTGCTTTTCAGCGCCGACCAGCGCCCGCAGGTGTTCGCCGAGTGCCCAGGCGAGGACGGTAGCCCCGACCAGTTGTTCCAGGATTACCTGCGCGGCCTGTACCTGCTCGACCCGTTCTACATTGCCTGCCGCGAGCAGTCGCGCACCGGACTGTATCGTTTGTCGGAAGTGGCCCCGGAACACTTCGAGTTGACCGAGTATTACCAGCGCTACTTTCGTCTGAATGTGGTGGCCGACGAAATCCAGTTCAATTGTCAGCTCGAAGGTGACCGCACGCTGTGCCTGTCTCTGGGCAGCACACAGCGCTTCAGTAGCCAGCAGATCGCCTTGTTGTCGTTGATCCAGCCGTGGGTGCTCGGCTTGTTGCGCCAGCGTCTACCCTATGAAATCAACGAAGTCGTGGCCCTGGCCCCCGCACCACCGCAAGCCGATTGGCGGGTACAACTGGAAGCTTCGGTGCAGCAGCTCAAAGGCGCGCAGTTGACCGCCCGGGAGCTGGATGTCGGGCGTTTGATGCTCAGCGGTTGCTCCAGTAAAGAAATCGCCCGTAAGCTGGAAATCTCGGTCGAAACCGTGAAAGTCCATAAGAAACACATGTACAGCAAGCTGGGGATCAAGTCCCAGTCCGAGCTGTTTTCAATTTTTCTCCAGGCACAAAATGCCTGAACGTCCTGTGGAGCGCTTTGCTTTTATGTGGGAGCGGGCTTGCTCGCGAATGCGCTGTGTCAGCCAATCAGTATGCTGAAAGTGATTCCGTCTTCGCGAGCAAGCCCGCTCCCACAGTGTTTTGTGTTTAGCCAAATTTATTGAGTCCGAACCCAAGGAAACCGTATGAGCCTGTCACTCCTGAGCCGCTACGCCTTCTTTGCTGTCTGCGTGATCTTCACCCTCGCCAGCCTGCCGTTTCTTGACTATGACTGGCTCTGGCCGATCACCGCCGTCACCGGCGTCCTCAGCCTGATCGGCCTGTTTGACCTGCTGCAAATTCCCCACGCGGTGCGTCGTAATTACCCGATCCTCGGCAATATCCGCTATCTGGTCGAAGGCATCCGCCCGGAAATCCGCCAGTACCTGCTCGAATCCGACAGCGACGCCCTGCCCTTCTCCCGGGCCCAGCGTTCGCTGGTCTATTCCCGGGCCAAGAATGAAACCGCCGACAAACCCTTCGGCACGCTGATTGACGTGTATCAGTCGGGTTTCGAATTCATCGGCCACTCCATGCGCCCGGCACCGTTGAGCGACCCTAGCGGTTTCCGGGTGACGGTCGGCGGTCCGCAGTGCACCCAGCCGTACTCGGCGTCGGTGTTCAACATTTCAGCCATGAGCTTCGGCTCGCTGAGCGCCAACGCCATCCGCGCGTTGAACCAGGGCGCCAAGCTCGGCAATTTTGCCCATGACACCGGCGAAGGCAGCATCAGCCCCTATCACCGGGAACACGGTGGCGACCTGACCTGGGAACTGGGCAGCGGCTATTTCGGTTGCCGCACCAGCGACGGTCACTTCGACCCGGAACGCTTCGCGGCGCAAGCCCGGACGCCGCAGGTGCGGATGATCGAAATCAAGATGAGCCAGGGCGCCAAGCCCGGCCACGGCGGGATCCTGCCCAAACACAAGGTCACCAAAGAGATCGCCGAAACCCGCGGCGTCCTGATGGGCGAAGACTGCGTGTCACCGTCGCGCCACAGCGCGTTTTCCACGCCCATCGAAATGATGCATTTCATCGCACAACTGCGTGAACTGTCCGGTGGCAAACCGGTGGGCTTCAAGTTCTGCCTCGGCCATCCGTGGGAGTTCATGGGCATTGCCAAGGCCATGCTGGAGACTGGCATCCTCCCGGACTTCATCGTGGTGGATGGCAAGGAAGGTGGTACCGGCGCGGCGCCTGTGGAGTTCACCGACCACATCGGCGTGCCGATGCGCGAGGGCCTGCTGTTCGTGCACAACACCCTGATGGGCCTGAACCTGCGGGACAAGATCAAACTCGGCGCCAGCGGCAAGATCGTCAGCGCCTTCGACATCGCCAGTGTGCTGGCCATCGGTGCCGACTGGGCCAACTCGGCGCGTGGCTTCATGTTCGCCATCGGTTGCATCCAGTCGCAGAGCTGCCACACCAACAAGTGTCCGACCGGCGTCGCCACCCAGGACGCCCTGCGCCAGCGTGCGCTGGTGGTGCCGGACAAGGCCCAGCGCGTATTCAATTTCCATCGCAGCACGCTCAAGGCTTTGGCGGAAATGCTCGCCGCCGCCGGCCTCGAACATCCGTCGCAGTTGTCCGCCAAGCACCTGGTGCGGCGCATGTCGGCGACCGAGATCAAGCTGTTCTCGCAGTTACATGTATTCCTCAAACCCGGCGAGCTGCTGACCGGTGAAGTGAACGGCGAGTTCTACTCGCGGATGTGGCAGATGGCGCGGGCGGACAGTTTTGAGCCCAATGAAGTGGCAGCCGCCTGACGTTGACTCCAGCGCTGAAGGTTCGGGACGACTTCAGCGCTCGCCGTCGAGTATAAACAGGCGCGCCTCGACTTCCTCTCCCTTGAGGGTCTGCGTCTGTTTCCACCCCTTGGGAAATGTCACGACTTTTTCCGGCCGGGGCCTGCCGGTCACCCACCAGACTCTTTTGGAACTGAGTTTTACCGTTGCGACATTGTCGAAAAAAATCCAGTCCAACGTCTGAGGGATAAGAAGCCAGCCACCATAGTTGAAGGGACCGTCCGAAGCTCCTGTCGGTAATCGGGCGATGTAAAGCCTCGGCTGGATACCCGTGGTGTTGTAGTAATGGAATGGCAAATACCAGTACAAGCCGTCAATGACCAACTCGTCGCCCGCCTCGGCCTCCCTCTTGATGCCATCTGCCAACGTATCCAGCCTGGCCATTTTACGAATGAAGGTTCCGTTCATCCCGTCTTCCTGCGAATACACTTTCTGCAGTCCATGTACTTCCCCTGCAACAAACACACTCAAGCAGAGGAGTGCAATCACAGGACGTCGTTCAGCCAACCGATCCAGCACAACGGCGACGAACAAAGGCAAACCGGCTGCGGCAAACACCAGGTACCTGGGAACGAAGATCGGAACGGCCAATGACAAGAAAAATGCCGTGATGAGCGGCACGAAGAAGTAGCCGATGACCAGCACGGTCGAGCGGCGGTCCGTGCGCCTATACCGCCACGCCATCACACAACAGGCGATCACCACCGCCGAGACAATCAGCGTCCCCCACAACCCGCCCTCCGTGGTTGAAATCATCGCCGCACATTGCGCGATAAAGCTCGGCAACATCTCCCATGTGGTCGGCGATATCCATTCGAGCCCTTTCATTTTCCACGTCTGGTCAATCAGATGCGGTAACCAGGGCGAATACAGCGCGACAATCGCGACATTGGCCATCAGCCACTTGCGCACAGGCAACAATGCCGACTCGCTACTGCCCAGTCCCGACCAATACAGCCAATGCACCAGCACACCGAGCGCTGCAAAGTAGTGTGTGTAGAAAGCTGCTGTCATCAGCAGCACGTACATCACGGGATAGCGTTTGAGTTGCGGTTGCCGACTCCAGCAGACCAGCGCAACCGTGGCGGCCATCAGCCAGAAACCGACGAGCGTGTACATGCGCACTTCCTGGCTGTAACGAACCGTGATCGGCAGCAACACCAGCAAAACTGCGGCGATACAGGCCGCTCTTCGCGTGGCGAGCAGACTCATCAGTTTGATACAGAGCAGCACCGTGCCCACATCCGCCACGGCGCTCAGGCCGCGCACAGCCACCACACTGGTACCAAACAGCATCGTCCAGTAATGAAGAATCACGTAATACAACGGTGGATGAACGTCTCCCGCCGTGGTGGACCAGATCAATGCCGGCGAACGCTCGCTCAGCATCAGGCTATAGCCTTCGTCGTACCAGATGATCGGGACTGAAATCCCGTGAAATCGAACGATCAGGGCCAGGGTGAACAACGCCAGCACAATCGATGGATAGACGGCCAGACGCCACCGACGCACCTGAACATCCTCGGCCAGGTGTTCCATCGTGTTCATACAATCCTCTTCAGTGAGGGTTTGTCGGCTGGCTCGTCACTGCCTTTGATGATGTCCTTGATGACATAGCGGGGCCGATGCTTGGACTCCATATAGATGCGCCCGATGTATTCACCGAGGATGCCGATGCCAATCAATTGAACACCGCCCAGAAACAGAATCGCTGTCATCAGGGACGGATACCCCGGGACATCGTTGCCGAACAGAATCTTGTCCAGAATCATGTAGGCCGCATACACAAGTGCCGCCAGCGAGATGATGCCACCCACGTAGGACCAAACACGCAACGGCACCGTGCTGAACGAGGTGATGCCTTCAAGTGCCAGGTTCCATAGCTTCCAGATATTGAATTTGCTTTTGCCGGCGGCACGTGGCGCGCGATCGTACTCAATGACTCGCGTATTGAATCCGGCCCATGACAGCACCCCCTTCATGAACAGCTGCTGCTCCGGCAGGCTCTTGATGACGTCGACGACTTTCCTGTCCATCAAGCGAAAATCACCGACATTTTCTTCGATGCGAGTCGAGGCAATTCGATTGAGCAGGTGATAGAACAGGGCCGCGAAATGGCGTTTGAAATAACCGTCGGCCGAACGATTGCGGCGCTTGGCAAGCACCACGTCAGCGCCATCGGTCCACTCCTTGATCAGCCGGGAAATGACACTGACCGGGTCTTGCAAGTCCACATCCATCGGAATGACCGCATCACCGGTGGCATGTTCCAGCCCGGCAAACAGCGCAGGCTCCTTGCCGAAGTTGCGCGAAAAATTAATCAACAGCACATCGCTGTCCTGCCGAGCGATCGAACCCGCCAGCAATAAAGTGTGATCGGTGCTGCCGTCATTGATAAACAGGATTTCAACCTGATAGGGGCTTAGCGAGGGTTCCTGGCGCACGGCCTGGTAGAACAGGTCGATCGCCTGTTCTTCATTGAACACCGGAACAATCAACGAGACTTTCATGCGTCACGCTCGCGAAACACCACGTATTTGGAATACAGGAAGCCGAGCACCAGGCTCAATGCCGAAAACAGGGCCACGGTGAGCAACCCGTGCAATCGCCAGACGTCGCCCAAATGGCCGACACCCAGGCTCAATGCCCCCATTCCCGAAACAAACAGTAGATAACCAACGACCGAGATCCGGGTGGCGAAGGTAAATTGCGCGTTCATGTAGAAGGAGAACGACGCAGCCACGCAAAATGCCGCCAGGTTGCTGACTGCCTGACTGAGGCCGGCGGCGACGCTCAGCAGGAAAAAGATCTGCCAGTGAATCAGGGTGTTGGCGACCCCGATCACCGTGTAACTGGACAGCCCTTTCCACAACAGTCTCATGGGAGACTCCCGCTTTTTAGAACGTTGCACTCATTAATATTTGAGCCTGTCTACTGTCAGAAATCGCAGGTTTTTGAACCTTTCAGACCAGCGGTTGAGCCTCGGGGCAACGCCCGAGACATCCGGTAATATCCCGACTTTGCAATTGCCCGCGAATCAGTCCACCCTGCGCGCCGCCGCTTGAGCGCGCGGCCTTTTGCGCCCACGGCCAAGCCCATTTTCACCTGCTGTTACGAGCCTGCTGCCATGACGTTAGCGCGCGATCACCGGATCGACTTTTTTCGTGGTCTGGCACTGATCTTCATCTTTTGGGATCACGTGCCCCACAACCCTTTGGGGCAAATCACCTTGCGTAACTTCGGTTTCAGCGATGCGGCCGAGGTTTTCGTGTTTCTGGCCGGTTACGCGGCCGTGCTGGCGTACGGCAAAGTCCTGGCACGCGAAGGCTTTCTGATCGCCTGCGTGAAAATCCTGCGCCGCGCGTGGGTGCTCTACGTGGTGCATATTTTCCTGCTGGCGATGCTGATGGGCATTGTGTTTTTCGCCAACAGCCACGTGGAAACACGGGATCTGGTGGAGGAAATGGGCATGCATCACTTCATCAGCAACCCGCAGCAAGCGTTGATCGATGAGTTGCTGCTGCGCTTCAAACCGAACCTGATGGACCCGCTGCCGTTGTACATCGTGCTGTTGGCGGGCTTGCCCCTGGTGCTGCCGCTGCTGGTGCGCAAAGCCTGGGTGGTGGTCGCGATGTCGGTGGCGCTGTACCTGATGGTGCCGCTGGCTGGCTGGAACCTGGCGGCCATCAAGGACGGCGTGTGGTATTTCAACCCGGTTGCCTGGCAGTTGCTGTTCGTGCTCGGCGGTGCCGCTGCGATCCACAGCCAGCGCCCGCGCTTGCCCGAATCTCGCCCGCTGATACGCCAGCCGTTGTTTGTGAGTGCGGCGCTGTATGCAGTGGCCGCGGGGGTGTTGACCGTCTTGTGGCGTTGGCCGGAAATTCACGATGCCGTGATCCCGGCGAGCGTGCAAAACTTTCTGTACCCCATCAGCAAGACCGATCTTTCCCCTGTGCGCCTGCTGCACTTCCTGGCACTGGCCTACGTCACGGCGAAACTGATTCCCGACAGTGGATGGACGCAAAACTGGCTGGCGCAGCAAAGCTGCCGCATGGGCCGTTTCTCGCTGGAGATTTTCTGTCTGGGCGTGCTGCTGGCGCCATTGGCGGACATGGTCAATGCGTTGACCGACGATGCTTTCGCCATGCAGATCTTTACCGCACTGGTGGGGGCCGGGTTGATGGCGTTGCTGGGAGCGTGGCTTGAGTTCAACAAGCGTTTGAATCGAGCACTGAAAACTGTGCCCGCACTGGACCGCCTTATGTAGGAGCGAGCTTGCTCGCGATGGTCGTTAACGATTACGCGTCTTTACTGGCTAAACGCGGCGTTTTCGAGTCCATCGCGAGCAAGCTCGCTCCTACAGTTTCAGACGTTACAACTTACGAAACCGAACGCGCCGCGCCTTGTGAAGCATTGGTCGGTTGCAGCTTGAACACGTAAAACAGCACGGTCAGCAGCACCAGGAACGCAGGTCCCACATACAGCGCCACGCGGGTGTCCGGGAAGTACGCCATCAGGCCGACCACCAGCACCAGGAACGCCAGCGCCATGTATGAACTGACCGGGTACAGCCACATGCGGTATTTCAGACCGGCCTGTTCGCTGGCGCTCAGGCCTTTGCGGAATTTCAGCTGGGCCAGCAGGATCATCACCCAGGTCCAGATCGCGCCGAAGGTGGCAATCGCCGTCACCCAGACAAAGACCTTTTCCGGCACCAGATAGTTGAGCAATACACCCAGCAGCAACGCGCCAATCGACAGCAGCAGCGCACGCCGCGGTACACCGTTGCTCGACGTCTTGGCGAACCCCGCCGGAGCCTGGCCGTTCTGCGCCAGGCTGTAGAGCATGCGCCCGGTGCTGAAGATGCCGCCGTTGCAGGACGACAGCGCAGCGGTGATCACCACGAAGTTGATGATGCCGGCAGCGGTCTTGATGCCCAGACGCTCGAAGGTCATCACGAACGGGCTGCCCTGGGTGCCGATTTCGTTCCATGGGTAGATCGACAGGATCACGAACAACGCGCCGACGTAGAACAGCAGAATCCGCCAGAACACCGAGCCGATGGCGTTCGGGATGGTCTTTTGCGGATTCTTCGCCTCGCCGGCGGTCAGGCCGATCATCTCCACGCCGAGGTAGGCGAACATCACCATTTGCAGTGACATCAACACGCCTTGCACGCCGTTGGGCATGAAGCCGCCGTGGGTCCACAGGTTGGAAATCCCCAGGGCCACACCGTCGTTGCCGAAGCCGAAGGCGATGATGCCGATGCCGCCGAACACCATCGCAATGATGGTGACGATCTTGATCAGGGCAAACCAGAATTCGAATTCACCGAAGGCCTTGACCGCGATCAGGTTGATCGAGCCCATGCTGATCAGCGCAGCGAGCGCCCAGATCCAGCGCGGCACGTCGGGAAACCAGATGCCCATGTAGACCGCCACGGCAGTGATTTCCGCAACGCAGGTCACCAGCCACAGGAACCAGTAGTTCCAGCCGGTCAGGAAGCCCGCCAACGGGCCGAGATAGTCTTGGGCATAACGGCTGAACGAGCCGGCGACCGGGTTGTGCACGGCCATCTCGCCGAGGGCGCGCATGATCACCAGGATCGCCAGACCGCCGATGATATAAGACAGCATGATGGCCGGGCCGGCCATTTCGATGGCCTTGGCCGAACCCAGGAACAGGCCGACGCCGATACAGGCGCCGAGTGCCATCAGGCGAATATGCCGCTCGCCGAGTTCACGTTTAAGCGGACCGCCCTGAGCGGTCTCGCCTTGGGGCAGGTGATTGCCTGTGGACATTGGTGACAACCTCGTCTTGTTATTGGATATGACCACCGAGTGGCGAAGCGCTGACCGATAAGCCATCGCCTCCCGAACCGACCCTGCTTCGTGAGCAGAGCCGTCTTGTAGGAAAAACCCGCAAAATCAGTGGGAAAAGCGGCGCCGAGTATTGCACAACAATGGTGCATCGTCATGCCCCTGCCAAAGTCTGGAAAGCTCTAATTCAAGTGTTTCAGCCCACTCTACTGTGGCGAGGGAGCTTGCTCCCGCTCGGCTGCGCAGCAGGCGCAAAACCCAAAAACCAGATATTCCAGACCGATCAGAGTTGCTGGTATGGGGACTGCTTCGCAGTCCAGCGGGAGCAAGCTCCCTCGCCACAAAAGCACTGCGTGGATCCGAATCCTTCAACGAGTAGGGAAATTTCACTCAATAAATGCAGGTTCAAGCAGGAAAACGAGGAGCTAGCGTATTTAGTCAAACGCAAAAGGGAGCAACGGAATGCCTCCACATCCAAACTCGCATCTATTGCGCCGTGGACGTTACTCAGAACCAGGACGGGGCTACTTAATTACCGCAGTCGTGCATCAGCGCCGCCGAATATTCGCGGATTGGCGGCTTGGACGCCTTTTGGTTGAGGAGTTCAGGCGAGCCCATGATCAAAAATGGGTCGATTCAATGGCCTGGGTCATCATGCCGGACCATTTCCACTGGTTAATACAGCTTGAACGCTACACGCTGGCGCAACTCATGCAGGCCATCAAATCCCGGAGCACCCTCACCATCAACCGGAAATTGAACGAAAGTGGAGCCTTCTGGCAATCCGGCTACCACGACCGGGCAATACGCGATGGAGAGGACCTTCTACCGTTCGCCCGTTACATCGTTGCCAATCCATTGCGGGCAGGTCTGGTAGAGAAAATTGGCGACTACCCGCTCTGGGATGCGTGTTGGCTCTGAAATCCATCTACTGACCACACCTTTGTGGCGAGGGAGCTTGCTCCCGCTCGACTGCGCAGCAGGCGCAAAACCATACCAAACGGTAATTACAGAGTTTGGGGCTGCTTCGCAGCCCAACGGGAGCAAGCTCCCTCGCCACAGGAAACGGCAAAAACCCGACATTTTGCACTTCACATTTTTTTCACCTTCGCCAACCACCGTCTAAGCTTCAGACAAGTCCGATAAATCTGCGTGAATGGATCAGTCGACTATGGGCGCTTTGTGGCAAACCGATTCGAGTAAAACCGTGGTCCCGACTGAAGGTGTGGATGAAGCGCCGTTACCTGAAAAACCCCGTCGTTCCAGACACGGCTGGGGAGCGTTCTGGTTACTGCTGTTGATTATCGCGATTGTCGTGGGGCTGGCCGCCGCGAGGGAGATGCGTACCTCCAGGTTTCAAGCCCGGGAAGTCAGCAAATACGCCGCGTCCCTGAGCTATGAGCTCAAACCCGGCCCCAGCGATGCGATTCGCTATCCGGGCGACGGCCCGTTCGATCGGCGCCTGGGCTACAGCTCGCTGGATGAATTCCTGCCGCGCTTGATCAAGCGCGATTTCGTCGTTGAGGCGCAAACCCGCTTTTCCCCGGCGCTGTTGAAGTACAGCGACCAGGGCCTGTTCGTACCCTATGCCGAGAAGATCCAGGCCGGGCTGTCGATCACCGATTGCCGCGCAGCGCCGCTGTACCAGTACAACTATCCACAGCAGCTTTATTCATCCTTTGCCTCGATTCCGCCGGTGGTGGTCAACAGCCTGCTGTTCATCGAGAACCGCTTCCTGCTTGACCCCAGGCAACCTCTGGCCAACCCAGCCGTGGACTGGCCGCGGTTCGGTATGGCAGCGTGGTCCCAGGTGGCCAAGATGTTGCACGTGCCCGGCCAAGCCGCCGGTGGCAGTACCCTGGCCACGCAACTGGAGAAGTACCGGCATTCCCCTGATGGTCTGACGGTCAATGGCGCAGAAAAAATTCGCCAGATGATTTCCGCTACCGTACGCGCCTATCAGGCCGGGCCGCAAACCCTCGAAGTCCGGCAGAATGTGGTGCGCGACTACCTCAACAGCGTGCCGCTGTCGGCCGTACCGGGCCACGGTGAAGTGCATGGCATGGCTGAAGGGTTGCGCGTGTGGTACGGCTCCGACTTCAAACTGGCCAACGAAGCGTTGTCCAGCACCGCGACGGATCCAAAGACCATGGCGGACAAAGGCCTGGCCCTGCGCGAAATGCTGTCGCTGATGATTGCGCAGCGCCGCCCGTCGCATTACCTGACCAAGGGCCGCGATGAGTTGGCCGACCTCACCGACAGTCATATTCGTTTGCTGGCCCAGAACAATGTGATCGATGCGCCGTTCGCCGCCGCGGCACTGGCCAGCAAGGTGACGTATCGCGACTGGGCGACCCAGCCGACCATTCAACCGATCGAAACCAACAAAGGCATCAGCGTGGCCCGCAGCCGCCTGGCCGGTTTGCTCAATCGTCCGCTGTACGACCTCGACCGCCTCGACCTGTCTGCCACCAGCACCCTGCAAGGGGAACTGCAAACCCAGGCCACCGCGTACCTGAAAAAACTCGCCGACCCTGCCTATGCGGCGGAAATCGGCCTGATGGGCGAACGTTTGTTGACCCCCACCAGCACCACCCAGGTGCGCTACAGCTTCACCCTGTTCGAACTGACCCCGGACGGCTCGCGGGTTCGAGTGCAGACCGACAGCACTGACCAGCCGTTCGACATCAATGAAGGCAGCAAACTGGAACTGGGTTCCACCGCGAAAATGCGCGTGCTCACCACCTATCTGCAAATCATCTCGGAGCTGCACGACAAGTACGCCGACATGACCGTTGCGGAACTGAAGAAAGTCGACGTGCCGGATCAGGACCGCCTGAGCCGCTGGGCGGTCGATTACCTGATCGAGAACAACGACCGCGACCTGCAGAAAATGCTCGGTGCTGCCCTGGACCGCAAATATTCCGCCAGCCCCGGCGAAGCGTTTTTCACCGGGGGCGGCCTGCATGTGTTCCACAACTTCCGCAAAGAGGACAACGGCCGGATACCGACCCTGCGCGACGCCCTGCGCGAGTCGATCAACCTGCCGTTCATTCGCCTGATGCGAGACCTGGTGCGCTATGCGACCTATTCCGGCCCCAATAGCAGCGCCGAACTGTTCAAGGACGACCGCGACCCACGGCGTCAGGAGTATTTGGCCTCATTCGCCGACCGCGAGGGCACGTCGTTCCTGCTCAAGTTCTGGAAAAAATACCGCAACAAGGACACTCAGGAACGGCTCGACACCTTCCTCGACAGCATGCGCCCGACACCGATCCGCATGGCCGCCGTACACCGCTACCTGCTGCCGCAGGCCAGCCAGCAAAGCTTCAACTCCTTCGTGCGCTCGCACCTCAAGGGTGAAAAGCTCACCGAAAAACTCACCGACGAGCGCCTGCAGCGGCTCTATGAATCCTATGGCCCCGGCACCTACGACCTGCCCGACCAGGGCTTCATCGCCAAGGTTCACCCGCTGGACCTGTGGCTGATGGGCTACTTGCTGAACCACCCCGACGCCAAGTGGGGCGAAATCGTCAAGGCCAGCCAGTTCGAACGCCAGGAAGTCTACAGCTGGCTGTTCAAGAGCCGGCACAAGGGCGCCCGCGACAGCCGCATCCGTACCATGCTGGAGATCGAAGCGTTCCTCGACATTCACCAGCGCTGGCAGAAAGTCGGCTATCCGTTCGACCATCTGGTGCCGTCGCTCGCCACCGCCATCGGCAGCTCCGGCGACCGTCCGGCAGCCCTGGCCGAGCTGATCGGCACCATCCTCAACGACGGCGTGCGCATGCCGACGCTGCGCATCGACAGCCTGCATTTTGCCGCTGGCACGCCCTATGAAACCCAGTTGATCAACGACCCGGATGTCGGCAAACGGGTGATGCCGTCCGAGGTCGCCACCGCCATGCGCGAAGCCCTCTCGCAAGTGGTGGACGCCGGTACCGCCAAACGGGTCGCCGGCAGTTTCAAACTGCCCGACGGCACACCACTGGCCATGGGCGGCAAGACCGGCACCGGCGACAACCGCATCGAAGCCATCGGTTCCGGCGGACGGATTCTCAGTTCAAAATCGCTCAACCGCACGGCCACCTTCGTGTTCTACATCGGCGATCACCATTTCGGCACCCTGACCGCCTTCGTACCGGGACGCTCGGCGGAAAGCTTCACCTTTACCTCGGCGCTGCCTGTGCAGGTGCTCAAGGGCATGGCACCGATACTGACGCCGTATCTGCAACCGGGCACCCACACGATGTGCCAGGGAGCGGCGACGACCGCTACACGCCAGGCGCAAAGGTAGAGTGGTACTTATGTATTTTTCCCTCTTCATTTTTAAGAGGGTCAAGGCGCGGCCAAGGTTTTTTCCAACATGTTTTTGCGCTTTTTTTGGGCAACCCGCTTACCTAGTCTGATCGCTCGAATCACGATCAACGGACGATCAAGCAATGCCCAACCCACCCTCCACGATTCAAAGGCCAGATCGGCCTGTCATTATCCCGGCCAATCAAAGCAGCCATTTCGAGTTCGTCAGCAAAGCCATTCCTGCCTGGTTGCTCACTGCTTCGGCTTCTCGTGTCAACGCACTGAAAACCGTTCGGTTGACGCTTCCCGACTGGCACAAAAACGCTTCGCCAGCGGCGCACCGAAATCTGAAAAATGGCATCAAGCTCAACTGGACCGCGCAAAACGACGTCGACCATACACTGAGTAATCTGCAGGATGTCTACACCTTTGCCAAACCCTTGCTGCAACAGGCGTTGAAGGTCCGCTTCGGTGTCGAGGACGACGTCGAGCAGACCTGGCTGCGGCTGTATGCGCCGACGAGAACAGCCTGGTGGGTGCATGATTTTTCAGGCGGAACCACCAGCCGAACCGTTTCGCTGCTGGACGCCGCCCTGCATAACTTCTCCCGTGACGAGGCTTTTGCCCCGGACTCCGAGTTCATCACCCGACCGAACACCCGGGGGCACTTCGCGGTAAAGCCACTGAAGCACAAAATCAGCATCGACCAGTTCAAGTCCCTCTGCCGCGAACTGAATATCGGCGCCCGCTATCAACAGCATCTGAACGACTTTCTACAGTCGAGCAATCCCGTCGCCAACAACGTCTTGCGCCACAAGGTCATTCTCAGCCAGAAGAGCGCGCTCAATGTCGCGGCACACATGGCCCTGATGAACAACGATATTGATCAGGACGCGTTTGATCTGGTGCAGGGTGTGCTCGTCGAGCGTGCGAATCTTCGCTGGAATGGCCAGGCCGTTGGCTACTACAACCTGGCGATGATGGACACGCGAATGACCGACATTGTCATGATTACCCCTGATGTATCGACCGCTAGCCGTCCTGTCCCCGTGTTGGTGTATGTCCCGCATGACCCGGACCATCCGCTCAAGCAATACCCGTCGTCGCTCGAGTTCATGGCTGAACTGACTCGACAATTACGCGACGGTACCCATTCCACTTCCTATCAGCAGTTCTTCAGCCAGTTCGTGGAGCATCAACAACGCGGGCATTTTTTTGCCGGTTTGAATGACCGATTGAGCAAGGTGAAATGGCAGCCGGCGCCCCAAGGTTCCAACTTGCCCTCCTGGCGTGAAACCTCTGTGGATAACCCGAATCTGCAATTCAGTCTGTTAAACGTGGCGCTCGATCGTGAGACCCGTTTCAACGGCAACCTCTGGGACTACTTCTACCGACAGAAACTCAACAAAATCCTCAATGACGCCCGGGAAATCGCGATTTCCACTGAATACGCCGACCGCATGGCGCGCTGGGCGTGGTGGGACAACCTGGAAAAAATGCTCTCGGACATCCTCAATGCCGCGCTGCTGGTGGCGACGCCGATTGTCCCGGGTCTTGGCGAATTGATGCTGGCGTACACCGCCTATCAACTGACCGATGAAGTGGTCGAGGGCCTCGTCGATCTGGCCGAAGGGCGTTTGGCCGAGGCCGGTGAACATACCTTCGGGGTACTGGAAAGCATCGTCCAGTTGGGCGCGTTCGCGGCGGGAGGGGCACTGGGTAATGCCGCACGGACAAAGCTCTCGCCGTTTTTCGAGGGACTCAAGCCGGTGCAATTGGCCAATGGCCAGGCCCGTTTGTGGAACCCCGATCTCGCGCCCTATGTGCGACCCGGTCCGGCATTGCCAGTCGACGCCAGTCCCGATGCATCGGGCATTTACCGGCATCAAGGCCGCCGCTTCGTGCGCCTGGACGATCAGCACTTCGAAGTGGCGCAAGACCCGGTCACCGGTCAGCATCGCATCAAGCATCCGCAACGAACCGATGCCTATGCGCCGCGCCTGCGCCACAACGGTCACGGCGCCTGGATCAGCGAAACGGAAAACCCGCGCGAGTGGGAAGGCTCGACATTGATGCGTCGTCTGGGTCACAGCACCGATGGTTTCAGCGATGAACAACTGGAGCAGATTCGTCAGATCAGCGGCACCGATGAAGGCGTGCTGCGCAGGGTGCATGTGGAAAGCGCACCACCGCCACCGCTGTTGACCGATACCCTGCAACGCCTGGCTTTACCGGCCATTGCACCCGCTCCGTTATCCCCTGAGATCGCGCCGCTGTTCGGCGATTTCCCCGAGCTACCGGCCACCGTTGCGGCACAAATCCATGCCCGCGCCAGCGCTGCGGAACGTCAGCGGATAACCCAAGAAAGCCGCCTGCCCCTGCGCCTGAGGACCCAGGCGCGGGAACTTCAGTTCGAAACGCAAACGGTGCGAGCGGCCCAGGGTTTGTACCCGAGCGCCTCTATCACTCCCGACACCGAACGCCTGGTGCTCGGCACCTTGCGCTTTAACACCGATACCTTTGGCGACCTGCGCCTCGATATTCGTCAGGGAACATTCGATGGCGAGTTACGCTGCAGCGTCGGCCCCGATGACGCAACGCGGGTGCGGGTACTGATTCGCAACGATGCCGGGCAGTATCAGGTGCGTGATGGTAACGATCAGCCGATCCATGAAGCCGATGACTTTTTCGAAGCCGTCCTGCAGGCCACGCAGGTGTCTGGACGAAACAGCCTGGGCTACAAGCCGGGTGACAGCGAGCTTTTCAGGCAATGGGTCATGGTCAAATCAGCCCCGCCCAGCGAACGCCGGACCGTGCTCGCCACCCCGCCCGTTCGCCCTGTTGCCGAGCATGAAACGATGCTGTTGGTGCGTGGAGGCGGACTCAGCCAAGATGGAAAAACACTGCACGAACGCATTCAGGATCTGCATCCGCACTTCAACGAGGCCGAAGTTGATGTATTTGCTAGCGCTTTGACCGCCCGAGGTGAACCGCTTAAGGCAATAGAAGAGCAGGAAAAGGATCTCGCTGAGTTAAGGGGGATACTTGATAACTGGGAACGCCAACACCCTCTTGGTGAGGTTTGGGACAGTGAGAGTTTTCTAAGCGGTGGTGGCAGCCATATTGTCGAACGGCTTACCAACTGCTTCGAGCGAAAAAATACAGAGCTAGGTAGTCGAACGGACCCGTACAGTTATTCCCTTGACCTCTCCAGAGAGATGCTCGTCTTAGATCTGGAAACCTGGTGGTCCAAGCGTCCGAAGCTTAAAAAATTCCTCGACAAAGTCACCATTCTTAAACTCGACAATACAAGATTTTCAAGCGAGCTATACGGGGTGTTAAAGGACTTTCCAAATCTTCGGGAACTCAACGCCAATCACTGCCAACTGACGCGCCTGCCAGACAGTATCGGTGCCATGCATCGCATGGAACGTATGCGTCTGAGTCACAACACCATTACCCTGGACGCCCGCGCCGTCGAAAAACTGAGAAACTTAACCTATCTTGAAATACTTGAGCTCGAAGACAATCCATTGACTATGTTGCCGGACATTGGGCGTATGCCCAGGCTGATGATTTTGGAGTTGAGAAACACTTGGATAAACACTTGGCCCGAAGGTATCTTCGCCAAGACCAGACCTCGCGGCTTCTTCCTCGATATGCGGGAAAATCCGATCAACGTGATCCCGGAAGTGGTTCCGGGCTCGCCAAGTGCATGGGTTGTGGCTCGTACTCGTTTGGATGTAAGAAGACTTTCGGTCTCCAATCGACAGGCGTATCAACAGATAAGGCGACATTTCGGCCTTCCTAATGAGCCCGACGCCCCACTTCCTCAACGGAGAAAACCGCCGCTCGAATCACTGTTAACTAACGTGCCGGGCATAAGTGCTGAGCAGGCTAAACGATGGGAGGAGTTAATTCACGAACCCAACGCAAGACCTTTTATGTCTTTCATTTCTGACGCACGGAGATCCGCCGATTATCGGGCGGGCGGCGAAGTTCGGGTTCAACTCATACAGCGACTCTCACGTATGCTCGATGCAATCCATGTTGATACTCAGTTGAGGGAGAAACTGTTCGCCATGGCGATGGACCCCGTGAGATGTGCCGATGCAGGTGCGCAACTGTTTAACAACATGGGCATCGAAGTATTGGCCTCAGAGGCACATAACTACTCTACCAATGCGGCGCAGCTGGAAGATAAATTAGTGACTCTAGCTAAAGGTTCGGCACGCCTTGAGCTGGTTAACGATATCGCCCGGGCCGATGTGAGCAGCCGAGAAGGCAATCCAGACGAAGTCGAAGTCTATCTGGCCTATCAGACTAGCTTGTCAAAACGTTTGAGTCTGCCCTGGCAATCTGAAGGCATGCTTTATAGACCGGTGTCCGGAGTCACTGACTCCATGATTGATGAAGCCTACGACACAGTTCTATCCTTCGAAAATGGTGATGGCCTAGTCAACAAAATGCTGGAACTGGATTTTTGGGAGAGTTTTCTCCGTAAAACACATCCTTCGCAGTTCGAAGAAAACAAACAACTTTACCTGAGTAAATTTGAACGACTTGAGACGTTGCGAACCACTCAGCGCGAATGGGCTAACTCGGCTCGGTTAACGGAGGCTCAACGCACCGTGCTAAGAAACAGGCTCAAAGAACTGATGAACGATTTACCGGTTCCGGAGACAGTAGTCTTTGCCGATGAACCAATGAGCGAGGAAACTTACGACAGACTGCTTATTGATCTTGGATACGACGAAAAAGAACTGTCGAGACGTTTGACCCGTGCTGCCATGAGGAAGGCTAACCTGTAACGGCGTGACACCTTACCCCCCTGAAGATCCTGATCGGGACTTCAGGGGGGTTCTTCAACCCACTTCCGAATCCCAGATCACCGTGACATCCCCCGCATAGGTTTTTGATACGCCCTCGCGCAACATTTGCTCGACGTATTCCTTGGCAACTTCAAAGTGCATGGTTCCAGGCTTGCGCTCGATATAAAAGCCAGGCTGAAACAACTCGGTCCCACCACCATCGATTCGCAAAGGACGGCGATGAACCTGTTGCCCCGAATCATCCACCAGGCCGTGGGGCAAACTCACGCTGGTATTCAAGGGCACAAGATCAGCGGATGTCGTGTCGCGCAACGCGCAGTTATTACCCACGACATACTGACATTCGAGTTTCATCTTGAAGCGTGAGGAGGACGAGACATTGAAGGTTTGGTCGTGGAACAGTCGCACTGGCTTGCGCCCCTGATTCAACCAGGCTTGCCAGCCGCCCTGGGGGACCAGTTCGATGCGATGGCCGCCAGGGGGGATTTCGACTTTGAGTGAATGCTCGACGCTCAGGGTGAAGTCTAGGGTGATGGCGCTGTCGGTGGGGAGCAATACATCTCCCATGTCGAAGTCACCACCGGGACCGGTGGTGTATGTCAGTGAACCTTTGTATTCGCCAGATGACATGCGCAGAGGGTTGGGGGTCCTGAGTTCATAAACGTATTCGACTGAGCTGTGTCTGAACCAGGGAATATCCTTAGTGGGCACTAGACCGCAGGGCCCCGCGCCTTCAGGAATTAGCCAAAAGAAAAACGCGTAAGAGGTTCCTGCAACATTTATGTCAAGTCCTCTACAGGGGGCTGGCGGATATACCCACGGCCTGCGCCAGTAGCCGCCCTCCGGCGGCGTCCAGGCACTCACGCCTGGTGGGTGGGACAGACTCCAAGTACCACCAATGCCTGCAACTCGCACCTCAACGGTCTCTCGCTCACCTGTACGACTGTGGACAACGTCCAGTGCGCGCCAGCTCGACGGCACACTGAAGGTCGCCCCCTGCCGGGGATCGGTATGCCCGGCGAGAATAGGCTGCGAAGATTCAAATCTCAAACCGGGTACTCTCAGGCTGAAGATACCTAACTGCGCGCAGCGATTAGAGATATGGTCTGGGCACACTCCGGTCTGCGGGGTCGTGTTAATAAATCGGTTGGCCAAGGGATTCGCCGGATCAGGCACAAACCTAGCCCGGATCTCCTGCACGACCGCATTGGCATGTGGTGCATACAAACTCGCCAACAAGCCTCCCGCCAGGGAGAATGCGGCGAATATTCTTTGCAAAGTAAATAACTTCATAGTGGGTTAACCTGAAACTTCGATATGACGGAACACCCGTCACTTAGTCCTGAAACAAAATCAAGGAGCGATGGCCTCAAAAATCATATGCACACTGCCGTAGTACTCACCGGGTTTGTAACCGCCGACAGGTTTGACTGCCGCAATCAGTAACTCCACTCGTTTGCCGGCTTTTCCGTCCAGTTCCGAAATGACTTCGGTATTGTCCACCGTGAGTTTTGCCCGATTGAATGTGACATCCAGCGCGATGTTGTCAATATCTCTGCCATTACTTAAATAAGGTTCCTCACTCAAACGGGCAGCAATCGCTCCATTGGCGTTTTTGACATCGAAATGTTTACGCAGCGAACCGAGTTCCTCCGTCGTCAGATTCCAGGGCAGTTTTTGTTCACGCCCGATCCAGCCCGGGTCCACTGGCAATACATAGAACTCCGCAACCGGGATAGTCACCGATACTTCAAAGGTTTCGCGTTCCACAATTGCAAAGGTGTAAACACTCGCCAGCGTCAGACACACCATCGAGGTGACGGTTATCCATTTCTTCAACATGATCTTCACCTTTTGTTTGCACTTCATTGCTGCAAACAAGGAAATCGATATGAAACTCAAAGTTTTTAAAGCAACTTAATGCTCACCCGACTGCAGCTTTATCCCTTGATATCGAGATTATTGCTTTTGCTTCCTTCAACCAAGGTAAAACGGTAGTGACGACCAGCCTGCTTTTCGAACTGAAACGTTCGGCCGGTCAGAACGTGATGCTTGGTCGTCGGCAGGCACTCCTGCTCATTCTTGATCGAGCAATCCTTGAATTCGTCGATCACCACCACACTATTGCCGTTGTTGCGGATCCGGTACTGTCCCGCTTCGTTTTCGATCACACTGTCGAAACGAGTCTCTTTCGGGCGCACGAAAAACACCGTGCCATATCCGGCAAGCACATTTACCCCGGCCGACAAATTCTTTTTGTAATCGTCACGCTCTTCGGCAGACACGGCAAACTCATCTTCTTTCTCAGGCACTACGGGCACATAACGTACACGGAAGTAACGCTCTTTCTCCCGTTCCCCCATGAACAGCAAGCGCGAACCCTGCATGCCATTGGCAGGCACGATCAATCGTGCAGGGCTGGCCATCAGGCCATTGCGGGCAGAGCCATCGGCCTGGTTCTCCAACGGAACCTCTCTAGCCGTGCCATCGGCGTCATAGATGATCTCGAGAATATTGATCTTCACGAACGCCGTGCTCTCACCGCCGTTGAATACCCGTTTCAAGTAAGAACTTTTATCGCCATCGAGATAATCGTAGACAACACCGACATTGATTTGCGGCCCGGCCAGTGCAACATGGGAAAACACAAAAAAACCAAATAGTGCCAACAGGCGTTTCATCACGTACCACCTCAATTGTTAAAACAGACTAATCGAACCATATGAACAAGACTCAGACTTCCGAGTCCCAGATCACCGTGATATTGCCCGTGAAGGTTTTACCCACGCCTTCGCGCAATATCGGCTCGACGTGTTCCTTGGTTATTTCAAAGTGCAGGGCTCCCGGTTTGCGATCGACATAAATACTGGGCTGGAACAACTCGGTGCCGCTGCCATCGAGAAACAAGGGCCGACGCTGGACGGTTTGGCCCACAGCATCGGTCAGACCGTTGGGCAGGCTTACGCTGGAATTCAAGGGAACCAGATCAGCAGAGTCGGCGTCTCGTAATGCGCAGGTATTGCCGGTGGGATACTGACATTCGAGATGCATCCTGAAGCGGCTTGAAGACGAGATATTGAAGGTTTGGTCGCGGAACAGGCGCGTGGGTTTACGTCCCTGATTCAGCCAGGCTTGCCAGCCGCCTTGGGGCAACAATTCGATCTTGTTGCCACCTGGCGGAACTTCAACCTTGAGCGCATGCATGACATCAAGTGTGAAGTTGAGGGTCAGACTGTCGACGCTAGGGATCAAGACATCACCCATATCGAAATCCATACCTTTGCCAATGCTGTACACCAGACTTCCTCGATACTGGCCAGTACGCATGGTCAACGGATTAGGAGTACGTAGCTCATACACATAATCGAAACCGCTGTAACGGAAATAATCAAATGAGAGCGAGGGAGTAATCGCACAAGCTCCGATACCTTCTGGCATCAGCCAGAAAAACTGTGCGAAGGCATTACCATTAATTAGAAATCCCGCACTGGCACATGGAGCAGGAGGGTATCGCCAATTGTTAGGCCCTGAAATTCCTCCCCTCGCCCATCCGTTTAAACCAGGAGGCCAAGACATATTCCAGCTGCCACCAATTCCGGCGATTCGAACTTGCACAGTTTCGCGGTCGCCTGCCGAGTCAACCACTTCAACGTCTCGCCAGTTTGTAGGCAGGGAGAACATGATGCCCTGTCGCGGGTCTGCATGATCGGCTACGACTTCTCTGTCCGTTTCGAACGTCAGACCAGGAACCCTTAAACTGAAAATACCCAGTTCGTTACAGCGAGTCGCCATGTACGTAGTACACAGCCCACTTGGGGGAGTTGTATTGACGAACTTGTTGAGCATCGGATTCGCTGGGTCAGGTTTGAAAAGCGCTCGGACCTCCTGCACCACCGCTTCGGCCGAAGGCGCATGAAGCCCGGCCAGCACCCCTACTGTGAGACAAAGGGCCACCGCTGTACTACGCGTAAAAGATAAATTCATGATTGGTTCACCTGAAATTTCATGGCGACGCAAAACTACGTCACCCCGCCTTCTCGGCTTTGAAAGTCACATCCGCCAACGTCTCCGGCGAACAACGCAAATCCCCAATCATCACCACATCGTTTTCACGACGTGCGTTGTTCGGATCGAGACGGAACTGGCAGAGCAACTGATTACCGAAACGCACTTCCAGCGTCGGTGAACCGGCGTTCATTTCCATCGAGAAGAAGCCATCGACTTCACTCACCCCACGACTGGCGTGGTTGATAATGTGGTGGCCCTTGAGCGGCTTACCCTGGGGGTCGACCAGGCGGCCGAGCACGGTGATGGTTTTGCTGACGGTGATCTTGCGGTACTCCACGCCGCCCTTGTTCAGGTGATAGCTGGAGCGGGCCGGCTGGATACTCGCCGCGGGCACATGATTGCCCTCGAAATCGAAGCTGACTGAACTGCTTTTGTAAGCGGTGATCGGCACGAAGTTGCGCCCCGGACGCAGCACTGCGTTGCCGCCACTCAAGTCGTCAGCGCGCAGGACGATGCCATCGATATCCGACTCCACGTCGATGATCATGCCCGCGCCATCGCGGTGGTACTGGCTGGTCATGACAATCTTGCGCGCGCCGACGGCAATGGTGCTGTCCAGATTCAAGCCACCGGTAAGGTCGTTGTTGAAAGACGAGCGCTGGATAAACCCGTCGCCGTTGACCACGTCCGATTGCATGCTTGCCATGGCATTCAAACCGACACCGTAGGTATCGGTAATGGCCGTGGCCGAAACACTTTGCAGCAGGTGGTCCTGAAGGTCTTTGCGATAGGTGATCGACGCGTTGTTATCCCGGCCGCCGTCCCGAGCCGTACGAGTACCGATACTGCCGGAGACCTGCTCACCCGGGCCGCCAAGGGCGATGTTGACGCTCAGGTCGATGCCCCGATTTCTGTCGTCACCCGAACTGAAACTGCCGGGTCGGTCGAACATAGACAACCGCCAGTTGGCATCGCTGCCAAACAGTTGGGTGCGTTGGGTCCAGCCAAGGTCAATGCCCGTACCTTCGGTGTTGCCTTCGCTGTGGGACACCCGGGCATTGACCGAGCTTTTGCTGGTCAACCGATGATTAACCGACAGCGCAGAGTTACTGGTCTGACCGACAAACACATTGCGCTGCCGCACTCGTGTACCGTCCGGCAACGTGTCGTAGAGCCGAGTCGTGTCGAGCCAGCTGCGGTTGTGACTGGCGACGATGCTGCCGCTACCATAGGAGTAGAGCCCCTGCACGTCGAGGCCGGTGCCATAGTTCTCAGTCTGGTAGATACTGGCATAGAGGCTGGCATTGTTGACGATCGCCCAATCGACCGAGCTGCCGTATTGCAAGGCATCACCCACCTGCCGCCCGCTCAGGCCAAGGATGACCCGTGGATGCAACAGGTAGTTGAACGCCGCACCGGCGGTCATGTCGCCGTCATCCTGTTCGGTCCAATTGCTGAGCACTTTGGATTCACGACCGGCGAACAGGTTGTAGCGCCAGCGCTCGTCGTGATTGCGCCAATTGTTGGGCTTGTAGACCAGCTCCTGGGTGCTGGAGGTGATCTGACCGTCTTCAATCAGGCGTACTTCCACTTCATAGATCCCTCCCGGCAACGGCCGGGTATCGAGGGTCTGCAACCCGGCGGGCATCGCCTGGGTGTTGATCAATAAGCCATCACGGTAGATTTCCACCGAGCCTTGGCGATTGGCGGTGACGTAGATCGGATAGACCGCCGGTTTCGGATTATTGATGGCCAGACTGTCGGAGCTGCCGTACATGATGCCCAGCGCAGTGTCCGGACTGGTGCCAAAAGTGCGCGGCTGACGGGTCAACCCTTCGGACGAGGGTGTGAAAAGGCCCAAGCGAAGGAAACTGCCCTCCAGTTCGCGCTGAGTGAAAAGCTCATTGACCGAGTGATAGAGCGTGTTGTCCATGCCGCCCAATCGGGACAATTGCATATTGATCGCCTGAGTCCAGTTACCCAGACTACTGCTGGCTTCAAGACCATAGCGCCCACCCAGATCCTGATTCTGGCCACCGTTGAGGTTCATCTGATTGCGTACGATCAACCCGGTGCTGCCGCCTTCAGGCAGTGTGTAGTAACGCTGTTCCTGATCGTCACGTTCGGCATTTTCCGTGAGAATCGACACTAGCGAGTTTTCAAGGCTGTAGTGCACTGCCAACAGTTGCTCCGGACACTTGGCCTGGCAGCCGCCCAGTGCGACACCCTGTTTCAGATAGTTCGACCAGGTGTCGCGTTCGCTGGCCTTTACCGTGCTGTCACCGACATCGGCGAAGTCAACAAGGGTGATACGATCATCGCGGGTTAGCACCACCATCGCTTCACCGAGAAATTGCTGGTCAAGTTCCACGCGCACCACCAGCGGCACATCAAAAAAATGCTCTTCAAATTCGGTTGGCAAACCCTTTGCCTGCGCCAGCAAACTTCGAGGCGTATGACCTGTATTCGCTGGCGCGCCCAGAGCCGTTGCGCAGAAAAAAAGGGCAAGCGCCGTCGCGATGGGAGTCATCGGGAACATGAACTAAATACTCTGAAGTTAATTGCATTAAAACCCGATCGACAGGTAGTGATTACCCATCGACCGGTAAACGTTAACGAATAGGGACAAGCCTTAAGTCATAACCCTATTAAGGGATGCGCGGGATAGCATCGAAGATCACAACCGGATTGGCCGTGTAAAGACCCGTTTGAGTGGTCAATGGTTTGGCCGCGGCAATCACCAGATCAGCGCGCATACCGCCATTGGATTCGGTATCGCCTACCACTTCCTGAGAAGCTCCGGTCAAGGTCACGCCGTTGAAGGTGTAAGTCAGTGCAATGTTGTCGGCACCGTTGAACAGGGGCTGTGGCCCGCCTTCCACATAAGCGCCGACCGAGCCGTTGGTGTGCCGGATATCGTAAGGCGCCCGCAGTGAACTCAGAGTGCCATCGACCAGGTTATAGTTCATTTGTTCATCTTTACCGAAGTCAGGGTTCACCGGCTGGGCGTGAAATACCTTACTTGGAATGGTGGCGCTGATGTTAATGGAGCTACGCACTTCTTCCGCAGCGAACGCCATCGAAGAACTCAGAGCCAGAACAGCCAGTGGAGCGGCAATCGCGAATTTCTTGAACATCATTCAGTACCTGTCTTTATAAAATTTTCGGTTCATTGAAAGTTCCGACAAAACAAAAAACCGTCACGAGCAGTTTTGTGTTCTCCCGAACTTTCAACGCCGAAGAATGATCAAGCAATTCTTCTGGAAAGTAAGCAGGCAAGTTCCCTGAAGTGCGTAGCCAAAGTGCCACAACCACAGAAAGAAAAATACTGAATTATCGATAAACCCACTGTTCGACTGTAAGAGATGGACTACGTGAAGCCAACGATCGACTAATAACAGCCGACAACGACACAGCAACTTCTGTAGGAGAGATATTACATAACCAATAAATAAAGGCGCGATTCGAATATTTGGAGAGTTAACACTAATTTCAACTTTTCAACCTACATTAAAAGCCATTCCGGGAACGGTGAAAGCGCCATTTTCAATGACGGTTACGCCTGCCGCCGGACGCGCCGTTGGTCAGTCAGCCTTGCTCGCTCGATAAGATATATCTTAAGTTGTATCTAAACACGACGAGAGAAAGCAAAAATGAGAGACCATCATTCCCCCCACCGCGAACACGGCGACGGCCGTGACGGCTTCGAGAAGCGCCCCGGCCGCGAACGCGGCGGTCGCGGCCCGCGGGTGTTCGCCCCCGGCGATCTGAAATTGCTGCTGTTGGCATTGATCGCCGAACAGCCGTGCCACGGCTATGACCTGATCCGCCAGATCGAAGGCATGTTCGACGGCGCCTACAGCCCCAGCCCCGGTGTGATTTATCCGACCCTGACATTCCTTGAAGAAAGCGAATTGATTGCGGGCGATGCCGAAGGCGGGAAAAAACGCTACAGCGTGACCGACGCCGGACGCCAGTCCCTGAGCGAGCAAGCCGTCGCCCTCGAAGGTGTGCGGGTGCGCATCGATGTCAGCAAGCGCTCGTTGCGCGGCCATGATCGCCCGGCGGAAATCCACGAAGCTGTGCATAACCTGCGCCATGCCCTGCAACTGCACCACGGCCGCTGGAGCCCGGAAGAAATCCAGCGCGTCGCCACCCTGCTCAACAACACCGCCAAAGCCATCGTCGACGGCCCTGCCGTTCAACCCGTTCAGGAGAACGCTGAATGACTGAAGTGATCACCACCATTCACCGCGTCATGCACGAGATCAAACGCCGTCGCCTGGAAGTGCTGCGGGTGGTCGACCTGACCCCGCGCATGCGCCGGATTACCCTGGGCGGGCCTGAGCTGGCTGGCTTCGTCAGCCTGGGTACGGACGACCACGTCAAACTGCTGTTCCCGCAGAACGCCGAGCAAGCGGCGGCGCTGGAAACCCTGGTGCTCGGCGCCGGCAAGGACAACGGCCCGATGCCTGAAATGCGCGACTACACCCCGCGCCGCTACGACCTCGACACGCTGGAACTGGACATCGATTTCGTACTGCACGGCGACGGTCCGGCCGCGACCTGGGCCGAACAGGCCCAACCTGGACAGTTCCTGCACATCGGCGGGCCACGGGGCTCGATGATCGTGCCGGACATGTTCGACAGCTACTTGCTGATCGGCGACGAAACCGCCCTGCCCGCCATCGCCCGACGCCTCGAAGGGCTGGCGGCCAATCGGCGTGCCCTGGTGATCATCGAAGTGGAGAACGGCAAGGAGCAGCAAGTGCTGCACAGCGCTGCCGAAGTCAATGTGATCTGGGTGCTGCGCGAAGGTGGCAAGGATCATTTGCTGACCACCGTGCGCCAGGTTCAGGTGCCTGCCGGCAGCCTGTACGCGTGGGTGGCGACCGAGAGCAAAGTCTCGCGGCAGATTCGTCGGGTGTTGCTCGATGAACACGGGCTGGACGAGCAGTTCGTCAAGGCGGTTGGCTACTGGCGGCTGGATGACAACATTGAAGAGTGACCCCATTCTGTAGGAGCCGGCTTGCCGGCGAAGAGGCCCTTGAGCCTTGCGGTGTCAAACAGGACGCTTTCGCTGGCAAGCCAGCTCCTACAATTGATAACGACGACGGTCCAGCGCCACCAGCAACAGCGCAATCAGCACAAACCCGACCAACAACCCACCCGCATTGATAAACACCTGTGGATAACCCAGCTTATCCACATCAATGAACGGATACGGATAAACCGCCAGCAAATGCCCGCGCAGCAGCGAGTACGCGAAGTACAGCAGCGGATAAATCACCCACACCGCGATATGCCCCACGCGCAATGTGCCCTTGGGCACGCAACTCCACCAATAACCCAGAAACAGCAACGGCATGATGTCGTGCAACAGCTCATCGGCCAGCCATTGCCAGCCCTCGGGATGCCACAAGTGACGCAGCAACAGGTTGTAGGCCAGGCCGACCACGGCAATGCTCACGGCAATCGCGCTGCTGACCCAGGGCTGCAGGAACCAGCGGCGCGCGGCTGACTCGCGGGATGTCCATTCACAAGTCAGCACGGTCGCCACCAGGGTGTTGCTCAGCACGGTGAAATAGCTGAAAAAACTCATCAGCCCGCCGATCAGGCTGGCACCCAGCGTCCAGCGTGAATAGAAAATCAGGTACATCTGGATGCCCAATCCCGCCCAGCCGAGCATGGCAGCCACGGCCACAAGACGATGGCGTAACGCAGACGGGTTGACCATGTTCAAAGCGGTCGTTTGGTGCGCATCAACTTCACATACAGACGTTCGACCTTCTCCCGCGCCCACGGGGTTTTACGCAGGAACGTCAGGCTCGACTTGATGCTCGGGTCGCTCTTGAAGCAGCGGATATCGATGCGCTCGGCCAGCCCCGACCACTCGTAGTGTTCAACCAGCGCGTTGAGGATCTGTTCCAGCGTCACGCCATGCAACGGATCGGTGTTGTGTTCGGTCATGCCGGGCCTTCGAGCAGAGTGGGAATTGGAAGCCGCGCACCTTAGCCGAGGGCTTCGTTGGGGGGAAGCGATCTATCAAATGTAGGTGAACTTGTAGGAGCGAGCTTGCTCGCGATGGTCGTTAACGATAACGCGCACATTCTGGATCAACGCGTTGCTCACAAGTCCATCGCGAGCAAGCTCGCTCCTACAACTGTTACCGAATCCGAAAGGATGCATGTCAGTAAAAGCCCTTTCTCTATTTGTAACAGATCATTATCCTTGCGCCCGCCTTAGCTGAAACGCTTCTGCTAGCCATTTCTTCCGTTTAATCCCCAGAAAAAGATCAAGAATTTCTTCTCTATGCCTGATTTCCAACTTTCGAAAGACAGCGCTGTCTTCAAGCCTGTTGCCTGCCGAAAAACCTTGAACCTGATAGGCGGATTCACCGCTTTGGGCCTTGCCACTTGCGCTCACTCGGCACCTGCCTTCGATAGTGACTCCCCCTGGATGCTCGGTGACTGGAACGGCACTCGTACCGAACTTGCGGAAAAAGGCTACGACTTCAAAGTCGATTACACCGGCGAAATGGGCAGCAATTTGCACGGTGGTTACGATCACGATCGCACCGCGCGCTACAGCGACCAGTTTGCCCTCGGCACTCATTTGGACTTGCAGAAGATCCTCGGCTGGGACGCCGCCGAGTTCCAGCTGACCATCACCGAACGCAGCGGCAACAACATCAGCAACGACCGCATCAACGATCCGCGTGTCGGCGGCTTTACCTCGGCCCAGGAAGTCTGGGGCCGTGGCCAGACCTGGCGCCTGACGCAGATGTGGTATCAGCAGAAATTCTTCGATGAAAAACTCGACATCAAGGCCGGCCGTTTCGGCGAAGGCGAAGACTTCAACAGCTTCCCCTGCGACTTCCAGAACCTGGCGTTCTGCGGCTCCCAGGTCGGCAACTGGGCGGGCGACATCTGGTACAACTGGCCGGTCAGCCAGTGGGCGCTGCGGGTCAAATATCATCTGACGCCGCAGCTGTACGCGCAGATCGGCGCGTATGAGCAAAACTCGTCGAACCTGGATCGCGGCAACGGCTTCAAGCTCAGCGGCAGCGGCACCCAGGGCGCGGTCCTGCCGGTGGAACTGGTGTGGACGCCGAAGCTCAACGGCCTGCCGGGCGAGTATCGCGCCGGTTACTACTACAGCAGCGCCAACGCCACCGATGTCTACAAGGACAACAATGGTCAGCCGGCCGCCCTGAGTGGCGAGGCCTATCGCAGCGCCTCCAGCAAACACGGCGTGTGGCTCGGCATTCAGCAGCAAGTCACCAGCATCGCCAGCGACCACTCGCGCGGCCTGAGCCTGTTCGCCAACGGCACGATGCACGACAAGAAGACCAACGCGATCGACAACTACGTCCAGGCGGGCCTCGTCTACAAAGGCCTGTTCGACGCGCGCGCCAGGGATGACATCGGCTTTGCCATGGCCCGTGTCCACGTCAACCCGGCCTTTCGCAAGAATGCCGAGGCGACCAACCAGGCCCACGCCGTCTTCGACTACGACGACCCGGCCTTCCTGCCGCCCCAGGACACCGAATACAGCGCCGAACTCTATTACGGCGTGCACGTGACCAACTGGCTGACCGTGCGCCCGAACCTGCAATACATCCGCCACCCCGGTGGCGTGAACCAGGTCGATGACGCGCTGATTGGCGGGATCAAGGTCCAGTCGTCGTTCTAAGCAACAACACAAAACCCTGTAGGAGCTGGCTTGCCAGCGAAGAGGCCGTATCAGCCAATGCAAGTGTCGACTGACACACCGCTTTCGCTGGCAAGCCAGCTCCTACAAGGAAACCGAACACTTTTATCTGAACCATGCCCGCTCAGGATCATCATCTACAGTGAACCTGCGCGGGACTCATTAAAACGTCACGGAGAATCACACTATGAGTACTGATAGTGCCTTGAGTCGAAGCCGTCTATTGCCGACCCTGCTCGGTATTCTGCTTCTGCTGATGGGCCTGGCCATGCTGGCCGGGGGGATCAAGCTGAGCATGCTTGGCGGCTCGCTGTATTACCTGCTGGCCGGTATCGGCATCGCGCTGAGCGGCGTCCTGCTGATCGCCGCCCGCCGTGCCGCGCTGGGCCTGTATGCACTGGTGTTGTTCGCCAGTACCGTGTGGGCCCTGTGGGAAGTCGGCCTCGACTGGTGGCAACTGGTGCCGCGCCTGGCGCTGTGGTTCGCCCTCGGCGTGGTGATGCTGTTGCCGTGGTTCCGTCGTCCATTGCTGATTAACGGCCCAGCCCCTATGGGCACCGGCGCCTTGAGTGTGGCCGTGGTCCTGGCCGGCGCCACCGCCGTGGCCAGCCAGTTCACCCACCCGGGCGAGACCCTCGGCGAATTGGGTCGTGAATCGGCTGACATGACCAGCACTGCGCCACAAATGCCTGACGGAGACTGGCAGGCCTATGGCCGCAGCGAATTCGGTGACCGCTATTCGCCACTCAAGCAGATCACCCCGGGTAACGTTGGCAAGCTGCAAGAAGCCTGGCGTATCCAGACCGGTGATCTGCCAACCGCCGATGACCCGGTGGAACTGACCAACGAAAACACCCCGCTCAAGGCCAACGGCATGCTCTATGCCTGCACCGCCCACAGCAAAGTGCTGGCGCTGGACCCGGACACCGGCAAGGAACTGTGGCGTTTCGACCCGCAGATCAAGAGCCCGGTGGGCTTCAAGGGCTTCGCCCACATGACCTGCCGTGGCGTGTCGTACTACGACGAAGCGGCCTACGCCAAGTCTGAAAACGCGGCCTCCGCAGTGATTTCCGAGGCCGGCAAAGCCGTCGCCCAGGCCTGCCCGCGTCGTCTGTACCTGCCAACCGCTGATGCACGCCTGATCGCACTCAACGCCGACACCGGCAAGGTCTGCGAAGGGTTCGGTAAAAACGGTGTGGTTGACCTGACTCAAGGCATCGGGCCGTTCACCCCCGGTGGCTACTACGCCACCTCGCCGGCAGCGATCACCCGTGACCTGGTGATCATGGGCGGCCACGTCACCGACAACGAGTCGACCAACGAGCCATCCGGTGTGATCCGTGCCTTTGACGTACACGACGGTCATCTGGTGTGGAACTGGGACAGCAACAATCCTGACGCGACCGCACCGCTGCCAGAGGGCGAACACTACAGCCGAAATTCGGCCAACATGTGGTCGCTGGCCAGCGTCGACGAAAAACTCGGCATGGTCTACCTGCCACTGGGCAACCAGACCCCTGACCAGTGGGGCGCAGACCGCACCCCGGGCGCCGAGAAGTTCAGTGCCGGCCTGGTCGCACTGGATCTGGCCACCGGCAAGGTGCGCTGGAACTACCAGTTCACTCACCATGACCTGTGGGACATGGACGTCGGCAGTCAGCCAACCCTGCTGGACATGAAAACCGCCGACGGCATCAAGCCGGCTGTGATCCAACCGACCAAGCAAGGCAGCCTGTACGTACTCGACCGTCGTGACGGCACGCCGATCATCCCGATCAAGGAAATCCCGGTTCCGCAAGGCGCCGTGAAGGGTGACCACACCGCACCGACCCAGGCCCGTTCGGACCTGAACCTGCTGGCCCCGGAACTGACCGAAAAAGCCATGTGGGGCGCCAGCCCGTTTGACCAGATGCTGTGCCGCATCCAGTTCAAGGAATTGCGCTACGAAGGCCAGTACACCCCGCCGTCGGAACAGGGCAGCCTGATCTATCCGGGTAACGTCGGCGTCTTCAACTGGGGCGGAGTTTCGGTCGACCCGGTTCGCCAGATGCTGTTCACCAGTCCGAACTACATGGCCTTCGTCTCGAAAATGGTGCCTCGCGCCGAAGTCGCGGCCGGCAGCAAGCGCGAGAGCGAAACAGCGGGCGTGCAACCGAACACGGGCGCACCTTACGCGGTGATCATGCACCCGTTCATGTCGCCGTTCGGCGTACCGTGCCAGGCTCCGGCCTGGGGCTACGTGGCCGGCATCGACCTGACCACAAATAAAGTCGTGTGGAAACGCAAGAACGGCACCAGCCGCGACAGCTCGCCATTGCCTATCGGCCTGACACTCGGCGTGCCAAGCATGGGCGGCTCGATGGTCACCGCCGGCGGCGTCGGCTTCCTGAGCGGCACGCTGGATCAATACCTGCGTGCCTATGACGTCAACACCGGCAAGGAGCTTTGGAAATCGCGCCTGCCGGCGGGCGGTCAGGCTACGCCGATGACCTACACCGGCAAGGACGGCAAGCAGTACGTGCTGTTGGTCGTCGGTGGCCACGGCTCACTGGGCACCAAAATGGGTGACTATGTGATTGCGTACAAACTGTCCGAGTAAGTTTTAGCGGCAGTCAAAACAAAGGCGACGCCCGTGAGGACGTCGCCTTTTTTTGTGGCCGCAGATTTCAAAACACCCCCGGACCACTGTGGGAGCGGGCTTGCTCGCGAATGCGGTGTGTCAGTCGATGCAAATGTTGTCTGGCACACCGCTTTCGCG
>NZ_JBWKXF010000012.1:0-122143 GCF_059422645.1 Pseudomonas sp. GW821-FHT01C01 | reverse complement strand
CCCCCCCCCCCCCCCCCCCCCCCCCCCCCCCCCCCCCCCCCCCCCCCCAGATTGCGTCCAGGGTCTCGTGGGCTCGGCAGCTGCTACGAAGCATCGCGGGCTTTTTTATTGCTCAGAATTTCTACGCTGACTTGAGCCGTTCGGCGACCTGTTTACCAAGCGGGGTCAGGCGATACTTTTGAGCCGGACTATTTGGCGATTCGGGATTGGTCATTTCTACCCATTCGGCCGCCAATGCAGGCTTGAGATAGTTAGCGCGGAAGGTCGCCTTGTGCACCAATCCGATGTCAGCCATCAAATCGCTGATTTTACGCGGACCATTGATATGCAGTGCAGAAAGCAACTTCCCTACTGGGTCGGTTTCGGGCTCACCCAGGACAGCTTCCTCAAGTGCAAGGCTCAGTGCGTGCAACATGAACTCGACGAAAGGCGTTGATTCGGCCAATTGATCGGCAGCCGACAATGCCGCGTAGTAAGCAGCCTGCTGATCCCGAATGACCGCCTCAACCGGCAAATAAGACAATACCGGGCGCCATTGACTGAGTATCAGGGTTTGCCAAAGGCGTCCCATGCGTCCGTTGCCGTCAGCAAAGGGATGGGCCCATCACTGAACTGCAACGCCGCCAAACGCGCATACAACGCATTGCTGGCGATAAGTTCCTGATGCGTGCCCACCGCCACCAGTTTCCCCTGATCCATCACGGCGATTCGGTCGGCGTTTTTCACGGTAGCCAGGCGATGGGCGATCACCAGGGTGGTACGGTTTTTCATCAGACTCGGCAACGCCTGCTGGATCAGGTGCTCGCTCTGGGCGTCGAGGGCGCTGGTGGCTTCGTCGAGGAGCAGGATCGGCGCATCCACCAGCAACGCGCGGGCGATGGCCAAGCGTTGGCGCTGGCCGCCCGACAAGCCGAGACCAGCGTCCCCCAGATGTGTCTGGTAACCGTTGGGCATGGCTTCGATAAAGTCATGGGCGTAAGCGATTTTTGCCGCTTCCTGCACCTCGGCCAACGTCGCCTTCGGATTGCCATAGCGAATGTTTTCTTCAATGCTGCCGAAAAACAGCGCCGGGGTTTGCGATACCAGGGCAAAGCAGCGGCGCAGGTCCAGCGGATCGAGTTGAGTCAATGGCACGCCATCGAGCAGGATGCGCCCCTCGGCCGGGTCGTAAAAACGCAGCAGCAAGTCATACACCGTGGATTTGCCGGCCCCTGATGGCCCGACCAGCGCCAACGTTTCACCGGCATTGACGGTCAGACTCAAGCCGTCGACGGCATAACTTTCCGGCCGCGACGGGTAGGAAAATCGCACATTTTGCAGTTGCAGGTGGCCGTCGACCCGTTCCGGCAAAGTCACCGTGCCTGCGACCGGCGCCAGGATGATGTTTTCCGAACGCAGCAACTCGGCAATCCGTTCGGCCGCGCCGGCTGCCCGCTGCAATTCGCCAATCACTTCGCTCAACGTGCCGAACGCACTGCCGACGATCAGGCTGTAGAACACGAACGCCGCCAGCTCGCCCGTGGAAATTCGCCCGGCCATGACGTCCATGCCGCCGACCCAGAGCATCACCCCGACCGCGCCCAGCACCAACACGATCACCAGGGTAATCAGCCACGCCCGCTGGAAGATGCGTTTGCGCGCCGTATTGAATGCCTCTTCCACGGTCACGGCAAACCGGCGCTCGTCCTGGGTCTGATGGTTGTAGGCCTGCACGGTCTTGATCTGCCCCAGGGTTTCGGACACATAACTGCCGATATCGGCAATCCGGTCCTGGCTCAGGCGCGAGAGGTTACGCACCCGGCGTCCGAAGATCAGGATTGGTGCGATCACCAGGGGCAAGGCAACCACCACGATGCTGGTGAGCTTGGGGTTGGTGATGAACAACAGGACGATCCCGCCGATCACCATCAACAGATTGCGCAAGAACAAGGACAGCGAAGATCCGATGACCGATTGCAGCAGCGTGGTATCGGCGGTCAGGCGGGACTGGATTTCGGAGCTGCGATTGTCTTCGTAAAACCCCGGGTGCAGATAAATCAGGTGATTGAACACGTTGCGCCGGATGTCGGCGACGCAGCGCTCGCCGATCCACGACACCAGGTAAAACCGCACAAACGTACCGACGGCCAACCCCATGACCAGCAACATGAACAGGGCGATGGACTGATTGAGCAGATGCGGTGACTGGGTCATGAACCCCTGGTCCACCAGCAGGCGGATGCCCTGCCCCATGGACAAGGTGATGCCAGCGGTGACGATCAACGCCAGCAAAGCGCCAAAGGCCTGCCAGCGATACGGCGCGATGAAACGACTGGCCAGGCGAGCAGCACGGCGGTGACGGGCAGAAAGCATCGCAATCATCCAGAACAAATCAGTCAATAGGGTCAGCCTACACCGCTCAATGGGGTAGCCCGGTGCAAATCACAATGAGTCAGGTTAATTATGTCCACCAAGACAGGAGGCTAGACGCTATTGATCTAAAGTTCGGCTAGCCACGTGCCGGCATTTCTGCTGGACTGGTTCTGTCCCCCCGGAAAGATCGCAGGACGTTGTCATAGCCCGGTCACCTGGAGGTTCTACAGTAAGCACACAACCTGATGAGGAGACAGGCCATGTCCTTGCAACACAGCAGCGATGACAAGATTCAAGTGATCCGCACGCAACCAGACCAGTCTCTGGGTTGCTCGATTATTGACGAGCAGGGCCGCGAAGTACCGATCACTGAAAAAATGATCCAGAAAGCTTGCCGCGAACTGGAAAAGCGATTGGTCAAACCTGCCGAACAAAAGTGATATAGCCACTGTCTTCTTGACCCGGTCCATTGTTGGCCGGGTTTTTTATGCCTGCGCGCCCATCGCGAGCAAGCTCGCTCCTACAGGGGATTTGTGGGGCATATAGATCCAGTGTGGGAGCGGGCTTGCTCGCGAAGGGGCCGCCACGGCCTATCAGATTGCCGTTGCCCCCAACGCCGCCACAATCCTCTGCAACTCAGGCGAGTCACCTTCAATCCGCACCTGCAACCCGTCGATCTCGCGACGCGACGGGTATTGCTTGCGCAGCCCATCGAATGCCGCACGCTGCTCGCTGACACTGCCGACGAGGCTGCGACGGAAATCCGCATCGTCACGACGCGGGTCATACACGCCACGGCACAGCATGGCCAACGCCCAGGCCGGGTCGCTTTGCGCATTCAGGGTCACGTGCGACAACCAGGGTGCCGGCAGCAAATCGCTCAGGCTGATGCGGGCCGGTTGCCCGAGGAAATCGCAATACGCCTGATAGATCTGCGCCGTCCCCCGCTGCTTGCCGTCGAGGCTGTAACCGGCAATGTGCGGCGTTGCCAGCACGCACAGTTCGGCCAGCGCCACATCGACTTCAGGCTCGCCTTCCCAGACATCGAGCACCGCTTGCAGGTCTTCGCGCTCCAGCAGCACATCGCGCAGTGCCGCGTTGTTCACCACCGGCCCGCGACTGGCGTTGATCAGCCAGGTGCCGGGCTTGAGCTGGTTCAGACGTTTTTCATCGAACAAATGCCAGGTCGATTGCCGACCCTGCTTGGTCAATGGCGTGTGCAGGCTGATGACGTCGCACTCCTCGACGATCTGCTCAAGGCTGACATAGTCACCCCCTTCAGCGGCCTGCCGTGGTGGATCGCACACCAGCACCTTCCAGCCCAGGCCTTGCAGAACCTTGACCAGCCGCCCGCCCACTTCGCCGGCACCGACCACCCCATAGGTACGCCGGGTCAGGTCGGCACCTTCGATTTCGGCCAGGGTCAGCAAACTGCCGAGCACATAGTCGACCACGCCGCGGGCATTGCAGCCCGGTGCGCTGGACCAGGTGATACCGGCCTGCTGAAAGTAATCCAGGTCCAGATGATCGGTGCCGATGGTGCACGTACCGACAAAGCGCACCTTGCTGCCTTCGAGCAGCGCGCGATTGACGTTGGTCACCGAACGCACCAACAGCACATCGGCCTGCTCGACCGTGGCTCGGTCGATGGAACGACCCGGTACCCGGCGGACTTCACCGAAACCTTCGAAGAAGGCATCAAGCAGGGGGATATTTTCGTCGGCAACAATCAGCATGGCAGGCTCCTTTGGCGGATCGGCAGTTTAGGCGTAGATGTGGGTGGTGGGCCAGCGGGCATTGTTCACCTGTACCTGAATGTGGGAGCGGGCTTGCTCGCGAAAGCAGTGTGCCAGGCAACATCAATGGTGACTGACACTCCCCCTTCGCAAGCAAGCCCGCTCCCACAGGTTTTTAATTACAAATCGGTAACACGGGTCTTTTCCTGACTGCCGCGTCAACGCGTAGAATGCGCGCCTGTGTATCAAAACCCTTTGGACGTTTCGCTATTGAATCCTGTAATTGAGAATACCGCCGCCATTGCTCCTGCGCGGACGACACCCGTACGCCTGGAGCTCAAAGGCCTGCTCAGCCTGGCCCTGCCGATCATGATCGCGCAACTGGCCACCACGGCGATGGGCTTTGTCGATGCGGTGATGGCCGGCCGGGTCAGTCCACGGGACCTGGCCTCGGTGGCCCTGGGCAACTCGATCTGGATTCCGGTCTACCTGTTGATGTCCGGCGTCCTGCTGGCAACCACGCCCAAGGTTGCACAACGCTTTGGCGCCGGGCAGTTTGACGAGATCGGCCCGCTGGTACGCCAGGCGCTGTGGCTCGCACTGTGTGTCGGGTTGATCGGCAGTGGCCTGCTGCTCGGCGCCGAGCCAATCCTGCACTGGATGAAAGTCGATCCGCAATTGATCGGGCCGAGCATGGGCTACCTGCACGGTATCGCTTTCGGGTTTCCCGGCATGGCGTTCTATTACGTGCTGCGCTGCTACAGCGATGGCATGGGGCGTACCCGTCCGAGCATGGTCATTGGCTTGTGCGGTCTACTGCTGAACATCCCGTTGAACTATGCGTTGATCTATGGCCATTTCGGCGCACCGGCCCTGGGTGGCGTCGGTTGCGGCTGGGCCAGCGGCATCGTGATGTGGTTCATGGCGTTGAGCATGGCCGGCTGGACGTTCTGGGCCCCGTTTTATGCCCGCACCCGGGTGCTGGTGCGCTTTGACCGGCCGAAATGGGCCGTGATCAAGCGCCTGGTCGGGATTGGCTTGCCGATCGGTATCGCGGTCTTCGCCGAGTCCAGCATCTTCGCGGTCATCGCCCTGTTGATCGGCAGTCTCGGCTCTACCGTAGTGGCCGGCCATCAGATCGCCCTGAACATCAGTTCGTTGCTGTTCATGATTCCCTACTCGCTGGGCATGGCGGTGACCGTACGGGTCGGCCAGGCACTGGGGGCCGGCAATCCTTGGCAGGCGCGCTTCGCGGCGAAGGTCGGGCTCGGTGCAGCGTTGGTGTTTGCGGCGTTCTCCGCCAGCCTGATCCTGTGTCTGCGCGAACCGATCGCCTCGATCTACACGCCTGACCAGAGCGTGATCCAGATTGCGTCGATGTTGATTGTCTATGCCGCGCTGTATCAGTTTTCCGATGCCATCCAGGTGATTTGCGCGGGTGCGTTGCGCGGATACCAGGACACCCGGGTGACGATGATCCTGACTTTATTCGCCTATTGGGGCATCGGCCTGCCGGTCGGCTACGTGCTGGGACTGACCGATTGGTTCGGTCCGGCCAGCGGTCCGAGCGGGCTGTGGGAAGGGCTGATTGCCGGTTTGAGCTGTGCGGCGCTGATGCTGTCGATCCGCCTGACACGCAGTGCGCGTAAACGGATTCGTATCAGCCATTCGATGAGCTAAGCGCACACAAAAAACCTGCACTGGCTAATGCCGATCAGTTAGGCGGTAATGCGATCTGTAGCAGCTGCCGAGCCTGCGTTCGGCTGCATAGCAGCCGTGAGTCCAGCTGACGCGGTCTGCCTGACGTAGCGCAATGACTGATTTTACGACTGCTTCGCAGCCGAACGCAGCCTCGCGGGCTCGGCAGCTGCTACAAAGGGTGCCACGGCTGAAATTGCTTAACTGACTGGCATTACCTGCACAGGCAGGTCTTTTTTTGAGTCCGTCAACCGGACTTCTTGCGGATCCAGTAGAGGTAGGTGCCCGCCTCTTCGTGCTGCGCCACCAGTTCGTGATCGAGAAACACACAGAACTTGGGAATGTCGCGACGGGTCGACGGGTCGGTGGCGATCACTTTGAGCAGGCCGCCGGGCACCAGGTCACGAATGTGCTGGTGCAGCATCATCACCGGCTCGGGGCAGTTGAGGCCCGTGGCGTCGAGGGTGCCGTCTACCGGCGTATCAAGCATTTCACTCATGATTCACTCCTGAAACTGGCCGGCATTGTCGCGCATTGCCGGGTGTTCGGTCACCTGTGGCATAACGCCGCCGTTGCAGGATTAGCACTGTCCTGTGGGAGCGGGCTTGCTCGCGAAGGCGTCGTGTCAGTCGACATCAACGCTACTGACACACCGCTTTCGCGAGCAAGCCCGCTCCCACAGGGGCCGTCGGTGTCAGCGGGACTTGGGTTTCTTCACGTCCAGCCGGCGCAAATGGCAAGTCACTTCCTCGCGGTCGTGGTACAGCTGCTTGCAACCGATCTCGACCTTGATGCCCCGCGCCTTGAAGCCATCGGCAATGCGCTCCAGCAGGCGTTTCACTTCGGCGTAACGCTGTTTCATCGGCAACTTGAGGTTGACCACCGCTTCGCGGCAATGACCTTCACCGATCCACTCTTCCAGCATCGCGGCGTTGCGCGCCGGTTTCTCGACGATGTCGCAGACCATCCAGTCCACCGGCTGCTTGGGCTTGAAGGTGAAACCGTCGGCCATCAAGTGTTGCACCAGCCCTGTATCCATCAGGCTTTCAGCCATCGGGCCGTTGTCGATGGCGGTCACCAGCATGCCACGGTTGACCAGTTGCCAGGTCCAGCCACCGGGAGCGGCCCCCAGATCAACGCCGGTCATGTCTCCATGCAAGCGCTCGTCCCATTGGTCGCGCGGGATGAAGTGGTGCCAGGCCTCCTCCAGCTTCAGCGTCGAGCGGCTCGGCGCCTCCCGTGGAAACTTCAACCGCGGAATGCCCATCGGCCACATGGCCGAATTATTGGACTCGGCCAGGCCCATGAACACTTCGCGACCGCTTTTGAACGTCAGCAGCAAACGCGGCTTGTGCGCGTCGTCCACCAGTTTGCCAGCGGCCATCAGCGCCTTGCGCAGGTGCACTTCGAATTTCTTGCAGAAGTTCGACAGTTCCTTGCCATCGTTGGTGTCGACCATTTCCAGCCACAGGCTGCCACACAGCGGAAAGTCCGCCATATGATCAAGGATCACGCTGATGCGGTCGGTTTCCGGCAGATCTATAAAAATGCCGCGAGCCCATTGGCGCGGAAAGATCAGCTCGGCGAAACGCTGCCCGCGCATCAGACGCTCGGCGCCGTCTTCTTCGGTGCAGACAAATTCGGCGCAAGCTGTTGCCGCTTTGGCCTTGGCATAACCAGCCACGTTCAACCGCGCGGCAAGGTCGGAAATCTCGGAACAGACTTCGCCTTCGAAGCCCGGCCGGCAATGCATGAATAGGGTGTTCATTCTTACTCCTGGGCAGATGGCGAGACATTCAACCACTGCGCGATGCCCAGACTTGCTCTACAGCAAAGCCTGTCACGAAAACCGGCGCATGATAACTGACTTCGGAACCTCGGACTTGCCCATAGAGTCCAGTTATTAGCCAGCTACTTAAAACAGGGCTAGGTTTAAGGCTCTGCCCGTCCCCTCAGTCCGTAGCCGTACGGACTTAAAGGAGTGATCGTAATGCCGTCCCTTAATAGTCTGAAGACACTGAAAACCCTGCAAGTCGGCAACAAGACCTACCACTACTTCAGCCTGCCCGAGGCCGCCAGAAGCCTGGGTGAGCTGGACAAGTTGCCGATGTCGCTGAAGGTATTGCTGGAAAACCTGCTGCGCTGGGAAGACGAAAAAACCGTCACCGGCGCCGACCTCAAGGCGCTGGCCGCGTGGCTCAAGGAGCGTCGCTCCGACCGCGAAATCCAGTACCGCCCGGCGCGGGTGCTGATGCAAGACTTCACCGGCGTACCGGCGGTGGTCGACCTGGCCGCCATGCGCGCGGCAATGGCCAAGGCCGGCGGCAACCCGCAGCGGATCAACCCCTTGTCGCCGGTGGACCTGGTGATCGACCACTCGGTGATGGTCGACAAGTTCGCCAGCAGCAGCGCCTTCGAGCAAAACGTCGACATTGAAATGCAGCGCAATGGCGAGCGTTATGCGTTCCTGCGCTGGGGCCAGAGTGCCTTCGACAACTTCAGCGTGGTGCCGCCGGGCACCGGGATTTGCCACCAGGTGAATCTGGAATACCTCGGCCGCACGGTCTGGACCAAGGACGAGGACGGCCGCACCTACGCCTTTCCCGACACCCTGGTCGGCACCGATTCCCACACCACCATGATCAACGGCCTCGGTGTGCTCGGCTGGGGCGTCGGCGGTATCGAGGCGGAAGCGGCGATGCTCGGGCAACCGGTGTCGATGCTGATTCCGGAAGTCATCGGTTTCAAACTCACCGGCAAGCTCAAGGAAGGCATCACCGCCACCGACCTGGTGCTGACCGTCACGCAGATGCTGCGCAAGAAGGGCGTAGTGGGCAAATTCGTCGAGTTCTACGGCGATGGCCTCGCCGACCTGCCGCTGGCCGACCGCGCGACCATCGCCAACATGGCCCCGGAATACGGCGCCACCTGCGGTTTCTTCCCAGTGGACGACGTCACGCTGGAATACCTGCGCCTGTCCGGCCGCCCCCTCGAAACGGTGCAGTTGGTGGAGGCCTACAGCAAGGCCCAGGGCCTGTGGCGCCTGCCCGGCCAGGAACCGCTGTTCACCGACAGCCTGGCGCTGGACATGGGCCGCGTCGAAGCCAGCCTCGCCGGGCCGAAACGCCCACAAGACCGGGTTTCGCTGCCGAATGTCGCCCAAGCCTTCAGTGACTTCCTCGACCACCAATTCAAACCCACCAGCAAGGAAGAAGGTCGCCTGGAAAGTGAAGGCGGAGGCGGCGTCGCCGTCGGCAATGCCGATCTGGCCGGTGAAGCGGACTACCACCACGAAGGCCAGACCTATCGCCTGAAAAACGGCGCGGTGGTGATTGCCGCGATCACCTCCTGCACCAACACCTCCAACCCGAGCGTGATGATGGCGGCCGGGCTGGTGGCGAAGAAAGCCGTGGAAAAAGGCCTGAAACGCAAACCCTGGGTGAAGAGCTCGCTGGCGCCCGGTTCGAAAGTGGTTACCGACTACTACAAGGCTGCCGGCCTGACCCAATACCTGGATGAATTGGGGTTTGCCCTGGTCGGCTATGGCTGCACCACCTGCATCGGCAACTCCGGACCGCTGTCGGAGCCCATCGAGAAAGCCATCCAGCAAGCCGACCTCACCGTGGCCTCCGTGCTGTCAGGCAACCGCAACTTCGAAGGCCGGGTGCATCCGCTGGTGAAAACCAACTGGCTGGCCTCCCCGCCACTGGTGGTCGCCTATGCGCTGGCCGGCACGGTACGCACCGACCTCAGTCGCGAACCCCTGGGCAATGATCAGGACGGCAAGCCGGTTTATCTGCGGGACATCTGGCCAAGCAGCAAAGAAATTGCCGACGCCGTGAATCAGGTCAACACCGCCATGTTCCACAAGGAATACGCCGAAGTGTTTGCCGGTGACGCGCAATGGCAGGCGATTGAAGTGCCGCAGGCGGCGACCTATGTCTGGCAGGACGACTCGACTTACATCCAGCATCCACCGTTCTTCGATGACATCGGCGGCCCGCCGCCCGTGGTCAAGGATGTCAGTGGCGCCAACATCCTCGCACTGCTCGGCGATTCGGTGACCACCGACCACATCTCCCCGGCCGGCAACATCAAGGCGGACAGCCCGGCCGGGCAATACCTGCGCGACAAAGGCGTGGAGCCGAGGGACTTCAACTCCTACGGCTCACGGCGCGGCAACCACGAAGTGATGATGCGTGGCACCTTCGCCAACATCCGCATACGCAATGAAATGCTCGGCGGTGAAGAAGGCGGCAACACCCGCTACATTCCCACCGGGGAGAAAATGCCGATCTACGACGCCGCCATGCGCTATCAGGCCTCGGGCACGCCGCTGGTGGTGATCGCGGGTCAGGAATACGGCACCGGATCGAGCCGCGACTGGGCAGCCAAAGGCACCAATCTGCTGGGGGTGAAAGCGGTCGTCGCCGAAAGCTTCGAACGGATTCACCGCTCCAACCTGGTGGGCATGGGCGTGTTGCCGTTGCAGTTCAAGCTGGATCAGAACCGCAAGAGCCTGAACCTCAACGGCAGTGAAACCCTGGACATCCTCGGCTTGACCGGCGTCGAGCTGACGCCACGGATGAACCTGACGCTGGTCATCAACCGTGAAAACGGCACCAGCGAGAAAGTCGAAGTACTGTGCCGGATCGATACGCTCAATGAAGTGGAGTACTTCAAATCGGGAGGGATTCTGCACTACGTGTTGCGGCAATTGATTGCCTCATAACCCTGCACTGAGACAAGCACCGCCTTCGGGCTAATGCCGATCGGTCAGGCGAGCCCAGACGCTACGCCTTCCTTGTAGCAGCTGCCGAAGGCGGCGTCCGGCTGCGCAGCAGTCGTAAAGTCAGAGTTCGCGGTAAGTCAGACAGATCGCGCAAGCCGGATTTACGACTGCTGCGCAGCCGGACGCCGCCTTCGGCAGCTGCTACAGGGTATTACCGCCTTCGGGCGGTGTTTTTTTTTGGGGGGGGGTGCCACATCCCTGTGCTCAAAACTCTCGATATCGAAGGGCCGCAACTAGCGCTCGGTATCCCCTTCAATCCTGAAATGCCTTACCCAACCATTAAGCGAAATCACAACAACCATAAAAGCCGCCAGCATCAACAATGTCACAGCAATAACAGGCCAAGTCATCATGCGCATCTCCTGGTTCAGGAAAATCCGGCAGAGCGCCCTTCAAGCAAATGTCAGGCAGTTTTAAACATAGTCACAAGTGCAGTTCTACGCGCCAAGGCACCGCACAACAATTGCTGACTAACGACTATATCTGCCTAAATGCCCCCGACTTTAAGCGAGCCCATTGGAAACAAGGATCCTGTCCATGCCCGTACCGCCCTGGCCGTACCTGACTTTGCTTTCTGCTGGTTATGTCCTGGCACTCACTTATGGACAACTGACCGTCCTGGCGGGCGCGGCAATCATCCTGCTGGTGATCGCAGGTCTGGCAGTGCGGCAACCCAAGTATCGCTACGTCCGTTATCTCGGCCATGCACTGTTCGTCCTTCTGGCACTCGCCTTGGCAGTGCATTGGTGGCCGGGCTTCTACAACGCCAAGATGATCGACCAAGAGCACTTCTCCGAGAACGCCGTGCCCTTTTCGATGAACCTCAATCTGGACAAACCGCTGATTGGCTTCTGGCTGCTCGTGGTCTGTCCATGGATCGTCGGTCGCCAGCCATTGATGCGGACACTCAAGGCCGGCACCGTCGCCTTGTGCCTGACGGCAATGACCACGCTCGGGGCAGCCTGGCTACTGGGGATCGTCGAGTGGTCGCTGAAATGGCCGGACCAGGCTTGGCTGTGGATAAACAACAACCTCTTGCTGGTGACCGTAGTGGAAGAGGCGTTATTTCGCGGCTATGTACAAGGCGGCCTCAGCCGGCGCTGGAAACACTTGCCGTACGGCGGACACCTTGCCTTGCTGACCGCTTCGCTTCTATTCGGGCTGGCCCACTGGGGAGCCGGCTGGGAGTGGGTGGTGCTCGCGAGTGTGGCGGGCACAGGTTATGGATTGGCCTATCGATTCGGCGGACTCGCGGCCGCCATTGCCACCCATTTCGGTTTGAACCTGCTGCACTTCGGATTGTTCACTTATCCGATGTTGGCCGGGTAACAAACCATCGGTTGAAACCCACGCTGAACCCGGTGCCTTTCACGGCACCGGCCACTGAGTTTTGCCGCTGTAATCCGACAAGCGATCCCCGCGCCTCGATGTTAGAAATCAGACAAATAGCCGACACGATTTTGCTGTCGCCATTGACACCACCCAATAAATACAAAGCAAAACCGGATTTTTGATACCAAACATATCCACGTCGACAGTTATCTTTCGTCAGGCACTGCTCGGGAACTTAGCGGCTTGACTACTGTCTCGCGCTGCGTTTAACCTCGCGCCCCACGAATGGAAGCAATCTGCCAACCCCCGGCAGAAAGTCCTCTGAAAATGAATTCAAGCAACGCGCTTTTCGCGTCGTTGTGCTTTGCGGTTAATCATGCTCAAGCCTCGCTCCCCCCTGCAAATCAAGAAATCCGTCATTTTTGCCCTGGTGCTGCGTGAAGCGCGTTCGCGTTTTGGCGACCGGCGCATGGGTGCGAGCTGGACGTTGATTGAACCGATATGCCATCTGCTTATTTTGAGTGTGCTGTTCGGCCTGCTGCGTGGCCGCGCCATGGCCGGCATCGACTTCCCGGTTTTTGTATTGGTAGGCCTCGCGCCCTTCCTGCTGTTTCGCAACACGGCCTTGCGTCTGATGAACAGCCCCAAGGAAAACCGCTCACTGTTTGCCTACAAACAGATCAAGCCTCTCGACACCTATATTGCCCGTGTGCTTGTGGAGTTCTGCATCTCCGCGAGCGCTTACGCCATTCTGGTCTTTGGCTTTGCCTGGTTCGGCTTCGACATGTCCATCAAGTCCCCCATCGAGTGGATGCTGACCATCCTTCTGGGGGTCCTGTTTTCCCTTGGCCTGGGCATGCTGTTGTCATTGATTGCCCATGCCATGCCCAGCAGCGCGCTGTTTCTGCGGATGATGTTCTTCCCGCTGTACTTCCTCTCAGGCGTATTGGTTCCCGCCGCCTACCTGCCTCACGCCATGCTGCCGCTACTGTTGCTCAATCCATTCCTGCATCTGCTGGAACTGATCCGCGCCGAAATCTTCCCGCATTACGTTCCGGTCGATGGCGTCTCGGTGCATTACGTAATCGCGTTCACCCTGGTCTTGCTGTTCGTCTCCCTTGGCACATACCGGGTTCGTCGACTGCATTTGATCTCTACCAAGAACGGCTAACCGCAGGCTTCCCGTGTTCGAGCTCAAAAATATCACCAAGTCTTACCTGACCCCCAAGGGTCGCCGGCACGTTTTCCGCGACCTGTCACTGCAGATTCCGCCGGACAAAAACATCGGCCTGATCGGTCGCAACGGCTCGGGCAAATCGACCCTGATGCGCCTGCTGGGCGGTGCCGACATACCGGACTCCGGCACTGTAGTCACCGACAAGAGCATTTCCTGGCCGGTAGGTTTGTCCGGTGGCCTCCACGGCACCATGACCGGACGCGAAAACATCAAGTTCGTCAGCCGGGTATACGGCGCGGAAGGCGAGGCCATGCGCCAGAAAATCAGCTACGTCGAAGACTTTGCGGAAATTGGCAGCTGGATCGACGAGCCCATCAAAACCTACTCATCCGGCATGCGCTCGCGCCTGGCGTTCGGCCTGAGCATGGCCTTCGACTTCGACTACTACCTGATCGACGAGGTGATGTCGGTCGGTGACGCGCACTTCAAGCGCAAGTGCGCCGACGTGTTCGAAACACGCCTGCAGAAATCCAAGGTCGTGCTGGTTTCCCACAGCATGCCCGAAATCAAAAAGCTCTGTGACGTCGTGCTGCTGGTGCGCGATGGCGGGGTGCAGATCTATGACGATGTCGATGAAGGCATCAAGGCCTACAACACCTGATCGCCTGACCGTGGCGTGACAGTTTCATTTCAAGGATGCGTGTGCATATGAGCAGTACGGGTAAATTCAAGGGCTGGCGCCTGACACTGGGGCTGATCGTGCTGCCGATGGTATTGGCCGCCGTCTACTACAGTTTTTTCGCCGTGGATCGCTATGTCAGCTCCGCGCAAGTGGTTGTACGCCAGGAGGGCAACAACCCTGCGGCCCAGATGCCCGGCCTGGGCATGCTGCTCAGCGGCGCCAACCCGGCCTCCCGCGAAGAAACCCTTTATCTGCGCGAATACATTGTGTCGATGGACATGATGCAATTGCTGGAAGACCGCCTGCACTGGGTCGAGCAATACAGCAAACAACGCAGCGACCCGCTCTTCTGGCTGGCCACCGATACCGAACGCGAAGACCTGCTCGAGTACTACCAGCGCATGGTCTCGGCTCACTACGACGAAACCACCGGCCTGCTGAAAGTTGAAGTACAAGCCTTCAGTCCGGAACTGGCCGAGCAAATGGTCAAGACCATTCTGGAAGCCAGCGAACACTTCGTGAACGAAGTCTCCCACAGCATCGCCCGCGAACAGATGCGCTTCGCCCAGGGCGAACTGGAAGGCGCGAAGAAAAACTACACCAAATGCAAGGAAGAGCTGTTGAGCTTCCAGAACCGCAACAAGGTACTGGACGGTAAAAGCTCGGCCCAAGGCCGCGCCAGCATCATCGACACCCTGGAAGCCGAGCACTCCAAAGAGCGCGCCGTACTCACCCAGATGCTCTACAAGCTTCGCCCGGACTCACCACAGGTCAAGCAGCAACAGCAACGCGTGGACGCTATCCGTGAACAGCTGAATGCGGAAAAACGCCTGCTGGTATCCGCCCCGGATGGCGCCCAGCTCAACGTGGTGGCTTCGCGCTTCCAGCAATTGACCCTGGACGCCGGCATCGCCGAAGAAACCTACAAGACCGCCGTGGCCGCACTGGACAATGCGCGTATTGAAGCCAGCAAGAAGATTCGCACCCTCGTCACCGTGGTCAGCCCGAACGCGCCGCAAATGGCCCTGTACCCGGAACGCCTCTACAACCTCGCAACCATCTTCCTGGCACTGCTGCTGCTCTACGGCATCACTCGCTTCCTAATTGCATCGATCGAGGATCATCGTGATTAAATCCATTTCTGGCCTGCCCCTTCGCCCCCTGAACTTGAGCATGCGAAACAGTGCTGTCGCGGGTTTGATGCTGGTGACCTTGACGCTGGCAGGTTGCAGCGGAACGCTGTCCGGTGCCGGCCCCTACAAAGGCGACATCGAAAGCAAAAGCCAAAGCACTGCGTATGACCTGGTGGACATCAACGCCAATACCATCGAGCCGTTCATGCGCCCGGCCGCCAAACCGGCCAAGGCCAAGATCACCAGCCCTCTGGCGCAAAGCGTGCGCCTGATGGGTGGTGACGTGATCAACGTGCTGATCACCGACAACGCCCCGGAAGGCAGCGGCCTGTTCGCCCCGCTCTCGACGGGCGGCACCCAGCTCAAAGTGCGCATCGACGACAAGGGGATGATCTCCCTGCCGTATGTTGGCCATCAATTCGTGGCCGGCATGACGTTGATTCAAGTCGAAGACATGATTCGCCAGAAGCTCAAGGGCGTGACCACCGATGTGCAAGCGCACGTTGATCTGGTTGGCGACCTGTCCGGCTCGGTGCTGGTCGCAGGCGCAGTCAAGACCCCCGGCCGCTTCTCCACCCTGCAAGGCCCGCTGACCCTGCTGGACGCCATCAACCAGGCCGGCGGCCCGGTGATGGAGCCGCACCTGGTCAACGTTACCGTGCGCAATGGCGCACAAGCCAACACCTACAACTACGAAGACGTCCTGGCCGGTAACAACTTCGTTCTGAATCCAAATTCGGAAGTGGTGCTGGACCGTGCGCGCCAACGCTTTGTGGCGATGGGGGCTGTGGGCGAACCTGGGTTGCATGATTTGCCAGCACAAAACGCCAGTCTCCTGGACGCGCTGGGCTCCGTCGGCGGGCTGAAAGAAGCGAATGCAAATCCACAGGGCGTGTTTGTGTTCCGGATGGGTGAAGGTGCAACAAAACCCACCGTTATGCGAATTGATATGCGTGATCCGGCGGCAATCTTTTATGCCCGTCAGGTCATGCTCAAACCCGACGATACGATTTATATAACTAACGCTGCAGTATATGAGTGGCAAAAAATTATTGGCCCGATTGTACAAACTTTGGTGCTCGGCAGAACCATCGATAGTCTTCAGCGGTAAACATCGGGTATAGGCATAAAAATGACTATCATAGTAAATCACGTTCTATCAAATAATGTTCATAGCGGAATTTTCGAGGATATCTTCGCCTATTTCTCTCGCTACACTGAACAATATGCAACTCACATACCCAGCGAAAAGCCAGTCGTTGGCGCCCATGTACGTCATTATCATAGACCGCACCTCGAAGTACGACTGATCAAACCTTGCGTTGTAACAGTCCATCATGATCTAAATGATCCTGACAGTTGGCTGCCGCTGCAAGTTTTCATTGATCGCTACAAAGAAGCTGATGTCGTCATCTGCTTGAATACTCTGCAGCAAAAAAAACTCGCGGAGTGTGGAGTTCTCAATACTGTTGTAATACCGCACGGCTACAATCACAGCCTGATTGATAACGCGAGACAACTAGGCAGACTGGAAAAAAAGAAATTCAAAGTCGCAGTCGTATCCAAACGCTATGCAAGAAAGGTAAAAGGAGAGGCCTATTTATTTGAATTGGCCAAACGCCTAGATTCGGACAATATCGAATTTTTATTGGTAGGCGACGGAAGATCAGAAGAAGGTAGAGTCCTTAGAGCACTAGGTTTTGATACTGAAGTGTATGAACGACTGCCTTACCCTGCGCTGATCGATGCTTACCGTAGCGTAAACGCCTTGCTCATGACCAGTTACTTTGAAGGTGGCCCAGCAAACATTCCTGAAGCGGCCGCAATGGGAGTTCCAATCCTGGCGAACCCGATAGGAATGGTCCCAGATCTAATCAAGCACGATATGCATGGGATTTATCTTGAGATGGAACCTGAAACAGACGCAATCATGCTTAATGATCTCGCTGAACCTGGAAACCTACGATATAAGAAATTATTTGAATCCAGCCAACACCCTAGCGAAAACCTTATTACTTGGCAGGATTCGATTAATCTCAACATGAAAGAGCACCTTGGCTTAATCAAAGGAAGCCAAGACTCAATCAACAAAGTACTTGAGCTATTCGCATGAGCAAATTTTTCATTGCTGACCCTCTACATATCAACAAAAGAAATTTTGGAAGCTTCTACGAATATCTGGAAGACTCAAAAGCGAACGCGATCTTTAACGAAGAACGTCAAGACTGGCTGAGCGTATTCGGGGACTATTCCGAACATCAAGAGCTTTTGATTGAGGAGTACAGTCATCTACGCTCGCTCTCACAGAACGAGCTTTTTGAGATATCCGTACTTGAAGTAAACATTTTCAAAGTCTCGAGAGCCGAAATTCTTTCATTGCTGATAACAAAAGAGAGTTTCTGGAATAAGCCTATCCCGACCTCTCGTAGAGAACTATTCGACCACATTTTCGAAACCGAACCAGACGTCTTGCTTTGGAATATGGCGGCAGCCATTCAATGGGTAAACCATTGGTCCCCAGTTATAAAACAGCACAACCCAAAATTTGTTCTGGTTTTTTCTGGAAGCTTGATATACGCACGATCACTGCTTGAACTACTGAAGAACAGAGCACCTCGTGCCTTTGTACTGGAAAGTTTTTTCACGGGCAGTGATAACTATATCGAAGAAAAATACGAACCAATTGCCAACAATTCAAACCTTAAACTCAAGGCCTACTACCGCTCATTAGGATCAGATGAGTCGCCTACAGAGCGTGATCGCAGCAGAAACAAAGCAATTAATAAAATTCTGAGCGGCGCCAATAAAAACGTTACTCAGCCTCCGGAAAACACAACAAAGCTGTTCTGCAACAGCAAAAAAACAATACTTATCACTGGCCAAGTACTAAATGACTTTTCCCTACTTGAATATAAAGACCTCGGTTTAAATTCGTTAAATTTCTATAAAGAAATTATCCAGAAAATCCTGGACGAAACCGAATTCAACATTATATTTAAAGCACACCCTTGGGAAAGAAAAAAGAAAAACATCAAAACCTCGTTGACTTTTGATGCTCTAGCATCTCACTTTGAAACCGACGAAAAAAACTACAACAGCAGCAAACGCTTACTGCTCTTGGAAAGCTACAACATAAAATCCTTATTCAAACAAACCGAATATGTACTAGGCCTAAACTCGCAGGCGCTTTTGGAAGCTGCTTTTGAAGGTTTTCAACCTATTCAGTTTGCAAACGCTTTCTATGGAAAACTTGGCTTCACATCGGACTACTCCCCCGAAACCATAGAGCTTTTCATCAAGGACCTAACAAGCGGAAAGCTGCAAAGCAGACTTGGTCTCGCTCAGTATAAATCTTACGAAGAATTCATTACCAAAGCATTGCAGTTCTCGCTAGTTTCTGCATTCCCATCCGGGAAGACCATGCTGAGAACAATATTTCATTTAACACCACCTATTCCGCTAATTAAGTCAGAACCACAAAAAAACGAAGCACTCACAACTCCGGCAACCCCTGTTAAAACACCGAATCCAACGAAAAAAGCCCCAGAACCATTAGAATCCGCGGCCACACCTGTGCCCTTGAGTAAAAAACTGGCACAACAAAAACGTGGAAAAAAGATGGAAAAATTCCTTAGAACGCCAAAAAAATTCTTCTTGGATTCAAAAAACCCAAGAGTCAGATGGCTTCACATTTTCTTCCCTAAAAACGCTTCAAAATAAGCATACGCCAAATCATTCCAATAGCTTTCCGGCATCAGAAACAAGACAGGTAGCATTTTCTCTATTGGTCCTTTTCTGAAGCTGGAAAATCAAAACTAGAGCAGAAGCTTATGGATCAAACTATTGACATAACAAGCGTTGTAGAGAAGAACGAAAAAACCATCTTTGGAAAAAAAGTTCTATTCGTACCAATTTCAGAAAACACAAACTCTGAAAAGCTTTTGATTGTGATGAGCGCCCACAACCAAGGCAACAAATATATGGCATTACGCTCATTTCTTGAAAATCAGATTTGTGACTTGCTGTTTATTTCCGACCCAAAGAATTCTTGGTATCTCGATAACGACAACGGAGAAACCTTTCTAGCAACAATTCAGAGTTTTACGAAGTTCTATGCACCACACTCAACATTTTTATTCGGCTCATCGATGTCTGGGTACGGTGCAATTTTTCATGCGTTCAAATTAAATGCCAATGCCATTGCTTCGAACCCCCAGATAAACCTCGACATCACCAAAGATTATGCATGGCCTGAACTTATAGAACACATCAATGAGATTAATGGGCATCACACCAACCTTGATGAAATTGCTGACTCCGAATGGGGAGACTCAGCAATCTATGTCATTCACGGCCATGATGAAATTGACACAATTAATGTTGAACTGCTGACAAAGTCAGCTCCCAAGAACAAAAAACTGATAGTCCAGACTCTCGACGTCGACTCTCACGTCATGTTCTTCGGAAAAGAAGTAGGGTACATCTACACAGTTATGGACCTTCTTTCAAAATTCAGAACCGAGCTCGACCTTAAGACAATACTTTCGCAGTTAATACCAGAAGACAAAACAAACAAACGACAACTCAGGGCAGAAAGAAAGCTAGCAAGAATTCATGACCCCTATCGCACAATAGACCACTCCGGCGATAGTATTTCATGGCAAAATCGCTACCTGTACCAACAAGCGGGTAAGGAAGTATTTTTTTCCAACATCGGCTTTTATGCCAACAACCATCTTACTGGCGGAACTTGCTTTTTTGATGGAGAGCGCTGGAGACTTTGCACACCAACACCCTCCATTAACGACAATCTAATTTCCGGAAATCACCTAAGAACAGCCGGAAAAATCAGCTCACTTCAAAACAACCAATACATCAATGATCACTGGTGGATTCGTAACGAAGGGGAGTCCGAAATCGCTATAAATAGTGATTTCAACCACCTGGAAATTAACCTTACTCCAATCAATACAAAAAACATTTATTTAAGCTCAACCGTACAAGCGAATGCAGAACAGCATCAAGCCATGCTAGGCAAATACATTACATTTTCTGCGGATGTATACACAACTCACGGAGAAATGTATCTAACATTGGGTGGAGTTGGAGACTCTGGATACCATCATAAAAACTCTCAAAAGAACAGCCCTGGAACCTGGAAAAACATCAGCGTTACTGAACAGTTCTTATCTATTAACTCAACCCATAAAGACTCAGTATTCGTACGGATCAACTTAGCTACAGACGGAAAAGCGAAAACTATTCTGGTGAAAAATCTAAGCTTACAGGTAGGATACTTTCCGATGGGTTTTGCCTAATCCTTTCAGGACTGCAGGACAAAGGATTGTCCTCTCAAAACCGTTGAAAATCTGATGCCCCCTCCGCCCCTATACAAACCCAAGCAAATCAAAGTCCATCACCTTTAATTTAATTGGGTTGTATTTTAATCAACTGAGATTGGCGCTTTATTAATCAAAAATCTCCACAACCCCCACAACCTCATCACTCCCCTCTGCCGTCACCAGCAGCGCACGAATCTTGTGATCCAGCATATAGGCCTCAGCCTCGCTCAACTGTGCATTGGCTTTCACGGTATGCGGGCTGGAGGTCATGAAGCTGGCGACACTTTCGTTCACTACACCCGGATTGCCCAGCAACGCACGGCGCAGGTCGCCGTCGGTGACGATGCCGACCAGTTTTTCATTGTCCATGACCAGGGCGAGGCCCAGGCGGCTGGAGGTCATGACCAGCAGGCAGTCGTGGAATGAGGTCTCGCGGCTGACTTTGGGCAGGTTGGTGTGCATCACGTCGCTGACGCGGGTCAGCAGTTTGCGGCCGAGGCTGCCGCCGGGGTGGTAGCGGGCGAAGTCCATCGGTTTGAAGTCGAGGGCGCTGATCAGGGCAACGGCGAGTGCATCGCCCATGGCCATGGTCGCCAGAGTCGAAGTGGTGGGTGCGAGGTTGTTCGGGCACACCTCGCGCTCGACGGAGATGTCGAGCCAGATGTCGGCGTGTTTGGCCAGTGTGGATTTGCCGTTGCCGGTCATGGCGATGATTTTGTTGCCGAAGGATTTCAGGCTCGGAATCAGCTTGATGACTTCTTCGGTTTCGCCGCTGTAGGAAATCAGGATCAGTACGTCGATCGGCTTGAGCATGCCGAGGTCGCCGTGGAAGGCTTCGGCCGGGTGCAGGAACAGACTGGGTGTACCGGTAGAGGCGAAGGTGGCGACCATTTTCTGGCCGATCAACCCGGATTTGCCCATACCGCAGACTGCTGCACGGCCTTTACAGCCGAGGATGAGTTCTACGGCGCGTTGAAATTCGCCATCCAGGCGCTCGGCGAGTTGGCTGATAGCTTGCGCCTGGGCGCTGAGGGCTTCTTTGGCGATGGGAAGGTGATTCATGGGGATGTTATCGCTCCTTGATTTGAGTGGCGCGCATGTTATTGGTTGGGTTGCTTGCAGGGAACGTGATGCTGCCCCTTTCCGACTAATACCGGGCAAGTCCTGTCATTTCCTTGCCTGCGCGTGCGGTGGGCGGGGTGACCCCGAAAGACAGGAGTTTTACGACACTTGTCAATTGCGTATAGCGCCAAGCCCTGACCGCTCATCGGAGCATTTAATCCATCACAGCCATCGGGCTTAGTCGCTTACAACAAATGTGAAAAAACGTCAGAAATATCCTACTTTAGTGTATGGCAACGTGCCATTTGTATTATCATTCGCGGCAAATTTCATTGAGCATTTTTCTTCAGGTACGCACTGATTGCGCCGGAGAGCTGTGCCCGCCCGTTATGGATATCTGCTGTTTTTTATGGACAATGCCGCTCCACCGCATCGCTCTTTGCTGATTCTTTCCAAAGGTGCGCAACAGATCCCTACCCTTCCAGCCCTGCTGCCCGAATATCGGTTGCTGTGTGGGACGGTGCGCGACATTGCCCAGGCCGATGATGTCCTCGCGTGGGGGCGCAAACCCAGTGCTGTGCGCGCTCAGGCTGTGGCTGAAAAAGCCGGTTTGCCGCTGCTCACCGTCGAAGACGGCTTTCTGCGCTCCGTGGGGCTGGGCGCCGAAGACCCGCCGCTATCGCTGATCGTCGACCCGCTGGGCATCTATTACGACGCCACCACCCCTTCTCGCCTGGAACAACTGATTCCCGTACCACTGACGCAAGCGCAGATCCTGCGTGCCCGTGCCTTGCAAACCAGTTGGTGCGAAGAACGCGTGTCCAAATATAACGGTGCCCGAATCGAACCCTGCGGATTGCCGCAGCCATGCGTACTGGTGGCCGATCAGACCTGTGGCGATGCCTCGCTGCAAGGCGCCAGCGCCGCTGACTTCGAACGCATGCTTGAAGCCGCGCTGGCCCGTCACCCGCTGAGCACGGTGGTGGTCAAGGTTCATCCGGACGTGGTGGCCGGGCGCAAGCAAGGGCACTTCGATCTGGCGGCGTTGCGTAAACACCCACGGGTTCATCTGATCAGCGAAAACGTTCATCCAGCTGAACTGCTGCCTGCCGTCCAGGCTGCGTACGTGATGACTTCGCAACTGGGCTTCGATGCCTTGTTGTGGGGCGTGCCGGTCTACACCTTTGGCATGCCTTTTTATGCCGGCTGGGGTTTGACCACCGATGTATTGCCCGCCCCCGCGCGGCGCCAGCCTGTCAGCCTTGAACAATTGCTGCACGCCGCTCTGGTGGAGTACCCGCGTTATGTTGACCCGGAGACGGGGGCACCCTGCCCACCCGAGACCGTTTTGGCATGGTTGGGCCTACAACGACGGATGCGCAGTCGGCTGCCAAAAAACCTGCAAATGGTTGGCTTCAGCAAGTGGAAGCAACCGTTGGTGCTGGATTTTTTTAACGGTTCGTCCATTCGATTTTTTGGTCGTTTTTCCCGTCAGCGCATCTCAACGGCGGTCATCACCTGGGGTTGTCAACACGACACGCCACTGAGCAAAAAAGTTGGCAAACACCTCGGCCGCGTCGAAGACGGTTTCCTGCGCTCTGTCGGCCTGGGTGCGAAGAAAACCCGCCCGCTGTCGTGGGTGTTCGACGACCTCGGCATTTACTACGACGCCACCCGCCCTTCGCGTCTGGAGCACCTCCTGCAGAACGAACCGTGCAGTCCGGTTTTGCTGCAACGGGCAGCCGCGCTGCGTGAAGCGATCTGCGCCGCGGGCGTCACCAAATACAACTTGCCCGGTGCCACGTGGAAACGTCCAGCGGGTGTCGAGCAGGTGATTCTGGTAACGGGTCAGGTCGAGTCCGACGCCTCGATCCGCTACGGCGCACACCGCATCCGGCGCAATCTTGATTTGCTCAAGGCTGTGCGCGAGCGCCACCCGATGGCATGGCTGTTATACAAGCCGCACCCTGAAGTGCTGGCCGGCACTCGTGAAGCTGGCGAGGACGAAGAACACACCAGTCAATGGTGCAACCAGGTGGTGGGCGATGTGCCCTTCCACGAACTGTTGCCCGAGGTCGACGAGGTGCATGTGCTGACCTCGCAATCAGGCTTCGAAGCGTTGTTGCGCGGCGTGCCGGTGACCACTTACGGCCAGCCGTTTTATGCCGGCTGGGGCCTGACCCGCGATCGGGACATCAGTGCTGAAGTTCAGGCGCGCCGCACCCGGCGCCTGACCCTGGACGAATTGGTAGCCGCGACCCTGATCCGCTATCCGACCTATGTCAGCCGCATCACTCGAAAATTCACCACCCCCGAACGCACGTTAGTCGAGATTCAGAACTGGGATGAAGTACCTACACAAGGAAGGCTTCCAACATGGCGAGAGATGATCCAGCGTTTACTTCTTACCGCATTGAAACCACGTCCCGGAAACTCGTAGTGCCTGTCGAGCGTTCAACACGTCCGGTATCGGTGAAAACGCGCAACTCGTTCCTGCTTTTGCAGGGCGTCAGTTCACCGTTTTTCGCACGCCTGGTACAGGCTCTGCGGGCCGAGGGGCAGTTGGTCAAATCGGTCAATTTCAACATGGGCGACATCCTGTACGGCAGCGGCGCGCGGGTGTTTTATTCGGCGCGTCCCGAGCAGCTGATGGACTTCTACAGCCAATGCTTCAGAGCGGACCATATTACTGACGTAGTGCTGTTCGGCGACTGCCGTCCGGTGCATCAACCGGCGGTGGAACTGGCCAAGTCGCTGGGCATTCGCGTGCACGTGTTCGAAGAAGGTTACTTCCGTCCCTACTGGATCACCCTTGAGCGCAACGGCGTGAACAATCACTCGCTGTTGCCCCGTGATCCGGAATGGTACCGGGAAGTCGGCAAGTACATCCCCCGTTATCACAACGGCAATTCGTTCCGCCTGTCCTTTGCCTCCCGGGCCGTCCACGATGTGATGTACCACGTCGGCAGCGCATTGAATAAAGTGGTGTTCCCTCATTACAAAACCCACGCGCCCTACAACGCAGCGGTGGAGTATGCCGGCTACATTCGCCAGGGCATTCGCCTGGCCAGTGCCAAGGGTCGTGATGCCGAGGTGATCAGTGAAGTGGCACGCAATCGCCATCGCACCTTTCTGTTACCACTTCAGCTGGACAGCGATGCGCAGATCCGCGATCACTCGCCGTTCAGGCACATGAAGGATGTGTTGAAGTTCGTACTGGGTTCGTTCGCTCGCCATGCCGGCAGTGACACACGTCTGGTGGTGAAGAATCATCCCCTGACCCCGGGCATCGTCAACTACCACCGGATCACCCGGCGCATCGCCCACAAACTTGGCATTGCCGATCGCGTGGACTTCCTCGAAAGCGGCCACATGCCGACATTGCTGTCCCACGTCACAGGCGTGGTCACGGTCAACAGCACCGTGGGCGGTTCGTCGTTGATGCACAGCGTGCCGACCATCGCCCTCAGCGACCCGATCTACAACCTCAAGGGGCTCACCCATCAGGGCAGCCTCGACGAGTTCTGGCACACGCCGGAGCCGCCTGATACCACGCTGTTCCAGCGCTTTCGCAGCACCGTGATACACACCACCCAGGTCAATGGCGGCTTCTATACGCGCTGCGGTATCGACATGGCCGTGACCAACTCGCTGGAAGTGCTGATGGCCAAAACCTCGAGGATTGAACGTTACTTATGACGCGGCAAAAACAACCACGCTGCATCCTGATCACCGGTGCCACGGGAGGCATTGGCGGTGCACTGGCGCCCGCCTATGCGGCGCCCGGTGTGACGCTGATCCTGCAGGGCCGACGCACCGAGCGCCTGGAGGAAATGGCCGGGCAGTGCCGCGCCGCCGGCGCCAGGGTCATCCTCCACGCACTGGATGTGCAGGACCTGGAAGCAGTGCGCAACTGGATCACCCGGATCAGCGAAACCGAACAGCCGGACCTGATCATCGTCGGCGCAGGACTGAACACCTCGACCGGCCCGAATGCCGAAGATGAAGAGTGGGCGTTGTCCCAGGCGGTGATTGAAGTCAACGTCATGGCGGCCATCGCCACCGTGCAGGCGGCGTTGCCGGCGATGCGCGCACGCAAGCACGGGCAGATCGCTCTGTTCAGCTCCCTCGCCGGTTGGCGCGGGCTGCCGGCCACGCCGAGTTACAGCGCCAGCAAGGCAGCCATCAAGGCGTACGGCGAAGCCATGCGCGACCTGGTGGCCGCTGACGGCGTGCGGATCAACGTGATCATGCCCGGTTATGTCGAATCGAAAATGTGCTTTGAAATGCCGGGGCCGAAACCGCTGTTGTGGAACCCGGACAAAGCGGCGCAGCGAATTCGCAGTGGCCTGGCGGCCAACCAGGCGCGAATCAGTTTCCCCTTCCCCTTGAACCTCGGATGCTGGGCCCTGGGGGTGATTCCCCCACGGATGTCGTCTGTAATTTTGCGATGGCTGGACTACGGTGCCTGACTTTCTGAACAGTGCTTTTGCCTGGGTCATCCTGGGCGGATTTTTACTCTCCTGCGGCATCGAAGCGCTGCTGATCCCAAGGCCCGCCTTACGCCGGCCGCTGCGCAGCTGGCTGCTGCACGCCGGGGCATGGTTGTTCGCGGTTGCGCTGCTTTATGGCATGACCGGACGCCCATATTTCAGTGCCGTCAACGTGCTGGCCCTGTGGCTGCTGATCGTGCTGGTGAGCAATTCAAAGTACCACTCGTTGCGCGAACCCTTCGTGTGCGCGGACTTTGAGTATTTCAGCGACGCCGTGCGCTTTCCGCGCTTGTACCTGCCCTTCTTCGGCATCGGCAAAACCATTGTGCTGGCGTTGGCGTTTGTCGCCTATCTCGCCTGCGGACTGTATTTCGAAGCCGCCGCCAGCGATGCATTATCAACCGCCGCCCTGGCGCTGGTCAGTGCCATGGTGTTGCTGTTCATTGGCGCAATGAAACCGCTGCAACCGAGCTACGACGCCAGCCTGGATTTGCGCCGCTGGGGGTTGGCCGCCAGTTTGTGGACCTACTTTTGCGCAGCCCGGCGCAAGGTGTCCATCGACACCCTGCACTCGCCTTTCGCGGTCGGTGCGCAAGCGCTGGATAACCCTACTGACGTAGCCCTGCCTGACCTGGTCTCGGTGCAGAGCGAATCTTTTTTCGATATTCGCCGATTGTGGCCCGGCATCCGCGAGCAGGTACTGAGCCAATACGATGTGCTACGCAGCGAAGCCAGGACCCATGGTCGACTGCAAGTCGCTGCCTGGGGCGCGAATACCGTGCGCACCGAGTTCGCCTTCCTGACCGGGATTGCCGGCGACAGGCTGGGCGTTCATCGCTTCAATCCTTATCGCCACCTGGCCCGCCAAGGGCTGCCAAGCATCGCCGCCGAAATGAAACGCCGGGGTTATCGCACTGTGTGCATTCACCCTTACGCGGGCAGTTTCTACGGCCGGGACCGCGTGCTGCCGGCGCTGGGTTTCGATGAGTTCATCGACGTGCGCAGCTTCAATGACGGGCAAAAAGCCGGGCCTTTCATTGGCGATTGTGCCGTAGCGGACAAGATCATCGAATTGCTCGACGACAACACTCGCACTCAGCCTTTGTACATCCACGCCGTAACGATGGAAAACCATGGACCGCTGCACCTTGAACAGGTCGAAGCGGCAGAGTTGCCCACCTGGTTCGATCGTCCGTTACTGGACGGCATGCGTGACCTGGCGCCTTATCTGCGTCACCTGAGCAATGCCGACCGGATGCTCGGAACGTTGCGCGAGTACCTGCTGGCCAGTCCAACGTCGACCGGGCTGTGTTTCTTTGGCGACCACGTACCGATTCTCCCGGATGTGTATTGCGCCCTGGGCGCGCCGGATGGCGATACCGATTTCTTCATCTGGTCCAACCAGGCGCCCTGCTCCAGCGCCCCCCGGGCATTGAGCGTGGAACAACTGGCCAAAACCTTCGTCGAGCAGTCGAGCAGTCGAGCAGCATCCAGCCATCCGTCAAGAAAGCAAGCCGGGCCAAGACCGCAACCCATGACTGACATCGACACCGCCGCTTTGCGGATCGCCCTCGGTTCGAGCCTGTCGGAACCCGATGAGTCGATCGTCCGGATGATCACGTCGGGGCGCAGCTCGCTGGCCTTCTTTCTCGGCGATGAAGCCTGCCGTTATCGGCTGCTGGCCGAGTCGATCAACTGGGACCGGATTCTGATCGCCTACCGCGATTGCACGCCCCTTGGCTATGCCGCCTTCAAGCACCATCGGCGCGGGCCTTTCTCGCCAGGTGCCGGGCCATTTGTGCGTGAATTCGGCCGGTTGCGAGGTGTACTGCGCTACCTGCTGTTTGCGATGACCGAAGGCCGGGAGTGGTACTACGGTTTTTATCTCTATGGTCTGCACGTGATCAAGCACGCACGTCATCAGGGCATTGCCCGTTCACTGCTGACAGCGACCTTTGATCAGGCCCGGCGAGCCGGCCATGATCGGGTAGAGCTGGAGGTCCAGGTGAAGAATCAACGGGCCCGGCGACTTTATGTGCAGCTGGGATTCACCCGGGTCCGCTCCACTCCAGTGAATTGGCTTGGCCGCCTTCTGCCCTTCCCCGCGGTGATCAACATGCGCCGCTCGCTGACATCCCAACCATGAACCGCGAAGAGATGAGTCGATCAATCCCCCTTGAGTCACTGGTGGAAGGCCCCGGCTGGGTGGGCATCATGTCGCAGTGGGTGATGTGGAAAGTCTTTCACTTGAGTGAGTTCCTCGACCCCGAAGGGCCGCCGCAGTGGCTGTGGCGACGCGGTCAACAGCGGCCCGAAGGTTTGAAGGCGATTTCCGGTATCGGCTACAAAAGCTCTTCCGACCATGCCCGGGTGCTGTGTAAACGCTGGGGCATCCCTTATGTAGCGCTGGAGGACGGTTTTCTGCGTTCCTCTTCGCTGGGGGTTGAAGGCGATACGCCGATGTCGATGGTGGTCGATCCCATCGGCATCCACTACCTGGCCGATCGCCCGTCACTGCTGGAAAACATACTGCAAAATCCGCACACCCTGACCGCTGCGGAGCTGGCGACCGCCCGGACATTGATTGGCCTGATGCGCAGCAGCGGCATCGGCAAATACAACAACGCCCCGGACTTGAGGGATGAAGACTCCCTGGGTCGCGACAAGCCATTGATCCTGGTGGTGGACCAGACCTACGGCGACTTCTCCATTCCTGGCGGCGGGCTTTGCGAAGCGGACTTTATCTCCATGCTCGATGCGGCACTGGCGGAGAATCCCGACGCGGACGTACGGGTGCGGATTCACCCCGACTGCATCAACGGCCACAAGAAAAGCTGCCTGCTCGACGCTGCCCTCGCGCGAGGCGTGGCGCTGGAGAACCGCCACGTGTCCTGGGCCTCCCTGGCGGGCCGCGCCCGACGGGTGTATGTCGGCACCAGCCAGGCTGGACTGGAAGCCTTGATTCAGGGTGTACCCGTGACGTGTTTCGGGCTGCCTTTCTACGCGGGATGGGGGCTGACCGATGACCGTTTGCCGATCCCGCGACGCCAGGCCCGGCCAACGCTGGAGCAACTGGTGGCCGCCGCCTACATTCGCTACTGCCGCTATGTGAACCCATTGACCGACCAGCGCTGCGACGTGTTGACCGTGGCCCGGCAACTGGCCCGGCAAAAACAGCAGGACAGCCAGTTCGCCGGCACATTAACCGTGCTCGGCGTGCCCCGACGCCGGCAACCGGCAATCCGCAGCTTGCTCGACAGCCGCTGGGGTCAAGTGAAGTTCACCCGCTATCGTACCGACCTGATGACAACAGTGGCGCGCGAAGCCGGCAAGGTGTTGGTATGGAGTGCCCATGAACCAGACGATCTGTCTTCACGCGCCGCAGCACAGGGCGTCCCCCTGTGGCGCATCAGTACGGGCAACACACCCGACAGCTTGATCCTCAAGCGCAGTGACAGCGACGAACAACAACTGGTGCAAGTCCGCGGCATGCCCTGCAGCCATCAGCAGGCGCTGGAACACCACGCGCAACCCGATCCAGGCCTGCTCGACAACTGCCCACGCTATCGACAAGTCCGCCGCTATCTCAAGGGCATGCTGTCCCTGTAACCCGCTGCTAAAAACCGGAACGCGTACACGCCAATATTTGCGGCCGACACCTGTAGGAGCCGGCTTGCCGGCGAAGGCGTTTTCATTGGCGCTGCACGGCGCACGGCCGTCTTCGCTGGCAAGCCAGCTCCTACACAAACGCGTACTCACAATTATTTTGTGGATACGCAAATCCTGTAGGAGCCGGCTTGCCGGCGAAGGCGTTTTCATCGGCGATGCACGGCGCACGGCCGTCTTCGCTGGCAAGCCAGCTTCTACACAAACGCGTCCGCATCATAATTTTTGGGCGACACAACCCCTGTAGGAGCCGGCTTGCCGGCGAAGGCGTTTTCATTGGCGCTGCATGGCGCACGGCCGCCTTCGCTGGCAAGCCAGCTCCTACACAAACGCGTCCGCATCATAATTTGTGGGCGACACAACCCCTGTAGGAGCCGGCTTGCCGGCGAAGGCGTTTTCATTGGCGCTGCACGGCGCACGGCCGCCTTCGCTGGCAAGCCAGCTCCTACACGAATGTGTACACGCCATTATTTTGTGGGCGACCGTCCAGATACATCCGGACGCAAACCTTTACGACGTTAAATCAACTGCGCACTAGCCTTACCCTTTTCTACCTGTACAGGAGGGCAAAGGATTGCCCATTCGTTCCCACGCCAACCATCTGCGCGCTGGTCGCCATTCCCAATCTGGACAAATCTACCTGCTCACTGCCGTGACCCATCTACGTAAACCGGTGTTCAGCGATTGGCGGGCAGGACGGTTGGTGGTGGATCAATTTCGACTGGCCAGGATAGATGGACGGGCAGAGTCCCTGGCCTGGGTGGTGATGCCCGACCATTTTCACTGGCTGGTCGAACTTCAGAACTGCACGCTACCGGAGTTGATGCTTGCAACAAAATCCCGCAGCGCGAGAGAAATCAATGTCTACCTGGGTCGCTCGGGCCAATTTTGGCAGAAGGGTTTCCATGATCGTGCCATCCGCCGCGAAGAAAATCTGTTGGCAGTGGCCCGTTACATCATCGCCAACCCAATACGCGCAAACCTGGTCAGACGCGTTCATGACTACCCGTTGTGGGACGCCATATGGCTGTAAATATTGGCTTGCCGGCGAAGGCGTTTTCATTGGCGCTGCACGGCGCGCGGCCGTCTTCGCTGGCAAGCCAGCTCCTACACAAACGCGTACTCACGATTATTTTGTGGATACGCACATCCTGTAGGAGCCGGCTTGCCGGCGAAGGCGTTTTCATTGGCGCTGCATGACGCGCGGCCGTCTTCGCTGGCAAGCCAGCTCCTACACGAATGTATACACGCCGTTTTGGGAGACTCGCAAAACCTGTAGGAGCCGGCTTGCCGGCGAAGGCGTTTTCATTGGCGCTGCATGGCGTGCGGCCGCCTTCGCTGGCAAGCCAGCTCCTACACGAATGTGTACACGCCGTTTTGGGAGACACGCAAAACCTGTAGGAGCCGGCTTGCCGGCGAAGGCGTTTTCATTGGCGCTGCATGACGCGCGGCCGCTTTCGCTGGCAAGCCAGCTCCTACAGCTTTTGCAGTTCCTGCGCAACGATGGTGACGGTTTCGGCAATTTGTTCCGGGGTGTGCAGGCTCGACACGAAGAAGCGTACACGTGCCGATTTTTCGGGTACTGCCGGGTGCAAGATGGGTTGCGCGTTGATTCCTCGGCGGGATAACGCGCTGGACAATTGGGTTGCCTTGAGCGAACTGCCGGTGATGACGGGTACGACCGCCAGACCGGTGCTGGTGCCGGTGTCCAGGCCCGCTTCCCTTGCAAGTTCAAGGAATTGCCTGCCACGTGCCTGCAAGGTGGCGACGCGCTCGGCATCTTCAGGCAGGCAACGCAGCGCAGCCAATGCTGCTGCCGCCACCGATGGCGGCATGCCGACGCTGTAGAGAAAGCCCGGAGCCAGGAACTTCAGGTGTTCCACCAGTGCCGACTCACCGGCGATGTAGCCGCCGCAACTGGCCAGGCTTTTACTCAAGGTGCCCATCCAGATATCCACGTCACTGCCGGCCAGACCGAAATGCTCTCGGATGCCTTTGCCGGTCTGCCCCATGACGCCAAGCGAATGGGCTTCATCGACCATCAACAACACTTGGTGCTTGTTCCTGAGCTCGACGAAACGAGGCAGATCAGGGAAATCACCATCCATGCTGTAGATGCCTTCGAGCACCACTAAAACGCGCTCGAAATGCTGACGCTGATCGCTCAGTACCCGGTCGACTGCTTCCCAGTCGTTATGGGCGAAACTCAGGCGCCGGGCACCCGACAACTGAATACCTTGCAGCACGCTGTTGTGAATCAATTCGTCATGCAGGATCAGGTCCCGCGGACCGAACAGGTAGCCAATGGTGGTCACGTTCGTCGCATGGCCACTGACGAAGGTAATGGCATCGTCCACTTCATAAAGGCGCGCCAGTTCCTGCTCCAGCTCTCGATGAATCGGACGGTCACCCGACACCGGACGGCTGGCCGATACCGACGTCCCGTAATGATCGATGGCGGCCTTGGCGGCTTCAGCGATCACCGGGTGTCCCGAGTAGCCCAGGTAGTTGTAGCTCGCGAAGTTCACATAGCGGCTACCGCCCATGACGGTTTCGGCCCCCGCCAAACCGTCGTGCAGCTTGAAAAACGGATTGGCCAGGCCAAAACGCGCAGCGCCGTCGAGCATGATGCGTAGCTGCTGATAACCGGGGAACTGGTCAAATCGGCAGAATTGCCCAAACCCCTCACGCGAGGCGCCTTTGACACCTTCCAGCGACGGGCTTGGCGCGCCATCGCCAGTCTTGCGCAGACGCCGTTCCAGGGCTTGTTGGATCAGCTTGTCCTTCATCGAAGTGGCAAGCCCGGGCGAGTTTTTCTGAGTCATGGTCCGGATCAATTGATCAAGCGTGAAAGTTTGGAGTCCTGGGTGCCAATGCCATCGCTCAATTGCGCGATGTCGTCGCGGGAAATGTCGACGCCATGACGCGAGAACGTATCGCTCGCCAAAGACTGCAGGTTACTTGCGGCATCCGGTTGCGCCTCGCCATCCTGATTGCCGCGCAGAAGTTCAAGGATACGAACAGTGATCTTGCCGATGCTCGACGCTTCGCTCAGCTCCATGACCGGGAGACGAATACCGAATCGCTCCTCAACCGCCACCACCAACTCGACACTCATCAACGAGTCCAGGCCCAACTCCTGGAGCGGTCGGCTGGTGTCCAGCTTGCTGGTTGGCAAACGAAGGATTTCGCTGATTTCCTGCTTGAGCATTTCACTGAACAGCTCGATCAGCTCGGGGTCGTCCATTTCGGTCAACAGCCGCTGAATATCGTCGGCACCGCTTTCTTCATCCTGCTCACCACCGTGCAACCTGGCCAGTTCAGTGAACTTGGGCGAGCCGGCTGCCGGCAGGAAGCGCGACAATGCTTTCCAGTCCAGCTCCAGCACGCCAAGCCCCGAACGACGCTGCAGCAGCAAGCGCTCCAGAGTCTGCAGCGCCGCTTGCGATTGCAAGGCAGCGCCACCCATGCGGCTTTGCAGGGCGTCCTTGATGTCCTGATTGCGGGCCAGGAAACCCGCATCATCGATGGCACCCCAGAGCACGCTGGTCGCCGGCAAGCCCAACGCCAACCGATACCGCGCCAGCGCTTCGAGCCAATGGTTGGCGGCAACGTAGTTGGCCTGCCCCGGATTACCGAACAGGGTGGTAGCCGAGGAGAACAGCACGAAGAAATCCAGTGGCAAATGGGCCGTCAATTCATGCAGGTACTGCGCCCCCTTGGCCTTGGGCTCCAGAACGCGCTGCAGTTGTTCATGGGTCAAATTGCGGATCAGGCCGTCATCGAACACCGTTGCCGCATGCACCACGCCACGCAATGGCTGGCCACTGGCTTCGATGCGCGCCATGACGGACGCCAGTTGCGCGCGGTCGGTGATGTCACAGGCCAGCGCCTGGACGTCGATGCCCTGCTGACGCCATTGTTCCAACACGGGTTGCGCCTCTTCCGTCGCGGTACCACGACGACCGAGCAGGACCAGGTGACGAGCACCCTTTTCCACCAGCCATTGCGCGCTGCGCAGGCCGAAACCGCTGAGCCCGCCGGTGACCAGGTAGCTAGCGTTCGCGGCCAGCATCAACGCGGGTGCGTGTACGGCAGGCGTCGCGACAACGTCCTGAATCGGTGTGCGATACGTCACCACAATCTTGCCGATCTGCCGTGCCTGCTGCATGTAGCGGAAGGCTTCGACCACTTCATTGGCATCGAAGGCGCGGTAAGGCAACGGGCTCAGAATGCCCTCGCGGAACAGTTCCATCATTTCGCCGAACAGCCGACGGGTCAGCTGCGGGCGCTCGCTCATCAGTTGGTCGGCGTCGATACCGAAGTAGCTGATGTTGTTGCGGAACGGCCGCAGGCCAATCCTGGTGTTCTGGTAAAAGTCGCGCTTGCCCAGTTCGAGGAAGCGACCAAAGGGCTTGAGCACCCGCAGATTGCGATTGATCGCCTCGCCCGCCAGCGAGTTGAGGACCACATCCACGCCGCGACCTTCGGTGATTGCCAGGATGTCATCGGCATACGCCAACGAACGCGAGTCGAAGATATGTTTGACGCCCATCAGCCGCAGGAAATCGCGCTTCTCGTCGCTGCCCGCCGTGGCATAGATTTCAGCACCGCACCATTTGGCAATCTGGATCGCGGCAATCCCCACGCCGCCCGCTGCACCGTGAATCAGGATCTTCTCTCCGGGTTCAAGACGCGCCAGGTGATGCACCGCGTAATACACGGTGAAGAAGGTGCTCGGGATGGTCGCAGCCGCCTCGAAAGACATGCCTTCGGGAATGCGTGCCACCGCATTGGCGTTGGTGACCAGGCGATTGGCGAAGCTCGACGGGCCGAAGCCGACGACGCGGTCGCCCGGTTGGAAATCGCCCTCGACCAAGGCTCCTTTCTCCCGCACCACGCCAGCGAATTCAAAGCCCAACGTCGGTCCGGAGAAGCCATTTTCAATCGCTTCATCGGACAGCAGGCCCAATGCGTACATGACATCGCGGAAGTTCAAACCCGTGGCCTGAACCTCGATATCCAGTTCATCATCAGCCGGCAGCCGCGGCGTCCGTGCTTCCCAGCGCAAATGGCGCAACTGGCCCGGCAAGTCGAACCCGAGCTTGACTTGCGTCGGCGCTTGCAGTGTTCCATGACGCGGCAGCTCATCGGGCTGGATTCGCAGCCGTGCAACATAACGATCGCCCGCCGCAGTGACGGCCAGTTCGGTTTCTTCATCCGCGTTGAGCAGCGCCGGGACCAGTTGCTCTACACCGGCCCCCATCGCCAGATCGAGCAGGCGGACACGACAGCCGACGGCTTCGTTGCTCAGGGTCCGACCGAAGCCCCACAAGGCCGCATCGGCAATGTCCTGCACAGTCGTGTCCTGCCGCGTGACTTGCGGCAGCAGATGAACAGCCGCGCCTGAGGTCAGCAACCAGCAATCGGCGGCGATGCCGGCCGACTCACAGGCCTGAGTGATGGCGGCGGCAAGCATGCACCGATCGGCCTGCGCATCCAGCCCTCCGGAAGCGAACAGACCGGCGAGCATCACAATGTGCCGAGGCGCCGACGGCGCTTCACTCAAACGTTGTGCCAGCACCGCTGCCGGGCCCGGTGCAAGCAACGAAGCGTCTTGGCCGCGCTCACGCAAGAGCGAAGCCAGTGTCTGGGCAAACGGACCTTCAGGTCCCTGCTCGTCGGCGACCAGCAACCAGCGCTGACGCGGATACTCAGGAGCAACCCCGAGCGCCTTCACGCCCTCTTTGGCGGCCACCAGCAGATAGCTGCCGGCGGCCGAGTCCGGAATGAACTCCAGAGGCTCGGATACTTTCAGGCCATGACGCCGCAGTTCCTGCTGCCAGAAGCCCGGGGTCTGCTGCACCGAGAGCGTCTGTTGCCCCTGGCGGGCGAGCCACCAGGACGGCTCGGCGCCGAAGATGAAGTCAGCCCATCGTGCGGGATGTTGCGCCAGCAGCAGCACTTCGCCATGGGCACACAACCGTGCGGCACCCTGCTGCAAGCCTTGACTGAGCGCTTCGAGCGGCGCCAGGTCAGTGGCAACGAGGACCAGATCAAAGTCGTTCGCCGGCACCCTGGCAACTTTTTCCGAGTCTTCCAGGCTCAGGACCTGAAGATCCGGGAACTCCGTCTGGAGCATCGACGGCGCTTCAATATTCTGCGCAACGTACTGATAGTCGATCCGATCAAAATCCAGGCCGACACACAGATCGGCCGCCAACGGCGCGCCCTCGAAGCCAAGCTCGAGAATGCGCAAGCGCTGCCCGTCAGGCAGAGCGTTCAATCGTTGGGCGATGTGCTCTCGCAGACCATTGAGCAATGCGTGATGGCCGGATGCGCCGAGTGCCAGGCGGGTCAATACGGCCGGCGTGGTTTCCCGTGGCAACAGTTGCGCAAGGCTCACCTGGCCGCTGAGCAGCTCCAGCAGGTGCATACCGATGCGGCCCACCGAATGAATAATCTGGAAGTGCTCGGGATAACTGCGGAACAATTCCTGCCAGATGTCCTGAGCACCGGCGTGCTCGCCCTGGTCGGCCAGTTGCCAGGCGTCGTTGCCGATTGCGACCAGACTGCCGTCCTCAACAGCTTGTTCAAGCAGATGGTCAAGATAACTTCCAGCTTGCCAAGTGGCGTACTGCTGACGCGTCAGTCCACCACCGAGTTTCTCGATGGCTTCGAGCAGGAAGCTGCCACACAGGCCATCGAGCAACGGATCGATTTCATGGGCATACCGGACCAGTCCGTAATCATCGACGAGCGTGCCAAGGTGCTGCTGCAGCTTCACCTGCAGTTGTGAACTGACCACTGGCACGGCGCGTTCATTGGCGGGATAGGGTTTTGCGACCCCGACAAAGTCCGCCAGTTTGATGTCGCCACTGCGATCCTTGTGTAACCGTACGCCGCGAAAACGCGCGTCCTTGATGCAGATGACCGCGCGCCCCTCGGCGTTGTACAGCGTGAAATCCGCCAGCAAGGAATGCTCTGAACGCTTCACCAGGGTGACCTGGGCCAGGCAAGGCACAAGGCTGCCGGCAGCAAAGCAGATGCGCCCCAGTTTCACCGGGATGAAAGCCAGGCCTTTGCGGCTGCCGGCATCCTGGCTCAATAGTTGAGTGATCAATTGAAATGCACTGTCCAGCAGTGCCGGGTGCAGATTCAGGGTGGGCAGTTCTGCCTCGATCGGTGCCGGGACCGTCAAGCGCGCCAACACCTGGTTGCCATCGATCCAGCCGGCCTCGACCGCCTGATAGGCCGGGCCATAGTTGAGGCCGACGGCACGCGTCAGCGCCAGGTGCCCGGCCGAAGTGAAATCAGGCGAGCGGGCCGGGAGGGCCGGAGCGGAGCAGGCCAACAAACCGCCGCGAGCTTCACCCGGAAACCTCGCGACCACATGCTGCGCCCACGGCTCGGCCTGGGCGGTGGTACGCGACACGATGGACAGCGTCCCGTCGCTGCTATCTATTGTCACGCGGACTTTTTTGCTGAAATCCGAATGCAGCAGGAGCGGACTGTGAATTTCCAGCTCTTCGATCTCAACATACTCGCCGGGCTGATACTGCAGCGCAGCAGCCAGTGCAAGTTCGGTGAAACCTGCACCGGGGAACAACACCGATTCGCCGACCATATGGTCGCCCAGTGACGGGAACAGTTGCGTATCCAGCCGGTTGTCCCAGGTGAACTCATGCTCGGGCAGCGGGTAACCCAACAGCGGGTGGACCCGTTCACGGTGCAGGTTGCCGCTTGATTCGGGCGAATCACCGTGCCAGAGACGTTCGCGCTGCCAGGCGTAATTGGGCAGTTGCACGAAACGCCCGGCCGCGGAAAACAGGCAGTGCAGATCGATGTCGACGCCGGCAATCAGCACCTTCGCCAGTGTGCGGTCGATCAGCTGTGGGGTTTCCTCACCACGCAGCACTGTCGGGATCACGATGCCTTCCAGCTCCTGGCTGCTCAGTGCGTCCGCGACATACGCTCGCAGGATCGGGTGCGGCCCGACCTCCACGAATACGTTGTAGCCCTGCTCGACGAGCGCCTCGCTGGCGGATTTGAACAGCACCGGATAACGAATGTTTTTCCACCAGTATTCGGCGTCCAGACTCTCGCCGGACAGCAGGCCTCCGGTCACGGTCGAATACATTGGAATTCGGGCAGGTCCCGGGACAATGTTACTCAAGACCTCGACCACCTGATCGGCAATCACATCCATGGCCGGCGAGTGGAACGCATAATCGAGATCCAGTCGGCGCGCAAAAACCTGACGCTCGTTCAGTGCGTTTTCAAGAGACTCCAACGCAGCCGGCAGGCCGGCGACCGTGGCCCCTTTGGAACTGTTGTCGCCGGCGACCACCAGCTCGCTGTCCAGGCCAAGTGCCTGCAAAAGGCTCGCCGTGTCTACGCCCGACAAGCCGACCGCCGACATCTTGCCGCAGCCCTTGGTCAAGCCTTGCAGGCGACTGCGATGGTAGATCACAGCCGTGGCGTCGTTCAGCGTCAGCGCCCCGCACGCCCAGGCGGCAGCGACTTCACCGACGCTGTGACCCATGACAGCCACCGGTACGACGCCTTTTTCGGCCAGCATGCGGGTGACCCCCACCTGCAATGCAAACAGCGCCGGCTGTGCAAATTCAGTCAGCCGATAACGGCCCTCGCCCAGCTCACCCGCCAGCTCGGCGATCAATGAATAACCGGACAGTGGCTGAAAAATCGCGTCCACCTCGGCAACCGCCCGATGGAACACCGGGTCGGCCAGCAATGACTTGCCCATGCCCTGCCACTGCGATCCATTACCGGAGAAAACGAACACCGGTCCTTTGGCCTGATCCAGTGCACGGCCACTTTCCAGCACCGCTGACAGCGCCGGAACACCGGGTTCCGTGGCGAAATCCAGGAGCGCCTGTGCGCTGTCCCGAGCCTGCGCGCCGAACACCACAACCCTTTGCGGGTGCTGCTCGCGACGCACCAGTGCCTGGTAGGCGACGTCGTAAAGGCTTGCCGCGTCCGGCACGGACATGAATTGCGCGAGCTGCTCACACTGGGCCGCCAGGGCTGCACTGTCCTTGGCAGAGACCATCAGCGGCACATATTGCTGCGTCTGAACCGGGACTGGCGCTGCCGGTGGTGGGCTTTCCAGGATCACGTGGGCGTTGGCCCCGCCGAAACCGAAGGAGTTGACCCCGACCACCAGTTTTCCGCTCGGTTTCAGGGCCTGGGTCTCGGTGACCACACTCAGGTTGAGATCCGCGAAGGGAATGTTCGGATTGAGCTTCTTGATACCGATGGTGGCCGGCACTTTGCGTTCGATCACGCAGTACAGCGCCTTCATCAGGCCGGCGACGCCGGAGGCGGCCTCAAGGTGGCCGATGTTGCTCTTGATCGAGCCGATCAACAGTGGCTGATCCGCCGGGCGTTGCTGCCCCAGCGCCTCACCGATGGCCCGGCTCTCGATAGGATCGCCAACTGGCGTGCCCGTACCGTGAGCCTCCAGGTAATCGATATCGGCTGCATCAATGCCGGCCGTGTCGTAAGCCTGTTTCATCAGGGCAATCTGCGCATCCGCACTCGGGACCGTCAGGCTCGATTTGCGCCCGTCGGTATTGGCCGCGCTGCCGGCAACGACCGCAAGGATCTGGTTGCCGTCCTCGATCGCCTTGTCGTAATCCTTCAGGTAGAACAGTCCGGCGCCTTCGGAACGGACATAGCCGTCCGCCGATTCATCGAACACATGGCATTGCCCGGTGCGCGACAACATAGAGGCCTTGGAAAAGATCAGGAAACCGAAAGGATGCAGGTGCAGGCTGACCCCACCGGTAATCGCCTGTTCGATGTCGCCGTTCTGAATGGCCTGGCACGCCTGGTGAAAAGCGATCAGGGAAGAAGAGCACGCCGTGTCGATGGCCATGCTCGGACCCTGGAGGTCATAGAAAAAAGATAACCGGTTGGCCGCGATGCTGAAGGTATTGCCGGTGGCGGTGGCGGCGTCGATCTGCGACAGGTCGTGGGCCAGGCGGTAGCTATAGTCGACACTGGCAATGCCCAGGTAAACACCGCAATCGCTGCCACGCAGGCTCGACGGCTTGATGCCGGCGTTTTCGAACAGTTCCCAGCCAAGCTCCAGCAACAAACGCTGCTGAGGGTCCATGACCGACGCTTCACGAGGAGAGATATTGAAGAATCCGGCATCGAAGGTCGAAATGTCGCCCAGGGATCCAGAAGCAAAGGTGTAGGACGTTGCGGGGTTTGCCTTGTCCGGGTGCAGGAATTCGTCTTTGGACCAGCGAGAAAAATCCGCCTGGGTAATGAAGCTTTGCCTATCCAGCAGATGCGGCCAAAAAGTTGCAGAAGTAGAGCCTGGAAAACGGAACGACGTCCCTATGATTGCAACCTTCTTACGCATTGAAACTAACCTTTTTATCCCCAGCCCTTTTTCCAAAAGCTGAACAACAATCAAATTCCATTAATGTAAATGCTGGAAACCCGGCGACACCTTGAGTGTTATCTTCCGATGCAATCCTGACCGTAAGTAACATCCTGCAAATCGCCGCGGATCATACGCTTGGAACCCATCAAGGGAAACCTGAAATGCTCGGTCGCCGGGCGGATCGACCTTCATCCACCCGGCGAAATTGCGACATGTGTCAGGTTCTGAAAAAAAACATTCATCAAATTCGCGACGCAGCCGACAAAGCCTGAAAGCCTTGCGGATTGAAAAAGCCATGCGTAACAACCAGCCAATTACACAACGCGAACGGACCTTCCCGGCTCAGCAACGGTTGATTTCCACCACCGATGCCAAGGGCATGATCACCTACTGCAACGACGCTTTCGTCGAAATCAGCGGGTTTTCTCGTGAGGAACTGATCCGTGCGCCGCATAACCTGGTGCGTCACCCCGACGTTCCGGCCGCGGTGTTCTCGCACATGTGGGGCACACTGAAACAAGGCTTGCCATGGATGGGCATTGTCAAGAATCGCTGCAAGACCGGTGATCACTACTGGGTCAACGCCTATGTGACACCGATCTTCGAAGGCAATCAGGTGATCGGTTACGAGTCGGTGCGGGTCAAGCCCACCGCCGAACAGATCCGTCGCGCCGAAGCGCTCTACCAACGCATCAACCAGGGCAAGTCGGCCGTTCCCTCCTCGGATAAATGGTTGCCGATTCTGCAGGACTGGTTGCCGTTCATTCTGGTCAGCCAATTGAGCTTCATGATCGGTGCATCGCTGAATTCCCATTGGGGGTTTGTCCTGGCTGCCGGTCTCTCGGTGCCGCTGGGCCTGATGGGCCTTCAGTGGCAACAGCGTGGCCTCAAGCGTTTGCTGCGCCTGGCCGAGCAGACCACCTCCGATCCATTGATCGCACAGATGTACACCGACAGTCGCGGCGCCCAGGCACGTCTGGAAATGTCCATCCTGAGCCAGGAGGCACGCCTGAAAACCTGCCTGACGCGCTTGCAGGACACGGCCGAACACCTGACCGATCAGGCCAGGCAATCCGATGCCCTGGCGCACAACAGCTCCAGCGGCCTGGAACGTCAACGCGTCGAGACCGAGCAAGTGGCCACCGCGGTCAACCAGATGGCCGCTACCACCCAGGAAGTCGCCAGCCACGTACAACGCACCGCCGATGCCACCCAGGAAGCCAATCGCCTGACCGGTCGTGGTCGCGACATCGCCGGGGAAACCCGCGAAGCCATCCAGCGCCTGTCGGTGGTGGTCGGTGAAACCGGCGTGACCGTGACCCAACTGGCCAGGGACAGCAACGAAATCGGTGGAGTGGTCGACGTGATCAAAGGCATCGCCGACCAGACCAACCTGCTGGCGCTGAACGCCGCCATCGAAGCGGCCCGTGCCGGCGAGATGGGTCGTGGTTTTGCGGTGGTGGCCGACGAGGTTCGTCAGTTGGCGCAACGCACCAGCGAGTCCACCGGGCAGATTCATGCGCTGATCGCCAAGCTCCAGCAAACCGCCGGTACAGCCGTACAGACTATGGAAGCCGGGCATCGTCAGGCTGAAGAAGGCGTGGCGCGGGTATTGGAAGCGGACCAGGCACTGGTGGGGATCAGCGAGGCGGTGGCCAACATTACCGACATGACCACTCAGATCGCTGCCGCGACCGAAGAGCAAAGTGCCGTGGCCGAAGAAATCAGCCGCAACATCAGCAATATTTCGTCCCTGGCTGACCAGACTTCGGAACAGGCCCAGAATTCGGCGTTGCTGAGTGAAGAGCTGACCAAGACTGCGAACACCCAGTACTCGTTGGTGGAGCGGTTTAATCGTTAGACCTTCAGGCCGCCTTCGCTGGCAAGCCAGCTCCTACAAGGGATCGCAATCTGTAGGCGCTGGCTTGCCAGCGAAGAGGCCCTGATTCTCACCCTGCATATCACTGAAGAAATGCAGCAACCTTCCCCGCCGCAGCTGTTAGATGCTGCTCATGACTAAACCCCGAAGCCTTCAACGGCTTCAGATCATGATCCCCCGCCACCAGCCAGAACACCTCGATACTCGGCGATAGCGCATAACCTTCGACCGCCTCGCGATTGCCCAACGCATCGCGCTCGCCCTGTACGATCAAGGTCCGAGTCTTCAGCCCGGCCAAATGTTCGACCCGTGGCTTCTCCGGTTTGCCCACCGCATAAAACGGATAGCCCAGGCACACCAGCGCATCCACACCCAACTCATCGGCCAGCAAACTGGCCATCCGCCCGCCCATGGACTTGCCACCGATGGCCAGCGGCCCGGCGACATGGCGTCGCACTTCGGCATACACCTCGCGCCAGCACTCCAGCAGTTTCGGGGCCGGATTTGGCGGGCGCTTGCCGCCGTCGGTGCGCCGTTGCGCCATATAGGGAAACTCGAAACGCAAGACGTTGACGCCAAGCCCGGCAAGGCGTGCAGCCATGTCGCTCATCCAGTCGCTGTCCATCGGCGCGCCGGCGCCATGGGCGAGGATCAGCGTCGCCGAAGCCGGGACTGACGCGGCGCTCCAGAGCCATCCGCGATCCCGCACACACTGCGCCCATTGATCCCCGTCAATACCGGCCTTGTGCCCTTTGTCCATGCTTGCCTCGCTTTTAGTCTGCCTATAACTCCGGCCGAAGGATGCGCCGCCTCGCGCGAGCGCGCTCACTTCAGCTGAACCGTGGATGGGGAACCATGAACACTTCTATCAGTACCGCCTACAACTACAAGGTGGTCCGCCAATTCGCCATTATGACGGTGGTGTGGGGCATCGTCGGCATGGGGCTCGGGGTTTTTCTCGCTGCCCAGTTGGTCTGGCCCGAACTCAACTTCAATCTGCCGTGGACCAGCTTCGGCCGCTTGCGCCCACTGCACACCAACGCGGTGATCTTCGCCTTCGGCGGCTGCGCCTTGTTCGCCAGTTCGTTCTATTCGGTGCAACGCACCTGCCAAGCCCAATTGTTTGCGCCGAAAATCGCCGCGTTCTGCTTCTGGGGCTGGCAACTGGTGATTCTGCTCGCGGCCATCAGCCTGCCGCTGGGCTACACCAGTTCCAAGGAATACGCCGAACTGGAATGGCCGATCGACATCCTGATCACCATTGTCTGGGTCGCCTACGCCATCGTGTTCTTCGGCACGATCATGCAGCGCAAGACCAAACACATCTATGTCGGTAACTGGTTCTTCGGTGCGTTCATCATCACCGTGGCGATCCTGCACATCGTCAACAACCTGGAACTGCCGGTCAGCTTCACCAAGTCCTACTCGCTGTACGCCGGTGCCACCGACGCGATGGTGCAATGGTGGTACGGGCACAACGCCGTGGGCTTTTTCCTTACCGCCGGCTTCCTCGGGATGATGTACTACTTCGTGCCGAAACAGGCCGAGCGCCCGGTGTATTCCTATCGCCTGTCGATCGTGCATTTCTGGGCGCTGATCACCCTGTACATCTGGGCCGGTCCGCACCATTTGCACTACACCGCGCTGCCGGACTGGGCGCAGTCGCTGGGCATGGTGATGTCGCTGATCCTGCTGGCACCGAGCTGGGGCGGGATGATCAACGGCATGATGACCCTGTCGGGCGCCTGGCATAAGTTGCGCAGCGACCCGATCCTGCGTTTCCTCGTGGTGTCCCTGGCGTTCTACGGCATGTCGACCTTCGAAGGGCCGATGATGGCGATCAAGACGGTCAACGCCCTCTCCCACTACACCGACTGGACCATCGGCCACGTACACGCCGGCGCACTCGGCTGGGTGGCGATGATTTCCATCGGCGCGCTGTACCACATGATCCCGAAAGTCTTCGGACGCGAGCAGATGCACAGCATCGGCCTGATCAACGCGCACTTCTGGCTCGCCACCATCGGCACCGTGTTGTACATCGCCTCGATGTGGGTCAACGGTATCGCCCAGGGCCTGATGTGGCGTGCGGTGAACGAGGACGGCACGCTGACTTACTCCTTCGTCGAGACCCTGGTGGCCAGCCACCCTGGCTTCGTCGTGCGGCTGGTGGGTGGCGCGATCTTCCTCAGCGGCATGTTCCTGATGGCCTACAACACCTGGCGCACCGTGCGGGCCTCGCAGCCTGCTGCCGTCGCCGCTGCCGCGCAGATGGCCTGAGGAGTCCGCCATGAAACACGAAACTATCGAGAAAAACGTCGGCCTGTTGCTGTTGCTGATGATCCTGGCCGTGAGCATTGGCGGCCTGACCCAGATCGTCCCGCTGTTCTTCCAGGACGTGACCAACAAACCGGTGGAAGGCATGAAGCCCTACACCGCGCTGCAACTGGAAGGTCGCGACCTCTACATCCGCGAGGGCTGCGTCGGTTGCCACTCGCAGATGATCCGTCCGTTCCGCGCCGAGACCGAACGCTACGGGCACTACTCGGTGGCCGGCGAAAGCGTTTGGGACCACCCGTTCCTGTGGGGTTCGAAACGCACCGGGCCGGACCTGGCGCGGGTCGGCGCGCGTTACTCGGATGACTGGCACCGCGCGCACTTGTACAACCCGCGCAACGTCGTGCCGGAGTCGAAGATGCCCGCCTACCCGTGGTTGGTGGCCAATCAGCTCGACAGCAGCCACACCGAAACCAAGCTGCGCGCCATGCGTACCCTCGGCGTGCCGTACACCGACGAGGACATCACCGGTGCCGTTGCCTCGCTCAAGGGCAAGAGCGAAATGGACGCGCTGGTCGCCTACCTGCAAGTGCTCGGCACTGCGATCAAGAGCAAGAGGTGAGCCATGGTTGTTGAGATAAGCACTGGAATGATCCGCGGCTTGGGCACCGTCGTTGTCTTCATCGCCTTCGTCGGCCTGACCCTGTGGGTGTTCAACGGCAAGCGCAACCCGGAATTCGCCGAAGCGCGCCTGCTGCCGTTCGCCGACGAGCCACAACCCGACATCACCGAAGATTCAGCAACAAGGAGTACCCGGCCATGACCACCTTCTGGAGTACGTGGATCTGCGTACTGACCATCGGCAGCCTGATCGGCCTGACCTGGCTGCTGATCGGCACGCGCAAGGGTGAAACCAAGGGCAGTGTCGACCAGACCATGGGCCACAGCTTCGACGGCATCGAGGAGTACGACAACCCGTTGCCGCAATGGTGGTTCATGCTGTTCGCCGGCACCCTGGTATTTGCCGTCGGTTACCTGATCCTTTATCCGGGCCTGGGCAACTGGAAAGGCATCCTGCCCGGCTACGAAAATGGCTGGACCGGCGTGCACGAATGGGAAAAGGAAATGGCCAGGGCTGACGCGAAGTTCGGACCGATCTTCGCCAAATTCGCAGCAATGCCACTGGAAGAAGTTGCCAAAGACCCGCAAGCGCTGAAAATGGGCGGACGTCTGTTCGCCTCCAACTGCTCGGTGTGCCACGGCTCGGACGCCAAGGGTGCATTCGGCTTCCCCAACCTGACCGACAGCGACTGGCGCTGGGGCGGCGCGGCCGAAACGATCAAGACCACCATCATGGGTGGCCGGATGGCGATGATGCCGGCCTGGGGTGAAGTTCTGGGCGAAGAAGGTGTGAGGAACGTCGCCGCTTATGTGCGCCATGATCTGGCCGGCCTGCCGTTGCCTGCCGACAGCAAAGCCGACCTGCAAGCCGGACAGCAAGCGTTCAGCACCACGTGCGTAGCCTGCCATGGGGCAAACGGCCAGGGCACTGAAGCCATGGGCGCGCCGAATCTCACGCACCCGGCGGGATTCATTTACGGTACAAGCCTGACGCAACTTGAACAGACGATTCGTCATGGCCGCCAGGGCCATATGCCGGCGCAAAACGAACTGCTCGGCAACGATAAGGTGCAATTGCTGGCCGCGTATGTGTACAGCCTGTCCCACGGTTTGAATACCGAGCGCTTACAGGCTGAAGACAACCGCGAATAAATCCCGACCGCTCTGCTGCCGCATTCTCCCGGATGCGGCAGTTCCCTGCCCCTTTGCGACGCATTGTCGCACCCTCTTTGACTCTTCCTTTCGGTTCCCCGGATTCAGGTCTAAGCTTCCCCCGATGCGGACTGGCCGGTGCCGGTTCCAGGTCGACCCTGAACGATGTGTTCGACGAATCTGCCCGATGACAGGCCGCAAAGGCTGGTAGATACCGGCTGTCGCGCCAATTGCCTTCGGTCAGCCAAACGTTGCGTTTGAACACACCCCGTTACATCCGACCTGACCCCCTCGCCTGATCAGTCCGCCAGGACGTTTTGTCCGTGGGCAATTTTGTCCCTACGCGGCGCATGGAAAGGCCGCAGAATCAGCATTTGAAAGCATTGACCCAGGTCATGGCGCGTTGCAATGACCCCCTGCTTTCTCCATACTTGCGGCCGATTTTTAATCCTAATAAAACACCCAAACCGTGGAACCTTAGAATGAGCACAGCAATCAGTCCGACTGCTTATAACTATAAGGTAGTCCGCCAGTTCGCCATCATGACGGTGGTCTGGGGGATCCTTGGCATGGGGCTCGGTGTCTTCATCGCCTCACAGCTCGTATGGCCGGAATTGAACTTCGGTCTGCCGTGGACGACTTTTGGACGCTTACGCCCGTTGCACACCAACCTGGTGATTTTCGCCTTCGGTGGATGTGCACTGTTTGCCACTTCTTATTACGTCGTGCAGCGAACCTGCCAAACGCGACTGATTTCCGACAGCCTCGCCGCCTTCACCTTCTGGGGATGGCAAGCGGTGATCGTCGGCGCAATCATTACCTTGCCGATGGGTTTCACCACCACCAAGGAATACGCGGAACTGGAATGGCCCCTGGCTATTCTGCTGGCCATTGTCTGGGTCACCTACGGTCTGGTGTTCTTCGGCACCATCGTCAAGCGCAAGACCAAGCACATCTATGTGGGTAACTGGTTCTACGGCGCGTTCATCGTCGTGACCGCGATGTTGCACATCGTCAACCACATGTCGCTGCCGGTCAGCCTGTTCAAGTCCTACTCGGCCTACTCGGGTGCGACGGATGCGATGATCCAGTGGTGGTACGGCCACAACGCCGTAGGTTTCTTCCTGACCACCGGCTTCCTGGGGATGATGTACTACTTCGTGCCGAAACAGGCCGAACGCCCGATCTATTCCTATCGCCTGTCGATCGTGCACTTCTGGGCACTGATCACGCTGTACATCTGGGCCGGTCCGCACCACCTGCACTACACCGCACTGCCGGACTGGGCGCAGTCCCTGGGCATGGCGATGTCGATCATCCTGCTGGCTCCGAGCTGGGGCGGCATGATCAACGGCATGATGACCCTCTCGGGCGCCTGGCATAAGCTGCGCACCGACCCAATCCTGCGCTTCCTGGTTGTCTCCCTGGCGTTCTACGGCATGTCGACCTTCGAAGGTCCGATGATGGCGATCAAGACCGTCAACTCGCTGTCGCACTACACCGACTGGACCATCGGCCACGTACACGCCGGTGCCTTGGGCTGGGTAGCGATGATCTCGATCGGCGCCATCTACCACATGATCCCGAAACTGTTCGGTCGTGCGCAGATGCACAGCACCGGCCTGATCAACACCCACTTCTGGCTCGCGACCATCGGTACCGTGCTCTACATCGCCTCGATGTGGGTCAACGGCATTACCCAGGGCCTGATGTGGCGTGCAATCAACGACGACGGCACCCTCACCTACTCGTTCGTCGAAGCGCTGCAAGCCAGCCACCCTGGTTTCATCGTTCGCGCCCTGGGCGGTGCGTTCTTCGCCACCGGCATGTTGTTCATGGCCTACAACGTATTCCGTACCGTACGCGCCTCGAACCCGGCTGAAGCTGAAGCCGCCGAACAGATCGTTGTAGTTGGAGCTCACTGATGAAGCATGAAGCAGTCGAGAAGAATATTGGCCTGCTGGCCTTCTTCATGGTCATCGCCGTCAGCGTCGGCGGCCTGACCCAGATCGTTCCGCTGTTTTTCCAGGATGTCACCAACAAGCCGGTCGAGGGCATGAAGCCCCGCACCGCCCTTGAGCTGGAAGGCCGGGACATTTATATCGCCAACGGTTGTGTCGGCTGCCACTCGCAGATGATCCGTCCGTTCCGCGCCGAAACAGAACGCTACGGCCACTACTCGGTCGCCGGTGAAAGCGTCTGGGACCACCCGTTCCTGTGGGGTTCCAAGCGTACCGGTCCGGACCTGGCCCGTGTCGGCGGTCGTTACTCCGATGACTGGCAGCGTGCGCACTTGTACAACCCGCGCAACGTAGTGCCTGAGTCGAAAATGCCGGCCTACCCGTTCCTCGTGGAAAACAAGCTCGACGGCAAAGACACTGCGAAAAAAATGGAAGTCTTGCGCACGCTCGGCGTCCCTTACACCGACGAAGACATCGCCGGTGCCAAGGATGCCGTGAAGGGCAAAACCGAAATGGACGCGCTGGTGGCCTATCTGCAAGGCCTGGGCACCATCATCAAAAGCAAACGGTGAATTAGATGGATATCGGGATGATTCGTGGCCTGGGCACCGTTGTTGTGATGGTGGCCTTCATCGGACTGGCACTGTGGGTGTTCAGTCCCAAGCGCAAGTCGGAGTTTGAAGACGCGACCTTGCTGCCTTTCGCGGATGATCCCGAAGCCATCAAGCACGTCGAGCAAGCTTCTAGGAGTAACAAAGAATGACTACATTCTGGAGTCTGTACGTCACAGTCCTCAGTCTCGGTACGATCTTTTGCCTGACCTGGCTGTTGCTGTCGACCCGCAAGGGCCAGCGCGCAGAGCAGACAGACGAGACGGTCGGGCACTCCTTCGACGGGATCGAGGAGTACGACAACCCGCTGCCGAAATGGTGGTTCATGCTGTTCGTGGGCACCATCATCTTCGCACTGGGCTACCTGGCGCTGTATCCGGGCCTGGGTAACTGGAAAGGCCTGCTGCCGGGTTACGGCTACCTCGACAACGAGAAGCAGACCCCGTTCGCCAACGGCCAGACCGGCTGGACCGGCGTTCACGAGTGGGAAAAGGAAATGGCCAGGTCGGACGCCAAGTTCGGTCCGATCTTCGCCAAGTTCGCTGCCATGCCAATCGAAGAAGTGGCCAAAGACCCGCAAGCCCTGAAGATGGGTGGCCGTCTGTTCGCCTCCAACTGCTCGGTTTGCCACGGTTCCGACGCCAAGGGCGCCTATGGCTTCCCTAACCTGACCGACGCCGACTGGCGCTGGGGCGGCGAGCCGGCAACCATCAAGACCACCATCATGGGCGGCCGTCATGCAGTAATGCCGGCGTGGGCTGAAGTGATCGGCGAGCAAGGCGTGGCCGACGTGGCCGCGTTTGTCCTGACCAACCTCGATGGCCGCAAGCTGCCGGAAGGCGCCAAGGCCGACCCGGTTGCCGGGCAGAAACTGTTCGCCACCAACTGCGTGGCGTGCCACGGTCCGGAAGGCAAAGGTACGCCAGCGATGGGCGCGCCTGACCTGACTCACCCGGCCGCGTTCATCTACGGTTCGAGCTTCGCTCAACTGCAGCAAACCATCCGTTACGGCCGTCAGGGCCAGATGCCTGCGCAAGAGCAGTTGCAAGGCAACGACAAAGTTCACCTGCTGGCCGCTTACGTCTACAGCCTGTCTCACGGTGAGAAGGCAGCGGACGCCCAGTAAGTCAAACGCTTGATGCAACAAAAAACGGCCCCGCCAATGTGAATTGGCGGGGCCTTTTTTATGGCTCTTCACGCATTCCCGGGAAACTGTAGGAGCCAGCTTGCTGGCGATGGTCGTTTACGACAACGCGTGCCCTCTGGTTCAACGCGGCGCCCTTGACTCCATCGCCAGCAAGCTGGCTCCTACAGGTTGTTGCGTTGCCTGAAGACAGCATCGACTTCAACGAATTGATTCCGCCCGCACCTGAAAACCGTCCATAATTTACAAGTCAATTGATTCAAGTCATTACACCATCAATTGATTTTGCCAAACGTGACCAAAGGTCGCACCCGCAGGCTAGAGCGACAGGCGTATCATTGCGCCACTGCAACACCCCTTTTTGACCGCGGTTGGCACGTACTGACCGAGGCACTTTTCCACTGCCGTGGGATGCAATGATGAGCAACCAGATTCCGGTACACGACGTCACTCCACCCGCCAAGAACGCGAACAACAGCGTCGACCTCTACGCCTCCAGAGAAAAAATCTACACCCGCGCCTTCACCGGCCTGTTTCGTAATCTGCGGATGACCGGCGGTGCCGTGTTGTTCCTGCTGTATTTCGGTACGGTGTGGCTGAACTGGGGCGGTCATCAGGCCGTCTGGTGGAACTTGCCGGAGCGCAAGTTCTTCATTTTCGGCGCCACCTTCTGGCCTCAGGATTTCATCCTGTTGTCCGGCATGTTGATCATCGCCGCGTTCGGCCTGTTCTTCATCACCGTGTACGCCGGACGGGTCTGGTGCGGCTATACCTGTCCGCAAAGCGTCTGGACCTGGATCTTCATGTGGTGCGAAAAAGTCACCGAAGGTGACCGCAACCAACGCATCAAGCTCGACAAGGCGCCAATGAGCGCCAACAAGTTCCTGCGCAAGTTCAGCAAGCACAGCCTGTGGCTGTTGATCGGTTTCGTCACCGGCATGACCTTCGTCGGCTACTTCTCGCCGATCCGCGAACTGACCATCGAATTTTTTATCGGCGAAGCGGATGGCTGGTCGTATTTCTGGGTCGGTTTCTTCACCCTCGCCACTTATGGCAACGCCGGCTGGTTGCGTGAACAGGTGTGCATCTACATGTGCCCATACGCGCGCTTCCAGAGCGTGATGTTCGACAAGGACACCCTGATCGTTTCCTACGACCCGCGCCGTGGCGAAAGCCGTGGCCCACGTAAAAAAGGCATCGACTACAAGGCCCAGGGCCTGGGCGACTGCATCGATTGCACCATGTGTGTCCAGGTTTGCCCGACCGGCATCGACATCCGCGACGGCCTGCAAATCGAATGCATCGGATGCGCCGCCTGCATCGATGCCTGCGACGCCGTCATGGACAAAATGGAATATCCGCGCGGGCTGATCAGCTACACCACCGAGCACAACCTGTCCGGGCAGAAAACCCATAAACTGCGTCCGCGCCTGATCGGTTATGCCATTGTGCTGCTGGCAATGATCAGCTTGCTGGTGACGGCATTCTTCATGCGTTCGCTGGTGGGCTTCGATGTCAGCAAAGACCGCGTGCTGTACCGCGAGAACGCCGAAGGCCGGATCGAAAACGTCTACAGCCTGAAAATCATGAACAAGGACCAGCGCGACCATACCTACTTGCTCGAAGCCTCTGGCCTGCCGGATATCAAATTGCAGGGCCGACGCGAGATCAAGGTCGCGGCCGGCGAGATCGTCAGCCAGCCTGCCGAGCTGTCCGTCGCCCCGGAAAAACTGCCGTCGAGCACCAACGAGGTGAAATTCATCCTCAAGGATGCCGATGACGACAGCGTCCACATTGAAGCCAAGAGCCGATTCATCGGCCCACAAAATCGTTGAGAGAACAGAACATGCCCGCAGCAACTGCCGCAAGCCCCTGGTACAAGCACCTCTGGCCGTGGATCATCATCGGGATCCTGGCCTGCTCGGTGACCTTGACCTTGTCCATGGTGACCATCGCGGTGAAGAACCCGGACAACCTGGTCAACGACAACTACTACGAGGCAGGCAAAGGCATCAACCGCTCCCTCGACCGCGAACTGCTGGCCCAGAACCTGAAAATGCGCGCCAGCGTTCATCTCGATGACGTGACCGGAGAGGTTGACTTGCGCCTGAGCGGCGACAGCCAGCCCAAGACCCTGGAGCTGAACCTGATCTCGCCGACCCAACCGGAAAAGGATCGCAAGATCACCCTGACCCGCAGCGAAACCGAACAGGGCCGCTACATCGGCCAGTTGAGTGACAAGGTCGAAGGCCGGCGTTTTGTCGAGTTGCTCGGCACTCAGGACGACCACATCTGGCGCATGTTCGAAGAAGAACCGGTCAGCCATGACAAGGAGCTGCTGCTGGGCGACGAACCGTTGCAAGGCGCGGAAGACCTGAAGAAGTAAAAAGGCTGCGCTTCGCGCATTCGCGGGCAAGCCCGCTCCCACAGGGATCACTGGTGTACACAAATTCTGTGCACGACATTGATCAACTGTGGGAGCGGGCTTGCCCGCGAAGAGGCCCTACTTGACGACAGAGATCCAGCGGCATTAATGAAAACCTCATGACCACCCCACTCCCCTGCTACCACTGCGCCCTGCCCGTCCCGGCCGGCAGCCGCTTCACCGCTGCGGTCCTGGGGCAATCCCGCGAATTCTGCTGCCCGGGTTGCCAGGCCGTGGCCGAAGCCATTGTTGCTGGCGGCCTGGAAAACTATTACCAGCACCGCAGCGAAGCCTCGGCCAACCCTGAAGCGTTGCCGGTGCAACTGGTGGATGAACTGGCGCTGTACGACCGTGCCGATGTACAGCAGCCCTTTGTTCGTCACGAAGGCGAGCTCGCCGAAACCACACTCCTGATGGAAGGCATCAGCTGCGCTGCCTGCGGCTGGTTGATCGAGAAACACCTGCGAACCTTGCCGGCGGTGGCTGAAGCGCGCCTGAACCTGTCCAACCATCGCCTGCACGTACGCTGGGCCGATGCGCAATTACCGCTGAGCCAGATCCTCAGCGAACTGCGCCACATCGGTTACGCCGCACACCCGTACCAGGCCGACCGCGCCAGCGAACAACTGGCCAGCGAAAACCGTCTGGCCCTGCGCCAGCTCGGCGTGGCCGGGCTGCTGTGGTTCCAGGCGATGATGGCAACCATGGCCACCTGGCCTGAATTCAACATCGACCTCAGCCCTGAACTGCACACCATCCTGCGCTGGGTCGCCCTGTTCCTCACCACCCCGATCGTGTTCTACAGCTGCGCGCCGTTCTTCAAAGGTGCCATGCGCGATTTGCGTACCCGCCACCTGACCATGGACGTTTCCGTGTCACTGGCCATCGGCAGTGCCTACGTTGCCGGGATCTGGACCTCGATCACCGGGGTCGGCGAACTGTATTTCGATGCCGTCGGCATGTTTGCCCTGTTCCTGCTGGCCGGGCGTTATCTGGAACGGCGCGCCCGCGAGCGCACGGCCGCCGCCACTGCGCAACTGGTGAACCTGTTGCCCGCCTCCTGCCTGCGCTTGACGCCTGACGGCCAGAGCGAACGCATTCTGCTCAGTGAACTGCGTGTCGGCGATCACGTGCTGGTTCATCCGGGCGCCATTCTCCCGGCTGACGGCAAGATCCTCGACGGCCAGTCGAGTGTCGACGAGTCGCTGCTGACCGGCGAATACCTGCCGCAACCCCGCACCCTCGGCGATGCGGTCACCGCTGGCACCCTGAACGTCGAAGGCGCGCTGACCGTCGAGGTCCAGGCCCTGGGCCAGGACACTCGCCTCTCGGCCATCGTCCGCCTGCTGGATCGCGCCCAGGCCGAAAAGCCGCGCCTGGCGGAAATCGCCGACCGCGCCGCGCAATGGTTCCTGCTGTTGTCGCTGATCGCTGCAGCCGCGATTGGGCTGCTGTGGTGGCAACTGGATGCCTCGCGGGCATTCTGGATTGTGCTGGCGATGCTCGTGGCGACGTGCCCGTGTGCATTGTCGCTGGCGACACCGACCGCGCTCACCGCCGCCACCGGCACATTGCACAAACTTGGCCTGCTGCTGACGCGCGGTCATGTGCTGGAAGGCCTGAACCAGATCGACACGGTGATTTTCGACAAGACCGGCACCCTCACCGAAGGGCGCCTGGCGCTGCGCTCGATCCGCCCTCTCGGTCCGCTCGACAGTGATCAATGCCTGAGCCTCGCCGCGGCCCTGGAAAATCGCTCCGAACACCCGATCGCCCGTGCTTTCGGTCGTGCGCCAATGGCGGCCGAAGAAGTCCACAGCACTCCGGGACTCGGCCTGGAGGGTCTGGTTGAAGGGCGGCGCCTGCGCATCGGTCAACCGGGATTCGTCTGCGAACTCAGTGGCGCCGTGGTGCCGCCGATGCCCGAAGAAGCCGGCCAATGGCTGCTGCTGGGCGACGGCCAGGGACCGCTGGCCTGGCTCGCTCTCGATGATCGCTTGCGTGCCGATGCGCCCGCGCTGCTGGCCGCGTGCAAGGCACGTGGCTGGCGCACGCTGTTGTTGTCCGGCGACAGTTCGCCGATGGTCGCCAGTGTGGCGGCGGAACTGGGCATCGATGAAGCCCGCGGTGGTTTGCGTCCGGACGATAAACTGCAAGTCCTGCAACAACTGCACAAAGAAGGTCGCAAGGTGTTAATGCTGGGTGACGGGGTCAATGACGTGCCAGTGCTGGCAGCTGCGGATATCAGCGTCGCCATGGGCTCGGCCACCGATCTGGCGAAAACCAGTGCCGATGCCGTGCTGCTGTCCAACCGCCTCGACGCCCTCGTGCAAGCCTTCAGCCTGGCACGGCGCACCCGTCGGGTGATTATCGAGAACCTGTTGTGGGCCGGGTTGTACAATGGCCTCATGTTGCCCTTCGCCGCCCTCGGCTGGATCACCCCGGTGTGGGCTGCGGTGGGCATGTCGATCAGTTCGTTGACCGTGGTGTTGAACGCCCTGCGCCTGACTCGAATGCCGAGCGCGCCCGCCCTCTCCACCACGCCAGAAACCCGCCCGCTGCCGGCCTGAGCCGCGCGAGCATGGAGTCCAGATGCCAGCTCTTTACGTGATGATTCCCGCTGCGCTGCTGATCGTGGCCATCGCCGTCTATATCTTCTTCTGGGCAGTCGACAGCGGTCAGTACGACGACCTCGACGGCCCGGCCCACAGCATCCTGTTCGACGACCAGGACCCGAACCACACCGCCGCCGTCGATGAGGCCAGTGGCCAACCGGCCAAGCCGCAAGACAAGGCACCGCCCCATGCTTGAACTGGCACCACTGCTGGTGTCTGCGGTGATCCTCGGCTTGCTCGGCGGCGGCCATTGCCTGGGCATGTGCGGCGGTTTGATGGGCGCGCTGACCCTGGCGATTCCCAAGGAACAACGCAGCCGCCGCTTTCGCCTGCTGCTGGCCTACAACCTGGGGCGGATTCTGAGTTACGCCTGCGCCGGATTGCTGATCGGCCTGGCCGGATGGGCCGTGGCCAGCAGCCCAGCGGCGATGTTCCTGCGCATCCTCGCCGGATTGCTGCTGATCGCCATGGGCCTGTACCTGGCCGGCTGGTGGAGCGGCCTGACCCGTATCGAAAGCCTCGGTCGAGGCTTGTGGCGGCATATCCAGCCAGTCGCCAACCGGTTGCTGCCGGTGTCGAGCGTTCCGCGCGCGCTGCTGTTGGGCGCACTCTGGGGATGGCTGCCGTGCGGCCTGGTTTACAGCACCTTGCTATGGTCGGCCAGTCAGGGCAACGCGCTGGACAGTGCATTGTTGATGCTCGCGTTCGGGCTCGGCACCTGGCCGGTGCTGCTGGCGACCGGCCTCGCCGCCGAGCGCATCACCGCACTGTTGCGCAAGCGCAGCGTGCGGATGGCGGGCGGGTTGCTGGTGATGCTGTTTGGCATCTGGACCTTGCCGGGGCCGCATCAGCATTGGCTCATGGGGCACTAGATCGGCGGCCCCCCCCCGTGTAGCAGCTGCCGAGCCTGCGAGGCTGCGTTCGGCGGCGCAGCCGTCGTAAACCCTGAGCACCAAATTCACCTGAAACACCGCACAGTCTGATTTCACGACGGCTGCGCCGCCGAACGCAGCCTCGCAGGCTCGGCAGCTGCTACAGGGTGATGTTTGGCAATGACACCCTTGATGCAAATCAAGATGCCCCACCCCGCCCTCGCATAAAGTGGCTGACACTGCCAGCCTATCCGGGGAATGCCCGCATGATGCTCGACGCCATTCGTTGGGACACCGATCTGATCCGCCGCTATGACCTGGCGGGACCACGCTACACCTCGTATCCGACTGCCGTGCAATTCAACAGCCAGGTCGGCACTTTTGACCTGTTCCATGCCCTGCGCGACAGCCGCAAGGCCCAACGCCCGTTGTCGCTGTACGTGCACGTGCCGTTCTGCGCGAACATTTGCTATTACTGCGCCTGCAACAAGGTCATCACCAAGGATCGCGGCCGGGCGCAGCCCTATTTGCAGCGCCTGGAACAGGAAATCCAGTTGATCGCCTGCCACCTCGACCCCACACAAAAAGTCGAGCAACTGCACTTCGGTGGCGGCACGCCCACCTTTCTCAGCCATGACGAGCTGCGCCAGTTGATGGCGCAATTGCGCAAACACTTCAATTTGCTGGACGACGACTCCGGTGACTACAGCATCGAAATCGACCCGCGCGAGGCCGACTGGTCGACCATGGGCCTGCTGCGCGAATTGGGCTTCAATCGGGTCAGTATCGGCCTGCAAGACCTCGACCCGGCGGTCCAGCGAGCGGTCAATCGCCTGCAAAGCCTGGAAGAAACTCGCGCGGTGATCGACGCCGCCCGAACCTTGCAGTTTCGCTCGATCAATATCGACCTGATCTACGGTCTGCCGAAACAGACGCCGGAAAACTTCGCCCGCACCGTCGAAGAGGTCATCCACCTGCAACCGGACAGGTTATCGGTGTTCAACTACGCTCACCTGCCGGAACGCTTCATGCCGCAGCGGCGCATCAACAGCAATGAACTGCCGACACCCGCGCAGAAACTGGAAATGCTGCAGCGCACCATTGAGCAACTGATCAACGCCGGCTACCGCTACATCGGCATGGACCACTTCGCCCTGCCTGACGATGAGCTGGCGATTGCCCAGGAAGAATCGACACTGCAACGCAACTTCCAGGGCTACACCACCCACGGTCATTGCGATTTGATCGGCCTCGGCGTCTCGGCGATCAGCCAGATCGGCGACCTTTACTGCCAGAACAGTAGCGACCTGAACCAGTATCAGAACGCGCTCGCAGCGTCGCAACTGGCCACCAGCCGTGGCCTGTCATGCAACGCTGACGACCGCCTGCGGCGCGCGGTCATCCAGCAATTGATCTGCACCTTCAGCCTGGAATTTTCCGACATCGAACAGGCATTCAACATCGATTTTCAGGGCTATTTCGGCGAACTCTGGCCCCAACTGCAAGACATGGCCAAAGACGGGCTGATCGAACTCGACCGCGACAGGATCACCATCCTGCCCGCCGGGCGATTGTTGGTGCGCTCGGTGTGCATGGTCTTCGACGCGTACCTGGAACAACACAGCCGCCAGCGCTTTTCCCGGGTGATCTAGGCCGCTGCGACAAAGCGCCACGGACTGGCCGCAATCTCCTCGGGTGAGTTACCCTTACATCTTATGTGTGTTTTCCCACAAGGATTGAAGAAATGTCCGAGCCAGTAAAACTGCGCGCTCATAATCAAGCCCATTGCAAGGATTGCAGCCTGGCCCCTCTTTGCCTGCCACTTTCATTGAATCTGGAAGACATGGATGCGCTGGACGAAATCGTCAAACGTGGCCGACCGCTGAAAAAAGGCGAATTTCTGTTCCGCCAGGGCGATACCTTCGATGCTGTTTACGCAGTCCGTTCTGGCGCCCTCAAGACCTTCAGCCTGAGCGACACCGGCGAAGAACAGCTCACCGGCTTTCACCTGCCCAGCGAACTGGTCGGCCTGTCGGGCATGGACACCGAAAAGCATCCGGTGTCGGCGCAAGCCCTGGAAACCACGTCAGTGTGTGAAATCCCCTTTGAACGCCTCGACGAACTGGCCCTGCAACTGCCGCAGTTGCGCCGTCAGTTGATGCGCGTGATGAGCCGCGAAATCCGTGACGACCAGCAGATGATGCTGCTGTTGTCGAAAAAAACCGCCGACGAACGCATCGCCACGTTTCTGGTCAACCTCTCGGCACGCTTCCGCGCCCGGGGCTTTTCCGCCAATCAGTTCCGCCTGAGCATGTCGCGCAACGAAATCGGCAACTACCTGGGCCTGGCGGTGGAGACCGTGTCCCGCGTCTTTACGCGCTTCCAGCAAAACGAACTGATCGCGGCAGAAGGCAAGGAAATCCGGATTCTTGACCCGATCCAGCTATGCGCCCTGGCCGGCGGCTCACTGGAAAGCTGAAACAAACCGTTGCGGCTGAGCGAAACGGTTCAGCCGCCGTTATACTTCGTCGTTTGCAGCCCTGCCAGGATTCTTCGACTATGGCCTTCGACTCCTTCGACATCAAATCCCTTATCCGCCCTGTCATCGACTTCCCGAAACCGGGTGTGATCTTTCGCGACATCACCCCGCTGTTCCAGTCGCCCACGGCCCTGCGCCTGGTGATGGACAGCTTCGCTCATCGTTATGTCGAGGCTGACTTCACCCATATCGGCGCCATGGACGCCCGTGGCTTCCTGATCGGTTCGGTACTGGCCTATCAGTTGAACAAGCCGCTGGTGCTGTTCCGCAAGCAAGGCAAACTGCCGGCTGACGTGCTGGCCGAGGGCTATGCGACCGAATACGGCGAAGCCTTCCTGGAAGTGCACGCCGACAGCTTGTGCGAAGGCGATTCAGTGGTGATGTTCGATGATCTGATCGCTACCGGCGGCACCCTGATTGCCGCAGCGAACCTGATCCGCCGCATGGGCGCGCGGGTGCATGAAGCGGCAGCGATTATCGACCTGCCGGAGCTGGGTGGCTCACAGCGCCTGGAAGACATGGGCATTCCTACGTTCTGCCTGACGCAGTTTGCGCTGACCGACAAGTAAGCGGCGCCTTCCAAACCGCCTTCGCTGGCAAGCCAGCTCCTACAGTCGAGCGCGCCCCGTAGGAGCTGGCTTGCCAGCGAAAGCGTCAGCCGCCACACCGCCAAAATCAAAGCCCCATCTGCTTGCTGATGATCTCGTTCATCACTTCCCGTGTACCACCGCCAATCGACAGGATCCGGTTGTCGCGGTACAGCCGCTCCACCAGACTCTCGCGCATGTAACCCAGCCCACCCAGTATCTGCACCGCATCGTTGACGATCCGGTCTGCCGTATCCGTCGCAAAATTCTTGGCCATGGAAATCTCCTTGATCACGCTCTGCCCCGCCGCCATTTTCGCGGCCTGGCGGTAAGTGAACTCCCGGGACACTTCCAGCGCGGTCGCCATCTCGGCGAGGCGATGCTTGATCACCTGAAACTTGCCGATCGGTTTGCCAAAGGCTTCGCGCTGGCGCGCCCATTTCAGGCTTTCTTCCAGCGCAAGCTGTGCGGTCATGTTGGCCATCAACGCCAGGGCCAGGCGCTCACTCTGAAAATTGCCCATGATGCAGGCAAAACCCATGTTCTCGGCGCCGATCAGATTTCCTGCGGGCACCGGGCAATCATCAAAGAACAGTTCAGCCGTGTCTGACGCCCACCAGCCCATTTTCTTCAACTGCCGTCCTACGGTGAAACCGGGCGTGCCCTTCTCGATCAACAACAGGCTGATGCCAGCGAAACCTGGCTCGCCAGTGCGCACCGCGACGGTATAGAAATCCGCGCGCACGCCGCTGGTAATAAAGGTTTTGCTGCCACTGACCCGGTAAAAATCGCCGTCGCGCACGGCACGGGTTTGCAGGTTGGCGACGTCGGAGCCACCGCCGGGCTCGGTGATGGCCAGGGCGCTGATCTTCTCTCCCGCCAGCACCGGCGGCAGCACACGATCACGCACTTCGGGGCGGGCCCACTTGAGAATGGGCGGCAAGCCGATATCCAGCGAACCCAGGCCGGCAACCAACCCACCGGAGCCGCAGCGCATCAACTCTTCACTGGCGGCAATTTTGGCGAACAGATCCCCCTCATGGCTACCTCCGTAAGCTTCGGGGTAACCGATACCGAGAATCCCCGCCGCGCCGGCCTTGAGATAGAGCTCGCGAGGAAAGCTTTCGGCTTCTTCCCACTGCTCGATATCAGGAAGAATCTCGCGCTCGACGAAACGTCTGACGCTGTCACGGACCAATTGGTGGCTGGGGTCGAAGTATTCCTGAAAGGCAGACATCGGCGAGCTCCACTGTAGGGGTCAGTGAAGTTAACCGAGCGCTTGCTTGGTTTTCAACAGGATTGTGTGAACCAGCGACACCGAGGTGCCTGGTTCGCTGGCAAGCCAGCTCCTACAGGAAATCACTAACCCATGTAGGAGCTGGCTTGCCAGCGAAGGCGTCAGCCCGAACAACTCAAATCACAGAGAAATCGGCTTACGCCCCGCAAACGAATGCGCCAGCGTGCCGCCATCCACCAGCTCCAGCTCACCACCGAGCGGTACGCCGTGGGCGATGCGCGAGGCGATCAGGCCTTTGCTGCTGAGCAATTGGGCAATGTAGTGCGCGGTGGCTTCACCTTCCACGGTCGGGTTGGTGGCCAGGATGACTTCGGTGAAGGTACCCGCCTCTTCGATCCGCGCCATCAATTGCGGAATGCCGATGGCTTCCGGGCCCAAACCGTCGAGCGGCGACAGATGCCCCTTGAGCACGAAATAGCGGCCGCGGTAACCGGTCTGCTCCACCGCATAGACGTCCATCGGGCCTTCCACCACGCAGAGCAAGGTGTCGTCGCGACGGGTATCGGCGCATTGCGGGCAGAGATCATCTTCAGTCAGCGTACGGCACAAACGGCAGTGGCCGACCCCTTCCATCGCCTGGCTCAAGGCCAGTGCCAGTCGTGAACCACCGCTGCGGTCACGTTCGAGCAACTGCAACGCCATGCGCTGGGCGGTTTTCTGACCCACGCCGGGCAAAATTCGCAGGGCGTCGATCAGTTGGCGAATCAAAGGGCTGAAGCTCATGGTGGAAAAGTCCGACAAAACAACGAGACGCGGTTTATACCCGCGCCTCGGTTTAGCGTCAAATTGCAGCGTCAATTACTCAGTCCCGGGAAACCCGAACCACCAATTTGCCGAAGTTACGGCCCTCCAGCAGGCCGATGAACGCGTCGGGAGCCTGTTCCAGGCCATCGACCACGTCCTCGCGGAACTTCACCTTGCCATCACGTACCCACGGCACCATGGCGCTGAGGAATTCCGGTTGGCGATCACCATAGTCATCGAACACGATGAAGCCCTGGATGCGCACACGCTTGGTCAACAGCGTGCGCTGCAACAGTGGCAGGCGATCCGGACCGCTCGGAGCTTCTTGGGCGTTGTAGGAGGCAATCAGGCCGCAGAGTGGAATCCGCGCCTTGGGGTTGAGCAATGGCTGCACGGCGTCGAATACCTTGCCACCGACGTTTTCATAATAAATGTCGATGCCCTTGGGACAGGCCTGTGCCAGCTCATCAGCAAAGTCCGGGCTCCTGTGGTCGATGCAGGCATCGAAGCCCAGTTCTTCGACGACATAACGGCACTTTTTCGCACCACCCGCCACGCCGACCACGCGCAGGCCTTTGATCTTCGCAACCTGGCCGACCACCGAACCCACCGCGCCAGATGCGGCCGCCACCACCAGGGTTTCGCCGGCCTTGGGCTGGCCGATGTCCATCAAGCCCATGTACGCGGTCATGCCCGGCATGCCCAGCACCCCGAGGGCCATCGAAGGACTGGGCAGGCCTTTGGGCACCGGGATGATGCTGCGCCCGTCATTGATGCTGTGGCTTTGCCAACCGGTGGCACCGACCACCAGATCACCTTCCTGAAACTTCGGATTGAGGGAACGCTCGACCCGGCTGACCGCGCCCCCGGTCATGACTTCGCCGATTTCCACCGGTGCCGCATAGGACGGTGCATCACTCATACGTCCGCGCATGTAGGGATCCAGCGACAGGAAAACGGTCTTGAGCAGCACCTGACCGTCGGCCAGATCCGGTAGCGCCACCCGCTCCATGCGGAAGTTTTCCGGCGTTGGCGCGCCGACAGGGCGAGAAGCCAGGACAATACGTTGATTGAGGGGAATGGGGTCGGACATGGCAGCGTCTCCTGTGATCGATGGGGTTCAGTGATATAGGGAGCAGACCTTTGTGGCGGTTTGGCGTTCGATGATTATTCAGCAAGACCGGGGCGACTTCTTCGCGAGCAAGCCCGCTCCCACAGTGGGTTTGTGTACGACGCCCCCCCCTGTGGGAGCGGGCTTGCTCGCGAAGGCGACTTCACAGGCACCGCATCCCTGTCAGCCAGAAACAAAAATGCCAGGCGCAATGCCTGGCATTTTTTGTAGCTCATTTGCCGCCTGAAGGCGAATCAGAACGGCAGTTTCATGCCCGGTGGCAGTTGCATGCCGGCAGTCATGCTACCCATTTTTTCCTGGCTGTTGGCTTCGATCTTGCGTACGGCGTCGTTGACCGCGGATGCGATGACCGCTTCCAGCATTTCCTTGTCGTCTTCGCTCATGCCTTCGACCAGGCTCGGGTCGATGGTGACGCTCTTGACGTCATGACGACCGGTCATCACCACGGTGACCATATCGCCACCGGCCTTACCGGTGACTTCGGCGTTGGCCAGCTCTTCCTGCATCTTGGCCATTTTTTCCTGCATCTGCTGCGCCTGCTTCATCAGGCCGGCCATGCCACCTTTCATCATGGTAATCACCTCAAAAGTACTTGGATCAAAACAGCGCCCGGCGGAGTGTAGCCGAGCGCCTTCAGTTATTAGCCCTGAGTGACCAGGGCGTCGACAGGTTCAATAGTATCGTTACGGACCACCGCACCGAACTGCTGCATCATTTGCTGGATGAACGGATCACCGTGGATCGATTCCTCCGCCTCGCGCTGACGGTTGGCGCGGCGACGGGACGCCGCTTGTGCCGGGGTTTCCTGCTCGGGCTTGATCAGCTCGATGCTCAGGGTCAGCGTGCGCTGGTGATACTGGTTCAGCGCATCGTTGAGGCGACGCTGTTGAGTGGCGTTGAACAAGGCACTGTGGGCCGGGTCCAGGTGCATCAGCCAATTGTCGCCATCCACCGCGATCAACGTACAGTTGGCGGCGATGCTGCCGGTCATGCCGGAGATCGGCAATTTCGGGAACAGTTCCAGCCATTGCAGGGCCAGACCGGTCGCCGGCATCGCTGCGGGTTCCGGCTCGGGCTCCGGAACCGGGTCGGCGGCATGTTCGCTGGCCAGTTCATCGAGGTAACTGTAGGCCGAATCCATGTCCGGCTCGATGTAATCCTCGTCCAGCGGTGGTTCGTCATCCAGGTCCATGCCCGGCGTCGCGGCATCGACGTCGGCCACCGAAGGTTCCGGGATTGGCGCGGCGGCCCACTCCGGGGCGTCCGGCACCACACTGTCCGGCGTCGGCAATGGCATCGGCGGTAATTCGGGTTGTTCGCTGGCGGTTTCCAGCACCGGTTCCACTGCGGGCTGCTGAACGGGTGCGGGCTCGACCGGGTCATTCCACGGCAGGTCGACAACCTCTTCGACCACGACCGCTTCAACCACAGGCGCAGGCGCAGGTTCTGGCACAACGACCGGCGCCACCGGTTCCGGTGCTGGCGCTGGAGCCGCCACTGGCGCAGCCACTATCGGTGCAACGGCCGTAGCGGCTACCGGCGCAACGACCTGCGCGGCAGCCACTGAATTTGCGGAATCAACTGTGGCCTGGCTGATCCCCACTGGCTTTAGCGGTTGCCTCGGGGCATCCGCGGTGTCTGCGGGCCGGAACGCCAGCATCCGCAGCAATACCATTTCAAAACCGCCCCGGGGATCCGGCGCCAGCGGCAAGTCGCGGCGGCCGATCAGGCCCATCTGGTAGTAGAACTGCACGTCTTCGGCCGGCAAGGCCTGGGCCAGTGCCAGCACGCGATCACGGTCGCCGTGACCGTTATCGACCCCTTCCGGCAAGGCCTGGGCAATGGCAACGCGGTGCAGCACATTGAGAATTTCCGAGAGCACGCCATTCCAGTCCGGGCCTTGTTCGGCCAAGTGGCGGACGGCTTCGAGCAACGCCCTGGCATCGCCTTCGATCAGCGCATGCAGGACATCGTAGACCTGCCCGTGATCAAGGGTCCCGAGCATCGCCCGCACGTCGGCGGCCATGACCTTGCCCTCACCGAAGGCAATCGCCTGGTCGGTCAGGCTCATGGCATCACGCATCGAGCCGTCGGCGGCACGGCCCAGCAACCACAGCGCATCGTCTTCGAACGGCACGTTCTCGACGCCCAGCACATGGGTCAAATGCTCGACGACGCGTTCCGGCGTCATGTTCTTCAGGGAGAACTGCAGGCACCGCGACAGAATTGTTGCAGGAAGTTTCTGCGGGTCGGTCGTGGCCAGGATGAACTTGACGTAGGGTGGCGGCTCTTCGAGGGTTTTGAGCAGTGCGTTGAAGGAATGGCTGGAGAGCATGTGCACTTCGTCGATCAGGTAGACCTTGAAGCGCCCACGGCTCGGGGCGTACTGCACGTTGTCGAGCAACTCGCGGGTGTCTTCGACCTTGGTGCGGCTCGCGGCGTCGATCTCGATCAGGTCGACAAAGCGGCCTTCATCGATTTCGCGGCACACCGAGCATTCGCCACAGGGGGTCGAAGTGATACCTGTTTCACAGTTCAGGCATTTGGCAATGATCCGCGCGATGGTGGTCTTGCCGACCCCCCGGGTACCGGTAAACAGGTACGCGTGGTGCAGCCGCTGGCTGTCCAAGGCATTGATCAGAGCCTTGAGCACATGGGTCTGGCCGACCATTTCGCGGAACGAGCGCGGACGCCATTTACGTGCAAGAACCTGATAACTCATCGAAAACCGTCGCAGCGAAGGAAGCAGAAGCGGCTAATGCTAGCGGAGCAAGGCACAAATTGCATCCGGTGCGCTCGTGTATTCTGGCTAAGCTGCACATCGGAGGCATTTAATGGAGTGTTTATGCGGCTGGCCTTGGGGACATTGCTGTTGATCAGCCTGGACGGCGTGGCCGCGCAAGCGCCGCTGCGCTTCGTGATATCCGACAGTTGGACCATGCCCATGGTGCAACTTGAACGGGGCCAACCGACCCAGGGCATCCTGTATGACGTGATGGTCAGCCTCGCGACTCAGGTCGGCGTACCGGCCGAATTCCATGTGCTGCCCCGCGGGCGGGTGCAAAACGCCATGGAGCAAGGCGAGGTCGATGTCCGTTGTTATGCCGCGCAATCGTGGCTGCCCAAACCGTCCGGCGATTATCTCTGGAGCATCCCCCTGTTCACTCAACCTGACTTGTTGATCACCCGGCATACGCCGCCCACCGCAGTCAAACCCGCCGACATACCGCAACAGTCCATTGGCACCGTGCTGGGTTACAGCTACCCGACCCTGCAACCGCTGTTCGACGGCGGCCAACTGCATCGCGACGACGCCCGCAATCAGGAACAAGTGCTGGAAAAACTCCTGGCCGGCCGCAATCGCTATGCCGTCAGCAATCAATGGAGCCTGGACTGGTTCAATCAACGCCTGCTGCCGGAGAAGCAACTGCAAGGCGTGGCGGTGCTGCAGGAACACCGTATCGGTTGCTACGTGCGCAACGACCCGCAAGTCCCGGTGCAGCGCATTCTGAGTACCCTGGTACAGATGAAGATGTCCGGGGAGATCGATGAGATTGTCCGGCTGTATATCGGTGGCGAGCCAGCGGCTGTCGATAAATCGGAAACGACAAAAAACCGCCCCGGACAAAGTCCTGGCAGCTAGCGTACGTTGGTTTCAGAAAGATAACGCGAGAGAACACTCGCGCGGCGTTAAGGTGGTAACCCTACCAGCCACACCCCGGCACACAATGTCACCGCTGCGGCTGCTCCCTTCCAGGCCTGACCGGGTTCACGGCTGATCGTTGCGATGCTTCTAAATCAAGGGTTTTGGCGTTATCGGGTTGTTCCTACCTTCTGTGTTCAAGGTGATCACAGGCAGTCAAAAAATCGGGGTGTAGCCAGCACTGTCACACTTTGCTGTAACACTTTGGTGTCACACCCATGGCCTACATGATCAAGCGCGGGGCGCTCTATTACCTCAATCTCAAGCTGCCCAAGCACCTCTTCCCGAGGTGTAACACTTTACGTTTGAGCCTGAACATCCGGCAGCGGCAGAGCGCCCTGTTCCTCGCTGCTTCACTCGCCCGACAAGTCCACAGCCACCTGAACGCACACCCTATGGCAGAACTTAAGACGCTGCGTAGGCTGTGTTCGGAGTGGCGGGACGCTGCCCCCTCACCAACGATCCAACCTGCCGCACGGAAGGCCCCAACCAGTACAGTGATGCTGCACACCGACGGCCCGACCCTCGCTGCCCTTTCCAAGCTCTATATAGAAGAGGGAAAACGTGGCGGTACATGGCGTGAGGTCAGCACGCACGAAGTTGAACGCTCATTACGAGATTTGTTCGAGCTGATGGGCGACATGCCCGCCGAAGCATTCGACGTACAGCAAGCCCGACTGTTGAAAGATCGTCTGAGTCGCTGCCCGCAATACTTCGGCCTACGCCCTGAATATGAAGGCAAGACCCTCAAGCAGGTCGTGGAATCTGGCGCCAACTACAAGACCATCACCGCCGTTACCGTGAACAATCGCTTACGCAAACTCTCTGCGTTCCTGAACTGGTGCAAGTCGAACGGTTACGTCGCGGACAATCCGCTGGTGGGACTCAAGGTAATGACGGGGTCAGCCAAGGAGGCCCGACTGTCTTTTGATCGACACGACCTGACCACTCTGCTCGATCTGGACGCACTTAAGGCTCAAGCCCGAAAACATCCATGGCGTTACTGGTTGCCGCTCCTTGGGCGAGCCACCGGGGCACGACTGGAAGAACTCTGCCAACTACGTGTGGACGACCTCATCGAACAACAGGGCATCCAGTGCATCCGCATCGATGACAGCCGCGAAGGCCAGAACCTGAAGAACTCCAGTAGCAGACGTGTACTGCCCTTGCACCCTGCCCTGATCGACTTGGGGCTGTTGCAGCACGTTGAATCAGTCAAGACCACCGGAACAGATCGCCTGTTTCCCGAACTGGAAGCAGTACGTGGGAAGCTGGGCCATGCACCGTCGAAGTGGTTTGGTCGGTACAAGACCAAGCAGGGCATCACCGACCCGAGAAAGACGTTCCACAGTTTCCGCCACACACTCATTGACGACCTGCGCGACGCAGGTGTGCAGGACTCGCTGATCAAACGAATAGCCGGGCACGAGGACGGTGCAGTGACCTTCAGCATATATGGCAGTCGCTCCCCGTTGAAGGCGATGGCGGAAGCACTGCAACGGATAGAACTGTAAACATATAACCCAAACTGGGTCGCATCGGAATTTCATATCCATGAAGTACGCCCTTGCGACCCCGCACCACCTTTAACACCAACTCACTACCCCTCTCCTAAACTCCAGATTAGCCAATGGAACGCACTTACCGTGGTTTCCTGACGGATGAAGAGTTCGTTGCAATCTTGGATAACGGCAAGGACTTGTACTTCCACGCGGATGACTTGCGTGAGCGTCTACCGAAGTACGCGGCTTACCGGGATGAGCAACGAGAAAAGCAGATGGCAGAGTATCAAGCAGAGATGCAGAAGTACTTGAACGAACAAAAAGCAGAATAAGAAATTTGCCGCCTGCAAAGCGGGCGGCTTTATACGCCCCGGAGGGCACCAGGAATACATGAAACAAGTAACAACTGTAATGGGCGATAGTCCAGTAACAATGAGCAGCGTTGAGCTTCACAAGCTGACAGGGAAGAACCATGCGGATGTCATGCGAGACATTCGCAAAATGCTGAAGCAGTTGGGCGATGAGGAAGGACACAGCAAATTTGCTGGCTCCTATTTGAGCGAGCAAAACAAGTCACTGCCATGCTTCAACCTCCCTCGACGGGAAGTAGACATCCTGCTCACCGGCTACAGCATCCCGCTCCGTGCCAAGGTCATCGACCGCTGGCGTGAGCTGGAAAGTGAAGTGGTGAAGCCAGTTAATCTGTCAGACGCATCAGCCCTCCGTGGTTTGCTGCTGGGTTACACCGAACAAGTGTTGAAACTGGAACACAAGATCACTGAGGACAAACCGAAGGTTGAATACTTCGATGATGTTCGTGACTCTACTAACACACAGACCATCGGTGAATTTGCGAAGGTCTTGAAGTTCGGTGAGAAGAAGTTGTTTAAGTGGATGCGTGAGTCAGAAATCCTGATGACTGACAACAAGCCATACCAGAAACACTTGGACGCTGGACACTTCCGCGTTCTTGATAAGGCTACAACTAAGGCAGATGGTAAGAAGATTACTTACACCCAGACGGTTCTTACCGGCAAGGGTAAACAGTACATCCAGAAGCGCCTGAAGAAAGCTGGTAATCCAGACCTATCGGAGTAACAGCCCGATGTACCGCGATGCCGTTGAATACAAGCCGGGGCATTACCTTGCTCCGGGGAGTAAAGCCCTGGAGCTTTACAAAGAAAAGAAGTGGAAAGAGTTAGAAGCACTTCTAAAAGAAACTGATGCCGCTTGGCGGAAGCGGGAAAGACGGACTTGACTGACGACAACATTGACACGGTACTGGCAAAGCACTTGCCGCACTGGGCGAAAAACAAGTTAAACCGAGTCTAGGAGTAGTACAATCGCCCAAGAGTGCGATGGATTAAGTGTGAATTTGTCGTCCGATTACCCATTATTATTTTCTTGACGCCCCATTTCCACGATGTATCATCCGCATCCCCAGTCGCAAAGGCTGGACACAGCAACACCTCCCCTACCTGACAACCACCTCGCATGTTCAAGCCAATAGGCCTCTGAGCAGAGCGGGTTAAGTACTGCCTGCAATAAGGGCCATGCGTTCCAAACTTACAATAGCCGGAGCACTTCGAGGGTTTGCACATGCACTAACAACATCACAATGAGTAACATCAATATGAAGTCGCACCTCCTTAATAGCTACACTACCAGGATACTTACCCAGTCCGAACTCAAAGAGCTGGACGCACGCATTGCTGCCAACGCCAATAAATGGCTGGAAGCTAACGCACCACTAATCATGTCTAAGACTACTCGAAGGCAGAAAAGCACTTGCGGCCGACAAGTTAAGATGATCCCGAACCCGTTCTTTGGATTCATCGGCCCCTACACGTACTGGGAACGTTACCCGGTGTTTGCCCAAGACATCACAGAGGGTGTTGCACGGTTGGATTGGCATGATCGCTCTATCGGCGAAGGAGGAAAGTCTACGCCGTTGTCGGTACGCAATCTGGCAGTGATTCTCGCATCCCTCCCCTTCGTAACCACCGAGGCCGTACAAGACCTGCTGCAACTAGGGGAGAGGCACGCCAGGCGTTACGTGAAAGCAATTGAATTGATTATTCCGTGGATGATGAAGAGTCGCCCCCGCTCCCTTCTCAGCGAAATGGAAGGCATCGAGCCCGAGCAAAAAGCTTGCGAGTGGCAAGACTGGGATGAGTCGAACACTCCAAGCCCTGAAGAGCTGGACAAGTTACACCATGACTTGCGAACACAGACCCAGTACAAGACAGCCGAAGAATACGAAGCGGAGTTGGAATACAAAACCTCCATGCCAACAATCATCGCCTTCCCAACCCGTCAGCAGCACCCGAAGAAAACCCAGGTGATGCAGATGCTGATGGATGGAGTGAAGGGCAAAGCCATTGAGCGAGAAACTGGCGTGTCTGCGAAGACGATCAGGAAGTGGCGCGACGAGATGTCCGCTGCACAAGGCGAGTTGCAGGCTGCCTGACACGCCCCCCGCCGGAGAGAGGGGGGAGTAATTCGGCCGCATGTATCAAAGGCAAGTGCCAACTTCCGCCAAAGGGCGGAATGGGGCACAATCGCTAAAGCGGAGCTTTGAGATTAGCTACTTCTATAACATATTTAACCTGTGACGTTACCGTCACAGATAATAATTAGTGCCCGAGGCACGGATTACAACTCTATATAATTAAGGGGAGAGATGGGGCAACAAGCCCCTCCCCGCTCTTGATCTTGATCTTGATCTTGATCTTGATCTTGATCTTGATCTTGATCTTGCCGTTAACTGTGCAGAGAACTGTAGAGATGATTACTTCGTGACGGAACGTCACAATACACCTGCACAATTAAAGTCAAAAGCTTTGGGGCTTTATGGCCCCTCTTCTCTGATTAAATAGTATGCCGTCAGGCAAGATAACAACTCTACTATGTAGGGTACAGTGGTGCAGCAGCACCCTGATCTTGATCTAGCCCCTAACTGTACTTATAACTTTAAAGCTAACTACTGTGTGACGAAGCGTCACCACTTACATCCACAATCAAGATCAAAAACTTGCGGGGCTTCTACCCTGCCCCATTTCATCTACCAACTCGCCGATAGGCATTGGATAACAACTCTAAAACAAACTAAATAGAAACAATCTTTTATGCGTGGATCTTCTTGAGGTGCAGAAGTTATGCAGGCGAGCAAGTAATCGACATTCACAAAGCCCTCCTGAATGCAACTATTTTTCCATGAATGTATTGACAAAATGCACTTTCCATGCTATTATTTATCGATTTACAAGTAAATCGAGATACTAATCTCCTTCCCTCGCAACACTACAAAACATCCCAGCCTGCTACGTCATAGTTCGGACCATTCCTTTCCAACTATGTCGCACAACCTCGTTTCCGATTCCGAGGCAGAATGATCGGCTTAGTTGTACATTGATAGGCTTGGAGTTCGCGAGATTTCAACAGTCTTCAATGTCCCGCCTCGGCCAGAGGTACAACGAACTGGCCACTAATTCGCTCTGCAATAGAGCAAATACCGCACTTGCCCATAACGAGTGCAGTACACCCGGCAGCACCACTACCCCGTAATCTCATCCCGAGAGCGGGGTCTATTTCCCCGTAATAAACTTTATCAAACATACCAGAGGTAATTAACATGGCAAAGCGCCGACCGCTCCGCCTTCACACCTGCTCGTCTTGCAGCCGCAACTTCTACAGTCGCTCCCCCCTTAGCAGATTCTGTTCAGTACAGTGTCAGGTGAGAACTTGGAGAGCCAACAACAAATCCACCCAAGAACAACTTGAACGGGAATTCATCGCCCAAGAATCGAAGAAGATCAACGAATCAGAACCGCAGGAAGCAGCATAATGACAAGTAACAACATTTGGTTTGAGGTGGATAAAAGCAACGGGGCAATCATGTCCTACTGCTTGCAACTTCCCACCACCCTATCCAGCACGTGCGATTACATCGAGGCAACCAAAGACGAACTACTCTACTTATCAGCCTTGGAAGACGCCATCTTCGCCCCAGGCACTGTAGCTATGCTGAGTGATCTAACAGAGCACCGGACCCGAGTAGCAGCGGCAAAGAAGGCCAAGGCAACACCAACTACCAAGACCACCCACAAGACCCCACAAGAGCCTTCTAAGGGCGATAGCAAGCCTAACAGCATCAGCCCAAAGACAAATAACGAAAATGCCAAGGCAAGCCTTATAAGCACCTTACGCAAGCACCGTTCACGCAAGTAAACAATGAAACCCAACATGACTATTACAAAGCACCATAACTACGACACCGAAGTTGTCGAGTTCTTCAAACACGATGATGAAGCGTTACAGAAACTCATCGCGCAGCGGGAAGTTGATTACTTTCGCCGCAGTGAATCCTTACTCCACCCACAGATTGGGGTGCACATAAGTTGGTCCAGTGATCAACCAATGGCTGCGGCTCTTAAAGACCTAACCGAACTTTTGCTGAAAGGCTATAACGTAGTAACAGCCTACTCCAAGCCTCTTGACTTTAACGTACAACTTCGGAAGCCGGATTCTCTTATCGATTCTGACCTGATTAATATTACAGAGCAGGCGAAGACTGACTACGACGAAGATCGGTATGCCCGGAACGCGGAAGAAACAAAGCGTCAGATTGCTTTTACTGTAGCCCGTGAAATGCGGGAAGCAGAAGCAACAGCAGCCAAAGCCGCAGCAGATAAGTTAGCCGCCATCCAGGGTGCCGCTCTGGCGGATTTACTCGCTGCCTACTCCAAACCTACCAAGGCTAAGACCAAGAAGGCAGACGAGGTAGCAGCGTGAGCCAGGAGAACCCAACAAGACTGCTGGGCGTGAACTTCACGGACGACGAGTTCCACCAACTTAACGGTCACGCACGCAAGCACAAGATGCCCGTGCGTGATTTCGTGGAGTACATGGTCCGGTGCTACTTAACCTCGGTGCAGCAGGAGCAACGGGGCAAGGCGAGATAATCGCCCCTCAGATAGGTCCGACATTAGTAGGCGACGGCCAAACTGGTATTGCATCTCGACTATGGGGCGGCGTGGGTGAGGCACCACCTGCAAACACACCAGAGGCATCCCCACCAACAGCGATGATTGTGGATGTTACTGGTCTATAGCAGAGAACAGGGCGCGGTCAGATTTTTACCAGTTGTGATATCTGGACAGTCAACTTACCCTTACCCATCCTATCAAAACAAAATCTCTTACACTAAATAGCCTTGGCATAAGCGAAAACTAACACACTAAAGAAATAGCAACTTTCTTATTAGTGCAAGAGAAAGCATTTTAGTTATATAAAAACGTTAGTGTACGAGAAAAAATCTGCTTGACTTCATCATCAAGCCCTGCTTTTCTGGATATAAACCAGCACTTGGAGAACCAGAAATGATCGACAAAAAACCTGCCCTTAATGCCTCTGAAGATGATTGGAACGAGTACGCAGAATACAGTTGCGAATACCTCACGTCGAAGCTCCGTCCGTTTCTAATGGAAGGCTTCGGTTATAAGGAACGGTGGGTGAAGCAGAGAATAAGTTTAGGATTAGGTTCAACAATCAACGCATATACACATAGGTACGACCTTTACCTTCGCCTTTTTCCAAGACCCGAAGCCGGCTGGCCACGAGAGACACTTGTAATTGCACGGATAGGTTTCAAGGATGAACGAAAAGGTCATGGCCGTAGTTTGTTGACGTTTATTACGGGACTTGCCTCTGAGATAGGATATCAGCATATCGCCATAGAGTGTGCTAACGAGAACTCCAGTGCTTTTGGCAAACGCTTTGGTCTTCAACCAATGGACGAACGTAAAAGTAACTGGATCGGCTCCGTTGGCGATGTACGGCGAGCACTTGGGCAATCTACATAGTCCAAGGGACGGGAACTCAAGTCTGTCGAAATCAATTCTACGTTGTAGCTGGCCACTGAGCAGAACTATCAAGGAAGTAATCGAGTATCTGTTCCCCATAGGTGGCCCAGCAACATCTGGTGGCATCTTGTAGCACGTCAAGCCCGCTGTTTGTGGGACCTACACTACAGCCGGGTCAAGCAAAGCCCTCGCGACACGCGGTTTTCCCGCAGTCGTGGCAGATTTCCCCACACCAGCCTGAGTACAGCACCAGGAATTGCCAGACCTGCACTACAGCGGGGTGGTCAGTCATTTACGTGTGGGGATCAAGGGGCTGCACCAACCCCTTGACCGTCACCCCAGTCAGTCGTCCCGCTGATCCCTCACGTGTTCCCAGACCGCCCGCAGAGTCTCGTGCAATACCGCCCTGAGTACCCACAGCCATACCGCTTTGAAGAGTTGTCGCATGGTTATTTCCTTATTCCGGTGACACCCCTGCACGGATCTTAAGCTGGTCGGGTACCGGGTTCAAAGTCACGCCATGTGGATAGGTCTGTATCGAGCTGGAGTGTGTATACGGGCTCTGGTGCGGCAATCAGACAAGCGGTCTACCAAACCACCTTGCAGGGCCATCCAGTACGACCAAAAGTCCCGGTTAAAAACATTTTACAACTGTTGATCGGTCGTTCTAACAGTTGTAAAATTTACTCATCAGCCCAGCTAACGGAGTTACCAGCATGGAAGTTGTCGCCTACTACCGCGTATCCACGAAAGGCCAGGGTGAATCCGGCCTCGGTCTCGATGCACAGCGGGAGTACGTGAAATTCGCTGCCGAGCAGCAAGGATGGACGGTGGTGGCTGAGTTTGAGGACGTGGGCATATCCGGCTCGATTCACCCACTGGAGCGTCCAGCGGGGGCCAAAGCCTTCGCTGATGGTCGGCCTGTAGTCGTTGCCAAACTGGATCGGATGAGTCGAGATGTTGAACACATCGCTGGCCTGATGAAGCGCCACAAGTTCCGGGTAGCCACGATGCCCACCGCTGATACGTTCCAACTGCATATATACGCGGTATTGGCTGAACAGGAACGCACGTTCATCAGCGAACGCACCAAGGCCGCATTGAAGTCCTTGGAAGCGCGTGCAGCTAGTGGTGACGAAGAGGCAGTGCAGAAGATCAGCAACCGCTCCCAAGCTCTCGCCAAGGGCCGTAGCACGTTGAACCGCACCAAAGGCCATGATACCCAGCGCCAGCAGGCGGACGACCGTGCAGCCTTGGTTAAGGACGCCATCAGGTTGTGCATCATTGATGGAGCAACTAGCCTCCAGGCAGTAGCCGATTGCCTTATCTCTCGCAACATTCCCACCGCCCGTGGTGGTCAGTGGTCCCCTACCGCCGCCATGCGTGTGATGCAGCGTCTCGGATTGGAGTTGAATAAGGTCTGCACCACGTCTGTAAGCTCCTAGGAAGCGATTGCAGCGTGACTAGTAGCCGCCTCTGGGCGGCTATTTCTTGCCAGGATATTTCAGAAAGATAGGCGCTGACAGCGAGGTGGCACGGGAATGGCTCTTAACCTCGATCAAGCCTGTGCGGGAATCCGCCGATCTGCTGGATTCTCCGCCCTGATATTCCGCCACGGACTCACAGGCGATATTCGATCCTAGGCAACGACCGACAGCGAACGGCCAGAACTGGTCATTCCATGGGCTACATTCATATTCTGAGAAAGGAGATTTTTTGCAGATATGCGAATGCCCGCAGCATAACTCTCTGGAAATATGATTTACCTACGGTTCGGCTTGTCTTCGATTCGGCTACCATCAAGAACTCTTGATAGAGCGATATCGAAGGATCCGACGTGCAAAGAGAAGAAAGCGCTGTGCTAGCAGCAATGCAAATCCCAACGCAGCAAGGGACCATCCAAGTCGTCGTGAAGGCTGGACGACCTGTTTTTATTTTAGGGCGCAACGGGACTGGAAAGTCAGCTCTTGTGAATAATCTTGCGGCACAGTGGGGAGGGCAATGCGTCTATATGCCTGGGTCTCGGCCAAGCTATTTCGATCACGAAAGCTTATCCATGACTCCCGCTTCTCGGCGGGACTTTGGTACTAATGTTCACTATTACAACTCTCCAGACACCAGATGGAAGTCCTTAGCTGGCACAACTCGAAACGAGAAAGCCATTCACGACCTTCAAGCGGCTGAAACTCAGTATAAACTAGACGCAGCCAATCAGATTAAAGCCGAGGGAGCAGGATCTTCGGCGATTGCGCGACTTCAGGCTGATGATTCCCCCCTGGATATCGTCAACTCAGTATTGTCTCAAGCCAATCTGGCAGTGCAAATTGAGGTCGCTGGCGGCGAACTGCGAGCAAGCCAGGCCGGTTCGTTGTACAGCTATGCACGGATGTCCGACGGGGAGCGATCCGCACTTATTTTTTCAGCCGAGGTGGTTGCGGCACCATCAGGCACGGTCTTCCTGATTGACGAGCCTGAACTTCATCTTCATCCATCGATCGTAATCGCACTTATCAAGGCGCTGATACTGACGCGCCCCGACTGCGGTTTCGTGGTTTCTACCCACGAACTTGAGTTACCTATTGCCACTCAAGTCGGGGAGATCGTTTTAGTGCGCGGCAGCGTATGGCGGGATGGCAATATCTCTTCATGGGATGTTGATGTCATCCATGATCCAGAGCAAATTCCAGAATGGTTATGGGTCGATGTGATCGGTGCTCGACGCAAAATTCTTTTCATTGAAGGAAATGATAGAACGAGCTTGGATCAACCGTTGTACTCGCTCCTCTTTCCGGCAGTTTCGATTAGAGCGCTGGAGTCTTGTAAAGACGTTATGAGAGCTGTTGAAGGTCTTCGCGCGGTGGAAGAAGCTCACCGAACAAGAGCATTTGGTCTCATCGATCATGATGGAATGTCCGAAGAGCAAATGAGGAGATTTGAAGAAGGGGGCATATATCCCCTGCCGATCTTTTCTGTTGAAAGCCTGATCTATTCTTCGGAAGCCCAAAGCGCGGTTGCCTTATTACAGGCAGAAACCTTAGGTGTCCCTCAACAAGAACTGTTGGATGATGCGAAGAGAGGCGCAATCGATTCGCTGAAAAGCGGGGGGAAGAAAGAACACCTCGCGAGTCGGCTTGCGGAGCGGCACATGCGAGACCGTCTGCTTTCAATGATACCTACACGTCAACAGTTGATGGATCAGGACGCTGCTGACATAGGTGTAACATTCAGATCGCCTTACCCCGATGAGCTTGAGCGCCTGTCAACACTGATTGAGACGGATAATTTACAGGAGATTGTGAGCAGGTATCCCGTTCGCGAATCTGGCATTCTGAATGGCATTGCTAAGGGCCTACGCTTCAACAGCCGTGACGACTATGAGAGAGCCGTGCTAAGACGCGTACGTGCAGACTCAAATCTGCGCAATACGCTAAAAATGAAATTGAACAATCTTGCTGCGCAGCTAGAGTGAGCTGAATCGGGACTACAGCAAACAACTTACATAATGGTGAGCTGCCTGTTTCCACAGGCAGTTTTGGAACGTCTTCTGCCGGTTATAACCAAGACGCGTGCTGGTCAAATCCGTTCCAGACTGGTCAGGTTGAACGCAAACATTTGGGCAGGCCTGAACAATAACCCAGCCAGTCCCAGTCAGCAGCATGATGAACTAGAATTCCGCATCACCACTCAAGGACGATAGCCATGTCGGATAATGAAGCCAGCATCGCCACAGCGGATGCTCTGACACTGCTCCTGCACAACCAACACGCCTTAGCTGCGGCCATCGAGGAAATGACCAATTGGCTCTCTGAGAATGGAGTTGGGATTGTTGCCGCTAACGCTACAGCGGCCATGGAAACGCTGGACATGAATGCTCAAGGCATCACAGACGCCATCTTGCGGCTACGCCAGTCGTAGGCATCATCTGAGGATCGGACCAGCCTCAAAATTATAGGATCACATCGATAGTTGTACTGCTCTAGCGGCGAGGGTTTGGATTCGTGCAAAGCGGTCCTCGCCTTTTTCTGCTTATTGTGCAATCACCCAATTACTTCAACTTGCATGCCTGCAAGAATTTGTCCGTCTCCCGTGTAGATCCACCTGCTGAAACAGTTCCAGACCACTTGGAGTCGAACTCTTCTGACTGAAGCCCAAGTTGAACCACCGACTTCGCCTCACGGAGATCAGTCAATACCTTCAAGATTTCATCTTTCTCAAAGGTGACGTACTGAGCGTAATCGTTATTACGTTTGGCGCTCTGTGCTGTAAAACGGTGAATCTCACCCTTGTCAACCTTGATCAGAAGCTTCCAAGCCGAACTGTTCCGCCCCTCTGACCATTTTTCTTTCTGCAAGAGCGCGAGAGACAGGTTCTCGGAATCGCAGTCGAATGCAACCGATTGGGCGGGGCTTATGTCGCCGAGCATCATTGCTTTCTTGCCACCTGAGAAGATGTCGTCTTGTGTAGTTGTATACCAACCAGCACTGGCAGTTGTTGAAATGGCAATACCGATGGATGCAATCGCTGCCGCTACCCTTGCTTTCATGTCGTTACCCTTAGGAAAGATTGGGTAATATTATCGACTCTCTGGGCACGTTGCCATTACGTCGTACGCTCCCCAGGTGTCTTAGGTTACTGAACCGGAATCCATCCGTTGTTCTGGTAGCTGGCCCATATCTTTGTTGCCACGTAGAAAACCAGTCCTAGGAGCAAGAGAATATTTCGCGCCTTGTAGGCCCTGTTTCCCCTTCTGCGATATCGGGCGGTAATGCGAATAGGCCTAGCCTGCTTGGCCTCAGTGGGCGCTTCGTGGGCTCGTGTGTAAGCCAGCATTTCTTTTACCTTGAACTCCAATCGCAAATAACCGCAGATGGCGCTGAAAGTGAACACTGCCAGGCTTAGCAGTAGAAACGTTTCCTTGTTGATGCCTAGAGGCGCGTACGGATTGGTTTGGGCGAGGTAGGCACAAATCGCGAGGGATACGCCAAGAGTGAAATAATCAAGCTTGTTGGCAGCCTCCATGTGCAAGGTGCTTAGGTGGTCCGCTCGATCTAGTTCTAGTTTTTCTGCCATTCTCGTCTCTTGGGATACATCGTGTAGAAGCACGCGAGCTTAACGGGTGCAATGGCTACCTGCTCTGGACCTACGGCTTGTCCTCGCCAGGTGTTAAGCAGGGCCTTGGCTTACCTGATGGCTTACCTGGGCCAAATGCTATCTTGGGAGCATCAACCATGGAGACTGTGTGATGGGAGCAGATTTTGATGAAGGTAGTTTCAAGAAGGCCCGCAGCTTCCTGCTCGTCTTTTCCAGTTTGCTGCTGGTGCTATGGTATTTCAAGGCTGAGATGAATACCCTTTCCATCCTCGGCAACTCGATAAAATTCACCGCCAACACTCACGACACTTGGCTCCTCCTATCAGTCGCAAACGCCTACTTTTTCTTCCGATTCGTACAGCATCTTCCACCGAAATGGGCAGATCAGGGAGAGACCGCAACGAAATATTTCGAGCAGACATTAATCCGTATCACTCAAGCGCTATATAGTCGCGCAAACGCTCGATCAGCGATGGAACATTTCGATGCAAATCCTGAACACCAAACCTCGAAAGACATAAAGATTTACCCAACAGGGCACATGGATTATCGGGTGTCCCAAGGCCCAACAGGCGAGATGGATGGCGATCCAAGTTCAAGCGTGGTGCGATTTACGTTGCGATGCACCTACGTAGCTGAGAGCGGAAATCTTTGCACCGTGGATGGCTACCTAAACCGAGTGAAGCCCCACCGTTTGGTCATCCATTACAGTCGGGTAGCCGGCTTCATTAAGAATTTGTTCCTATCGCCCTGGTTCACAGAGCACATTTTCCCAATGCTCTTTGCTCTCTCCGCCACGGGCGTGGGCCTTTGGAGTTGGTGCGAAATACAATAGAGCGAAGTAGGGGCGTTGCCGAACGGTAGAGAGTTTGATGCAAGCACGATAATATGCCGCTTATGGTGCACCACTTAGGTGTACCTAAACGCTGTCACACTTCGAGATTTTTGACTGACAAATCCTTGTAGAGCCAAGGATTTAGAGATAGGTGGCGACCCTACCAGCCACACCCCGGCACACAATGTCACCGCTGCGGCTGCTCCCTTCCAGGCCTGACCGGGTTCACGGCTGATCGTTGCGGGGGGACCGATAGGGTCACCATAACGACGCTCACCTGTCGGTGAGCCGCGCCATTGTACCTATCTGAGACGAAGTTACAACCGTTCGGGCAGATTAAAAAACATGAGCCCGTTCAAGGACATGCGTTCTCCCGAAAAGATCGTCCAAACGCGACCCGAACCTGCGCCAGCGCCTACAGGGCCAATGCCTCGTCTGCCCTGCCGCCCTCCTGCTGAATCACCAGATGGATAAAGTGCAGCTTGGCGATCACCGCCGGCGGCAAGACGAACGGATAGAAATCCGGCTGCCCCATGCTGCGCGACAGCTCATTGAGCATGCCGGCCAGTTCGATCCACGCATTGACGAACGTCAGAAACGCCGCGCCACCGGGATGCTGCGGATCGTAAAGGGTGTCGGGTGGAAACGGCTGATAGTCGAAATCCATTTCCCGGGCGCTCATGCCAAAGCCCAGCGCGGTATCCACGGCGTCCATCATATGCAGGTAATGCGCCCAGGATTCCGCCCAATCTTCCCACGGGTGCATGGTCGCGTAGGCGCTGACGTAGTGCTGCTGCCAGTCGAGCGGCGCGCCCTGCTGATAATGCCGTTCGAGGGCATCGGCATAACGGGTGCGCTCATCGCCAAACAATCCACGAAACGACTCAAGCCAATGACTGCTGGCGATCAATCGATCCCAGTAGTAATGCCCGACCTCGTGACGGAAATGCCCGAGCAGCGTGCGATAGGGTTCGTGCATTTGCACCCGCACCTGCTCGCGATGGGCATCGTCGGCCTCCTTGATATCGAGGGTGATCAGCCCGTTGGCGTGGCCCGTGGTCGGCAGTTTGCCTTCCAGGTCGACGCCGATGAAGTCGAACGCCAACCCCGTTGCCTCGTCCACGGATTTCGGGATAACTGACAATCCCAGGCTGACCAACTGCGCGATCAGCCGACGCTTGGCGGTTTCCACCTTGCGCCAGCGTTCGTGATTGTCCGTGATCGACAGGTCGGGAATCGTGCGATTCAAGCTACAAGCCATGCACAAGGTTTCGTGATGATTAGCCGGGAGCAGCCAATTACACGCAGCGGGTGAATCGAGATTGGCGCAGCGGCGGAACGCACCAGCCTTCGGATCGGCGTCGAGCAACCAGGTGTCGGGGTGCTCACCCGGTTGCAGCGAAGATAAACGGCTTTGCTCAGACTGATATCCAAGGGCTGCCGAACACGCCAGGCACTGGCTGTTGCGAAAGAACAGCGACTGCCCGCAACGACAGGACCAGACTTTGCTGTTGCGCGAGCTTTCGCCCATGAACGGCGCGGCAATGCGCGAACTGAGCTGCTCGAAGAAACGGTACATGGCGATCTCTCCCTGGAGCTTGCCAAGACTAGATCATTCTCCCTTGCAGATCGTTCCAATTCTTGTGATGGGGCTGAGATCGCCATCGCTGGCAAGCCAGCTCCTACAAGGATCGCGTAAACCCTGTAGGAGCTGGCTTGCCAGCGAAGGACTTCACACCGAAATATCGTGCTCGCGCAGAAACTCGACAAACGCTTCTTCATCCAGCACCTTCAGGCCCAGCTCATTGGCCTTGGTCAACTTGGAGCCCGCGCCCGGCCCGGCCACCACGCAATGGGTCTTGGCCGATACGGAGCCAGCGACCTTGGCCCCCAGGCTTTCGAGTTTTTCCTTGGCGATATCGCGACTCATCAGCTCCAGCGAGCCGGTCAGCACCCAGGTCTGCCCGGCCAGCGGCAAACCTTCGACGACCTTCTTCTCGCTCTGCCAGTGCATGCCGAAATCGGCCAGTTGCTTCTCGGCCGCTTCAGCCATTTGGCGATTGGCCTCGACGGCAAAAAACTCACGAACCGAGTTGGCTTGTTTCTCCGGTAGTGCCTGGCGCATGTCCAGCCAGTCAGCACCGATCACCCCCTGCAGCGAGCCGAATTTGTCCGCCAGTTTCTGCGCCCCGCCCGGACCGACCGATGGAATATGCAGCTTGTCGAGGAAACCGCCCAATGTCGTACTCGCGGCAAACTCGGCCCCCAACTCGCCCTGATCCTGAATCTGCATGCCATGCCTGAGCAAATCGGCGATCACCCGCTGGTTATGTGCATCCTCGAAGAAGCTGTGGATCTCGTGCGCGACTTCCAGCCCGACATCCGGCAAGTACGTCAGCACCTGCGGCAAGGCCTGCTGCACCCGTTCCAGCGAACCCAGGGAGCGAGCCAGCACCTTGGCCGTCTCCTCGCCGACATCGGGAATCCCGAGGGCGTAGATGAACCGCGCCAAGCCCGGCTTCTTGCTGTCTTCGATGGCGCCAAGCAGATTCTTGCTCGACAGCTCGGCAAAGCCTTCCAGATCGACGATCTGCTCGAATGCCAGGGCGTACAGGTCGGCCGGCGAACTCACCAGGCCTTCGTCGACCAGTTGCTCAACGCTTTTCTCACCCAGGCCTTCGATGTCCATGGCACGACGGGAAACGAAGTGAATGATTGCCTGCTTGAGTTGCGCGCCACAGGCCAGGCGACCGACGCAGCGGTACACCGCGCCTTCGCTGATCGTCTCGCGGCCCTTGCTGCGCTTGATCAGTTGCGTGCGCTCGACATGGGAGCCGCACACCGGACACTGTTCCGGGATCTGCACGGGGCGCGCATTGTCAGGGCGGCGCTCCATGACCACTTGCACCACCTGCGGAATCACGTCACCGGCACGGCGAATGATCACCGTGTCGCCGATCATCAAGCCCAGGCGTGCAACTTCGTCCATGTTATGCAGTGTGGCATTGGCCACCGTGACGCCCGCGACCTTCACCGGTTTCAGACGCGCCACCGGCGTCACCGCCCCGGTGCGGCCGACCTGGAATTCCACATCGAGCAGTTCGGTCAATTCTTCCATCGCCGGGAATTTGTGGGCGATGGCCCAACGCGGCTCACGGGCGCGGAAACCCAGCTCGCGCTGGGAGGCAATACTGTTGACCTTGAACACCACGCCGTCGATTTCATAGGGCAGCGCGTTGCGCCGCTCACCGATGTCGCGGTAGTAATCCAGGCACTCGGCGATACCGTGCGCCAGTTTCAGCTCATGACTGATCGGCATGCCCCAGGCTTTGAGCTGCTGCAAATTGCCGATGTGCGTATCGGCAATGTCCGCCGACACCTGGCCGATGCCGTAGCAGCAGAATTCCAGTGGACGGTTGGCGGTGATCTTCGAATCCAGCTGGCGCAAACTGCCCGCCGCCGCGTTGCGCGGGTTGGCGAAGGTCTTGCCGCCGACTTCCAGTTGCGTGGCGTTGAGCCGTTCGAAACCAGCCTTGGACATGAACACTTCGCCGCGCACTTCCAGGGTCGCCGGCCAGCCAGTGCCGTGCAGCTTGAGCGGAATGTTGCGTACGGTGCGCACGTTGACGCTGATGTCTTCGCCAGTCGTGCCGTCGCCGCGCGTGGCGCCGCGCACCAGCACGCCATCCTGATACAGCAGGCTGACCGCCAGGCCATCGAGTTTGGGTTCGCAGCTGTATTCGACTGTTGCACCGCCACCGAACAGGTCGCCCGCCGGCAGGTCCAGGCCTTCGGTCACCCGGCGGTCGAACTCACGCATGTCGGTTTCTTCGAAGGCGTTGCCGAGGCTGAGCATCGGTACTTCGTGACGCACCTGGGTAAACGCCGACAGCGCCGCACTGCCCACTCGCTGGGTCGGCGAATCGCTGGTGATCAATTCGGGATTGGCCGCCTCAAGGGCCTTGAGCTCGTTGAACAAGCGATCGTATTCGGCGTCCGGAATGCTCGGCTCGTCCAGCACGTGATAACGATAGTTGTGCTGATCCAGCTCAGCGCGCAGCTCTAAAATGCGGTTCTTGGCGGCGGTCATAGGTGTTCTCTCATAAAGCAAAAGAGCAGCCGAGGCTGCTCAATTTTCTAAATACAGTAGCCCAAGGCTATGGACATTGTGGCGAGGGAGCTTGCTCCCGCTCGGCGGCGAAGCCGTCGTAAATCCTGCATCCGTGCTGAACCTGACACAGCGAGGGGGATGGTTTTGGGGCTGCTTCGCAGCCCAGCGGGAGCAAGCTCCCTCGCCACAACAAGCCCCTGTGCCACAGGAAGCCGCTCAAGCCATTGGATCAGCGTTTCTGGGTCAGTGCACGACGCTCGAATTCCACGATGCGCTGACGGTAATGCTCAATCGTCTGGGCAGTCAGTACGCTGCGCTGGTCGTCCTTCAGTTCGCCATTGAGCTCCTGGGATAATTTACGCGCCGCTGCCACCATCACATCGAAGGCTTGCTTCGGATGGCGAGGGCCTGGCAGCCCCAGGAAGAAGCTCACCGCCGGAGTGCTGAAGTGGTCGATGTCGTCCAGGTCGAATACGCCAGGCTTGACGGCGTTGGCCATGGAGAACAGCACCTCACCGTTACCCGCCATGCTTTCGTGACGGTGGAAAATATCCATCTCGCCGAAACGCAGGCCGCTTTCCAGAATGTTCTGTAACAGCGCCGGGCCCTTGAAGCCGGCAGCGTCGCGGCAGATCACGCTGATCACCAGCACTTCTTCAGCTTGCGGCTGATCTTTTTCACTGACCGATGGCGAAGACTTGGTGTTATCCGGGAAATCGTCGTCGCGGCTGCTGAAGCTCGGGCCGCCGTCCAGATCCAGGCTGAGGTTCATGTCACCCTGGGAAGGCTCGCCGTGGCTACGCTTGCCGCGCTTGGAACCCGACTCGCGAGGCTCGCGGGCCGGCATGCTCACCGACGGCAGATCGTGCTCGTCCAGTTGCGGCTCTTTATGCGTGTCCAGCACACGTGGCGGGCCCAGCAGCTCGGCGCTGCTGTCCTCGTCCGGCAGGTTGGACAGACTTCGGTCAAGACGGAATTTCAGTTTTCCCTTGCCGCCGCGCATACGGCGCCAGCCATCAAAAAGAATACCGGCAATGACAATAATGCCGATGACGATCAGCCACTCGCGCAGACCGATTTCCATGTAATCCCGTGCCTCTATGAAAAATGCTGAAAAATAAGGGGTTTACAACCTGCAAACCGCTTTAAAACGTGGCGCCAACTCTATGTTCTGACAGGCGTTTTGCCCACGTATACGAAAAATTGACATTAAACTAGCACGACCAAAGGTAACTTTACACCGTCTACCACGTTAGCTAGCGCGAATATGTCGATTGGCCAGCAAGTCGCAGCCAGTAAAAGAGTCCTACAAACCGTAAACACCCCTTCCTACAACCACGACTCAGGCGTCCACCATCGCCATCGCCTCCTCGACATCCACGGCCACCAGACGTGAACAGCCGGGTTCGTGCATCGTCACACCCATCAGTTGTTCGGCCATTTCCATGGCGATCTTGTTGTGGGTGATATAGATGAATTGCACTGTCTGCGACATCTCTTTTACCAATCGCGCGTAGCGTCCAACGTTAGCGTCATCCAGTGGCGCGTCAACCTCATCGAGCATGCAGAACGGCGCCGGATTCAACTTGAAGATCGCAAAAACCAGGGCCAATGCGGTCAGGGCCTTTTCGCCACCGGAGAGCAAATGGATGGTGCTGTTCTTCTTTCCTGGCGGCTGCGCCATGATTGTTACCCCTGTATCGAGTAAATCTTCGCCCGTCAGTTCCAAATAAGCGCGGCCCCCACCGAAAACTTTTGGGAAAAGCGCCTGCAAACCGCCATTGATCTGATCAAAGGTATCTTTGAAACGGTTGCGGGTTTCCTTGTCGATCTTGCGAATCACGTTCTCAAGCGTTTCAAGGGCTTCCACCAGATCGTCGTTCTGCGCATCCAGATAACGTTTACGCTCCGATTGTTGCTGGTATTCATCGATGGCTGCCAGGTTGATCGCGCCCAGACGCTGAATCCTCGCGGCGATGCGCTCGAGTTCTTCCTCTGCTTCTTTCTCGCTGGCCTCGGCGGTCAACGTCGCGAGTACGCCGTGGAGATCGTAGCCGTCTTCCAGCAATTGGTCCTGCAAGGTCTTGCGGCGCACGGTCAGGGCTTGCCATTCCATGCGCTGGGTTTCGAGCTGGCTGCGAATCAACTGCGATTGTTGTTCGGCCTGGCTGCGGCGCTTCTCGGCGTCGCGCAGTTCGCGGTCGGCGTCTTCGAGGGCGATCTGCGCGGTCTTGAGTTCTTCGTCGACGGTCATGCGCTTGTCGAGCAGTTCTTCGAGTTTCAGGCGCAGCTCTTCCAGCGGTGCTTCGCCCTCCTCCAGGTTGAGGCTCAGTTGTTCACGCTTTTCCGTCAGGCGTTCGGACTGCATCTCCAGGCGCTCGAGCGCCTGGCGCGTCGAATCGTGCTGCGCCTTGAGCGAGCCCAGACGCACCGCCAACTGATGGGCGTGGTCCTTGTGTTGCCGCGCTTCCTGACGCACCCGGTCCAGGCGCTCACGCAAACTGTCGCGCTGTGCCAGCAGCAACTCACGCTGCTCGGTGTCCAGCGCCATGCTGTCGAGGGCTTCCTGCAATTGCAGGCGCGCTTCGCCGATGTTTTCGTGCTCCAGTGCACGCTGTTCGTCCAACTCGACGATTTCTTCGTCGAGACGAGTACGGCGTAGAGTCAATTGCTCGGCCTTGGCTTTACCGGCGGACAATTGAGCTTTCAATTCACCTTGCTGACGCGCCTCGTCCTGCAACAAACGGCGCAAATGTTCGCGACCGTTTTCCTGCTGACGCTGCTGCGCCCTGAGATTCTGAAGCTGGGTTTCCAGGGTTTCGACGGCGGCTTCGCGCTCTTCACGCTCAAGGCCCAGTTGCTGGATTTCCTGACCACGGGCGAGCACGCCGCTTTCTGCTTCGCTGGCCCGACGCACACGCAGAAAATGCCGACCGACCCAGTAACCGTCACGGCTGATCAGGCTCTGGCCGGCCGCAAGCTGCCCCCGCAAGGCCAAGGCCTGTTCGAGGCTGTCGACCGGTTTGACTTGCCCCAGCCATGGCGACAGATCGATCTGCGCCTCGACCTTATCCAGCAAGCTGCCCGGCACCCGTACGCCATCGCTGGCCGGGCTGAGCAAACGCAAATCGCCCTGGGCAAAACCCGACAGATCGAAATCGTTGAAATCATCCACCAATACCGCTTGCAGGTCGGCACCGAGCACGGTTTCCACCGCCAGCTCCCAACCGGCTTCAACCTTGAGGCCTTCGGCCAAGCGAGGGCGATCAGCGAGATTCTGTTCACGCAACCATTCGGCGGTGCCGGTACCCGGATCGAGCGCGGCTTGCTGCAAGGCTTCGAGCGAAGCCAGTCGACCATTGAGCCGCTGCAAATCGCCCTGGGCCTGCTGTTGCGCCGACAGCGCTTGCTGCAATTGCTGACGCAGTTGCTCCAGGCGTTCGACCTGAGCCTCTTCGCTGGCCTGCAAATCTTCGAGGGTCGCTTCGGAAGCCGCGAGTTGTTCACTGAGCTCCATGATCGCCGCGTCTTCCGGGTCCGCCGACAGCAACGCGCGCTCCTCGCCAAGACGCTTCTGGCGGTCGGCCAGGCGCTCCAGGCTGGTTTCCAGCTGCTGGATACGCGATTGCTGCACTTCGGCCTGACGGCGCGGTTCGGCGGCGGTGAGGTTGAACGTATCCCACTGCTCTTGCCAGCCATGCATGGTGGTTTCGGATTCTTCCAGCGCGGCAGCAGCTTCTTCGGCGGCAGCGCTGGTGACTTCCTGCTCCGGGGTGAGCATGTCCAGCTCTTCGCCGAGGGTCAGGAGCAACGTGCGGTCGTGGCCGAGGTGGGATTCGGTTTCCAGGCGCGCACGCTCGGCTTCTTTCAGGTCTTCCTGCAATTGGCGCAAACGCTGCTGACCGTGCTGGATGCTCTGCTCGACCCGGGCAATGTCGCCGCCGACCGAGTAGAAGCGTCCCTGCACCAGATTGAAGCGTTCCGAGAGGTCGTGGTGCCCGTCACGCAAGCGCTCGATGCTCGCGTCGGCATTGCGTTGTTCGGCCACCAGGGCTTCGAAAGAAACCTCCTGATTACCGATGATCGCTTCACGCTGGCCGACCTGATCGTTCAGCGCCTGCCAGCGCAGGGCCGACAGTTGGGCCTTGAGCTGACGCTCCTCGCCCTTGTATTCCTGATACTTCTTGGCGGCCTCGGCCTGGCGGTGCAAGCGTTCGAGCTGACGTTCAAGCTCTTCGCGCAGGTCTGTCAGGCGCTCAAGGTTTTCGTGGGTGCGGCGAATGCGGTTTTCCGTCTCGCGCCGGCGCTCCTTGTACTTGGAGATCCCCGCCGCTTCTTCAATAAAGTTGCGCAGGTCTTCGGGCTTGGACTCGATCAGCTTGGAGATCATCCCCTGTTCGATGATCGAGTAACTGCGCGGGCCAAGGCCTGTGCCGAGAAAGATGTCGGTGATGTCACGGCGCCGGCATTTGGTGCCGTTGAGGTAGTAAGTGGTCTGGCTGTCGCGCGTCACTTTGCGGCGAATGGAAATTTCCGCATAAGCGGCGTATTCGCCGAGCAGGGTGCCGTCGGAGTTATCGAACACCAGTTCGATGCTCGCCTGGCTCACCGGTTTGCGGCTGGTCGAACCGTTGAAGATGACGTCGGTCATCGACTCGCCGCGCAGGTTCTTCGCCGAACTCTCGCCCATCACCCAGCGTACGGCATCGATGATGTTCGATTTGCCGCAGCCATTGGGCCCGACCACCGCCGCCATGTTACTGGGGAAGTTCACCGTGGTCGGGTCGACGAAGGATTTGAACCCCGCCAGTTTGATGCACTTGAGCCGCACGCTTAAGCGTCCGTCAGGGCAGAAACCACCAGATCGCAACTGCGCTGGGCGTAAGCCGTCAGCACTTCGCGGATCTGCGGAAAGTCACGGGCCAGCACGGCAGCAAGCAAGCGTTCAAACAGCTCGAGGAATTCGCTCATCGACGCTTTGCGCTGGTCCAGGGCGAGGAAATACGCACGGCTCATGGCCGGCTGCAGATTCTCGACGGTTTCCTGCAAGTACGGGTTGTTGGCGAACGGGTACGCGGCACGCATCACATTGAAGCTGTCGTCGACGAAAGTGCGGATGTCCTGACGCTCGTAGCTGGCAGTCAGGCGTTGCTGGATCTGCACGAACGGCGCCATGTCAGCCTGGGTTTTCCAGCCGCTGGCCACCGAATTGCCGAGCAGAATATAGAGCTCGCTCATCAGCGTGCACAGGCTCTGCACCTTGTGCGCGGTGAGCTCGGTGACGTGGGCGCCACGGCGCGGCAGGATCGCGATCAGGTGCCGGCGCTCGAGGATCAGCAAAGCCTCGCGGACCGAACCACGGCTGACATTGAGGGCCAGCGTGACCTTCTGTTCCTGGATGCGCTCCCCGGGCTTCATTTCGCCGCGAATGATGCGTTCGGCGAGGTGGTGAGCGATTTGCTCGGCGAGGCTGTCCGGCGCCTTGAACGTCATGGTTGTCCTTCAAACTCTTCGATCTGTACAAGCGGCGCAGTGTAGCGCAATTGCTGCGTCAGGGCGGAGTGCCCGTCCGTAATGTTGTTCACTTAAGCGAAGTGATTCTTTGTAGGAGCGAGCTTGCTCGCGATGGACTCAAGCGCGCCGCGTTTAGCCAGTAAATACGCGTTATCGTTAACGACCATCGCGAGCAAGCTCGCTCCTACAGAGGACCACATTCGCTTAACTGAACAGCATTAGAGTGCCCGCCCGGAGGTTTTTGGCACGATTCAAGCAAAAAAGCAGGCTATCGAACCAACGACAATAATTAAGGAACAGATGGTTAATCGACAAAATGCAATTTCCTGACCTTTAAGTCAGAAAATCATTGACCGAAAAGTCAGACCTGCTAAATTCGGTTCCTATCGGTTAACAACAATAATGAGTCTGCGAGGCCTTCCGTGATCCAGTTTTTACTAAACCAGGAACTCCGTAGCGAGCACGCCCTGGACCCGAACCTGACCGTGCTCAATTATCTGCGCGACCATGTGGGCAAACCCGGCACCAAAGAAGGCTGCGCCAGCGGTGACTGCGGCGCCTGCACCGTGGTGGTCGGCGAGTTGCAAACGGATGATGACGGCCGCGAACACATTCGCTATCGCAGCCTCAACTCGTGCCTGACGTTCGTGTCGTCCCTGCACGGCAAACAACTGATCAGCGTTGAAGACCTCAAGCACAAAGGTGAACTGCACAGCGTGCAGAAAGCCATGGTCGAGTGCCACGGCTCGCAATGCGGCTTCTGCACCCCCGGCTTCGTGATGTCGCTGTTTGCCCTGCAAAAGAACAGCGATGCGCCGGATCATGCCAAGGCCCACGAAGCGCTGGCCGGCAATCTCTGCCGTTGCACCGGCTACCGGCCGATCCTCGAAGCCGCCGAGCAGTCCTGCTGCGGCAAGCAACCGGACCAGTTCGACGCCCGCGAGGCCGACACCATCGCGCGCCTGAAAGCCATTGCCCCTACCGATATCGGCGAACTCAACAGCGGCGACAAACGCTGCCTGGTGCCGCTGACCGTGGCCGACCTGGCCGACCTCTACGACGCTTATCCACAGGCCCGCCTGTTGGCTGGTGGCACCGACCTGGCGCTGGAGGTCACGCAGTTCCACCGCACGCTGCCGGTGATGATCTACGTCGGCAACGTCGCCGAGATGAAGCGCATCGAACGTTTTGACGATCGTCTGGAAATCGGTGCCGCCACGGCCCTTTCCGATTGCTACGAGGCGTTGAACGCCGAGTACCCGGACTTCGGTGAATTGCTGCACCGCTTCGCATCTTTGCAGATCCGCAACCAGGGCACCCTCGGTGGCAACATCGGCAACGCCTCGCCGATTGGTGACTCGCCGCCCCTGCTGATCGCCCTCGGCGCGCAAATCGTGCTGTGCAAAGGCGAAACCCGCCGCACCCTGGCGCTGGAAGACTACTTCATCGATTACCGCGTCACGGCGCGCCAGGAAAGCGAGTTCATCGAAAAGATCATCGTGCCCCGCGCCAGCGTCGAAAAACTGTTCCGCGCCTACAAAGTCTCCAAGCGCCTCGACGATGACATCTCGGCAGTGTGCGCCGCCTTCAACATTCGCCTGGAAAACGGCGTAGTCGCTGAAGCCCGCGTCGCCTTCGGCGGTATGGCCGCCATCCCGAAACGTGCTGCAGCCTGCGAAGCCGCGTTGCTCGGCTCACCGTTCAATAACGCCACCGTTGAACGCGCCTGCGCGGCCCTGGGCGAAGACTTCACACCGCTCTCGGACTTCCGCGCCAGCAAGGAATATCGCCTGCTCAGCGCGCAGAACCTGCTGCGCAAATACTTCATCGAACTGCAAACACCGCACATCGAGACTCGGGTGACCGCTTATGTCTAATCATCACGCCGTAGAGAAGACCCAAGCCGAATTGGCTGAACTGTTCGCCAAGGACCTGACCACCGGTGTCGGCCGCAGCGTCAAGCACGACAGCGCCGCCAAACATGTGGCCGGTGAAGCGCAGTACATCGACGATCGCCTGGAGTTTCCGAACCAGTTGCACGTTTACGCGCGCATGTCGGACCGTGCCCACGCCCGGATCATCAGCATCGACACCGCGCCCTGCTACGCCTTCGAAGGTGTGCGCATCGCCATCACCCACGAAGACGTGCCGGGCCTGAAAGACATCGGCCCGTTGCTGCCGGGTGATCCACTGCTGGCCATCGACACGGTGCAATTCGTCGGCCAACCGGTGGTCGCCGTCGCGGCGAAAGACCTGGAAACCGCGCGCAAGGCGGCGATGGCCGCGATCATCGAATACGAAGATCTCGAACCGGTGCTGGATGTCGTCGAAGCCCTGCGCAAACGCCACTTCGTACTCGACAGCCACACCCACCAACGTGGCGACTCGGCCACGGCGCTGGCCACCGCCGAGCATCGCATCCAGGGCACGCTGCACATCGGCGGCCAGGAACACTTCTACCTGGAAACCCAGATCTCTTCGGTGATGCCGACTGAAGACGGCGGCATGATCGTCTACTGCTCCACGCAAAACCCCACCGAAGTGCAGAAACTGGTGGCCGAAGTGCTGGACGTGTCGATGAACAAGATCGTCGTCGACATGCGTCGCATGGGCGGCGGTTTCGGCGGCAAGGAAACCCAGGCGGCGAGCCCGGCGTGCCTGTGCGCGGTGATCGCGCACCTCACCGGCCAGCCGACCAAGATGCGCCTTCCGCGCGTCGAAGACATGCTGATGACCGGCAAGCGCCACCCGTTCTATGTCGAGTACGACGTCGGCTTCGACAGCACCGGCCGCCTGCACGGCATCAACCTGGAACTGGCCGGCAACTGCGGTTGCTCGCCTGACCTGTCGGCGTCGATCGTCGACCGGGCGATGTTCCACTCGGACAACTCGTACTACCTGGGCGATGCGACCATCAACGGTCACCGCTGCAAGACCAACACCGCATCGAACACCGCTTACCGTGGCTTCGGCGGCCCGCAAGGCATGGTCGCCATCGAGGAAGTGATGGACGCCATCTCTCGCCATCTGGCCCTTGATCCGCTGGCAGTGCGCAAGGCCAACTACTACGGCAAGACCGAGCGCAACGTCACCCACTACTACCAGACCGTCGAGCACAACATGCTCGAAGAGATGACCGCCGAACTGGAAGAAAGCAGCCAGTACGCCGAGCGCCGCGAAGCGATCCGTCGCTACAACGCCAACAGCCCGATCCTGAAAAAAGGCCTGGCGCTGACCCCGGTGAAATTCGGTATTTCCTTCACCGCCAGCTTCCTCAACCAGGCCGGTGCCCTGGTGCACGTCTACACCGACGGCAGCATCCACCTGAACCACGGCGGCACCGAAATGGGCCAGGGCCTGAACACCAAGGTCGCGCAGGTCGTGGCCGAAGTGTTCCAGGTGGAAATGGACCGCGTGCAGATCACCGCGACCAACACCGACAAGGTGCCGAACACCTCGCCGACCGCTGCTTCCAGCGGTGCCGACCTGAACGGCAAGGCTGCGCAGAACGCCGCCGAAACCATCAAGAAACGTCTGGTGGAGTTCGCCGCGCGCCAGTACAAGGTCAGCGAAGAAGATGTGGAATTCCACAACGGCCACGTGCGGGTCCGTGATCACATCCTGACCTTCGAAGCGCTGATCCAGCAGGCATATTTCGCTCAGGTGTCGCTGTCGAGCACCGGCTTCTACAAGACCCCGAAAATCTACTACGACCGCAGCCAGGCCCGTGGCCGTCCGTTCTACTACTTCGCCTTCGGCGCGGCGTGCTGCGAAGTGCTGGTCGACACCCTGACCGGCGAATACAAGATGCTGCGCACCGACATCCTCCACGACGTCGGCGCCTCGCTGAACCCGGCCATCGACATCGGCCAGGTCGAGGGCGGTTTCATCCAGGGCATGGGCTGGCTGACCATGGAAGAGCTGGTGTGGAACAACAAGGGCAAGCTGATGACCAACGGCCCGGCCAGCTACAAGATCCCGGCCGTGGCGGACATGCCGCTGGACCTGCGGGTGAAGCTGGTGGAAAACCGCAAGAACCCGGAAGACACGGTATTCCACTCCAAGGCCGTGGGCGAGCCGCCGTTCATGCTCGGTATCGCTTCGTGGTGTGCGATCAAGGACGCTGTGGCGAGCCTGGGCGATTACAAGCATCAACCGAAAATCGACGCACCGGCGACCCCGGAGCGGGTGTTGTGGGGTTGTGAGCAGATGCGCCAGCTGAAGGCGGCGAAGGCGGTCGAGGCTGAGACCGAGTTGGCTTCGCTTTAAGACCGCATCGCCTGCTTCGCTGGCAAGCCAGCTCCTACAAGGATCGCATGTCACCTGTAGGAGCTGGCTTGCCAGCGAAGGGGCCTGAACAGACAACAATGATGTCGAGGTGAACATGTACAACTGGATCGACGCCCTCGCCGACCTGCAAAACCGGGGTGAGCCCTGCGTGCTGGTAACCATCATCGAAGAGCTCGGCTCGACGCCGCGCAACGCTGGCTCGAAAATGGTCATCAGCGCGAACCAGGCCTTCGACACCATCGGTGGCGGGCACCTGGAATACAAGGCCATGCAGATCGCCCGCGACATGCTCGCCAGCGGCAAGCAGGACACCCATCTGGAGCGTTTCAGCCTCGGCGCCAGCCTCGGCCAGTGCTGCGGCGGTGCCACCGTTCTGTTGTTCGAACCGATGGGCCAGGTGCAGGCGCAGATCGCCGTGTTCGGTGCCGGCCATGTGGGCCGGGCGCTGGTGCCATTGCTGGCCAGCCTGCCTTGCCGGGTCCGCTGGATCGATTCGCGGGATGCCGAATTCCCCGAGCAGATCCCCCACGGTGTGCGCAAGATCGTCAGTGAAGAGCCCGTCGATGAAATCGACGACCTGCCCGCCGGCAGCTACTGCATCGTCATGACCCACAATCACCAGCTCGACCTCGAACTGACCGCCGCCATCCTCAAGCGCAATGACTTCGCCTACTTCGGCCTGATCGGCTCGAAGACCAAACGGGTGAAGTTCGAACACCGCTTGCGCGACCGCGGTTTCGACAACAGCGTCGTGCAACGCATGCGCTGCCCGATGGGCATCGGCGAAGTCAAAGGCAAGCTGCCTGTGGAAATCGCCATCTCCATCGCCGGCGAGATCATCGCCACCTATAACGCGAACTTCGGCCAACACACCGCCAGCGCCGGATCGATTGCCAAACTGCTGCCTGCGTCACGCCGCAGCCAAGCCTCCCATTGAGAATCCTCATGCCTCTGACTCGCAAAGCCTACCGCGCCGCCATTCTGCACAGCATCGCCGACCCTGCCATCGTGGGCATCGAAGCCTCCTACGAGTATTTCGAAGACGGTTTGCTGGTGGTCGATAACGGCCAGATCAGCGCCCTCGGCCACGCCAGCGAATTGTTGCCGACCCTGCCGGCGGACATCGAAATCACTCACTATAAGGATGCGCTGATCACCCCGGGCTTCATCGACACCCACATCCATTTGCCACAAACCGGCATGGTCGGCGCCTATGGCGAGCAATTGCTGGACTGGCTCAACACTTACACCTTCCCGTGCGAAAGCCAGTTCGCCGACAAGGCCCACGCTGACGAAGTCGCGGACATTTTCATCAAGGAGCTGCTGCGCAACGGCACCACCACCGCGCTGGTGTTCGGCAGCGTGCACCCGCAATCGGTGAATTCGTTCTTCGAAGCCGCCCAGCAGCTCGACCTGCGGATGATCGCCGGCAAGGTGATGATGGACCGCAACGCCCCGGACTACCTGACCGACACCGCCGAATCCAGCTACGTGGAAAGCAAGGCGTTGATCGAGCGCTGGCACGGCAAGGGTCGCCTGCACTACGCCGTCACCCCACGCTTCGCGCCGACCAGCACCCCGGAACAACTGACCCTCGCCGGCCAGTTGCTCAGCGAATTCCCCGACCTGTACATGCAGACTCACATCAGCGAAAACCTCAAGGAAATCGAGTGGGTCAAGGAGCTGTTCCCGGAGCGCAAGGGCTACCTGGACGTCTACGATCACTACCAGTTGCTCGGCGAGCGCTCGGTGTTCGCCCACGGTGTGCACCTGTGCGATGACGAGTGCGCACGACTGGCAGAAACCGGTTCGGCCATCTCGTTCTGCCCGACCTCGAACTTCTTCCTCGGCAGCGGTCTGTTCAACCTGCCGATGGCCGAGAAGCACAAACTCAATGTCGGCATCGGCACCGATGTGGGCGGTGGCACCAGTTTTTCGCTGCTGCAAACCCTCAATGAAGCCTACAAGGTCATGCAACTGCAAGGTGCGCGCCTGAGCCCGTTCAAGTCGCTGTACCTGGCGACACTTGGCGGCGCCCGCGCACTGCGCCTGGAAGACAAGATCGGCACCCTGCAACCGGGCACCGACGCCGACTTCCTCGTGCTGGACTACAACGCCACGCCGCTGCTGGGCTATCGCCTGAAGCAGGCCAACAACATCGCCGAGACGTTGTTTGTGTTGATGACGCTGGGGGATGACCGGACTGTGCTGCAGACGTATGCGGCAGGCAATCTGGTGCATCAGCGCTAAGGTTTTCCGGGCATAAAAAATCCCCCGCAATCATCAGATTCCGGGGGATTTTTTTGTGTCCTTGAGGCCACCTTCGCGAGCAAGCCCGCTCCCACCTTCGCGGTACTGCGGGCAGATCGAAACCCGCCTTCAGGAACGCGCCACTTCCGAGTGAGCGGTAAAACGGGTGGCGACGATCTTCCATTGTCCGGCGATACGCTGGTAACGGTCCTGATAGAACCCACCCAACTGCCGCGTTGCCCCGCTCTCGCCATCCAGATTGAAATACCACAGGGCCCAATGGCCCTGGGCCTGATCTTCGTTCAGCACCTCGATCTCCGGGTTGGCGCCGTGATGCAAGTCGATCACCCGGTCATGGCAAGCCAGTTCGCGGTACAGCGCGACAAAACTGTCGCGCTCACGAAAGATCCCCAACGGACCGTAATCGATCAGCACTTCACCTTCGGCAAAGCAGTCGGCAATCACCTCGATCTGCTTGAGGTCGCAGGCATTGAGGTAGCGATGCTTGAGCTGGCGGATGTCCTCCAGCGCTTCCAGACGGGCGATCCGTTGCTCCAGATTCATGCTGCACCTCGCGCCGTCACATTGACCTCGCTCCAGAAGGCTTTCATCGACCGGATCTTGCCGTCGGCATCGAACTCCATCACGTCGATCACATGCAGCGAGCACGGTTGCCCGCCCCACTCCATGTCGACCCGGAACGGCATCGCGCCGCAACCGTTGAGTGTCGCACGCACCGGGCCGGTCCGGGTCGCCGAGACTTTCATCGCCCCCAGTCCTTCACGGTAGAAACGCTCGATGGCTTCGATGCCCCGCAACGGCTCGTGGCCGACCGGGTCTTCAACGGTGGCGTTTTTTGCGTAGAGCGCGAGGATGCCGTCGATGTCGCCGGCATTCACCAGTTCCACATAACGCGCCATGCTCTCTTGCACATGCTGTGCGCCGATCATTCAGACCACCTCGAACAGGGCGGCGGCGCCCATGCCGCCACCGATGCACATGCTCACCACCACGTAGCGCAAACCGCGACGCTGGCCTTCGATCAACGCGTGGCCAACCATCCGCGCACCGGACATGCCAAACGGGTGACCGATGGAAATCGCCCCGCCATTGACGTTCAGACGCTCGTCCGGAATGCCCAACGTGTCGCGGCAATACAGGACCTGACAGGCAAACGCCTCGTTCAGCTCCCACAGGCCGATGTGATCCATGGTCAGGCCATGGCGCTTGAGCAGCTTCGGAATGGCGTACACCGGGCCGATGCCCATCTCGTCGGAGTTGCAGCCAGCGACCGCCATGCCGCGATAGATGCCCAGCGGTTCCAGGCCACGCTTCTCGGCCATTTTCGCGCTCATCAACACCGAAGCCGACGCACCGTCGGACAGCTGCGAGGCATTGCCTGCGGTGATGAAACGCCCCTTGTCGCTCCACTGACCGCCGGGCCATACCGGCTCCAGCGCTTTCAGGCTTTGCAGAGTGGTGTCGATGCGGTTGCACTCGTCGCGCAGCAAGGTGACGGATTCATGGCGGGTTTCGCCCGTAGCCTTGTCGACGATCATCTGGCGGCTGGTCAGCGGCGCCAGTTCACGCTCGAACCGCCCGGCGCTCTGGGCCTGTGCGGTACGCAGCTGGCTCTGGTAGCTGTATTCGTCCTGTTCGTCGCGGGAGATGCCATAACGTGCAGAGACGATCTCGGCGGTTTCGATCATCGGGATGTAGGCGTGCGGATCCAGCTCGATCACCGCAGCCGACTGGTTGCGATAGAGGTTCTTGTGCTTGTTCTGCACCAGGGAAATCGACTCCAGGCCACCGGCCACGGCGATGTCGATTTCGTCGCACATGATGCCTTTGGCGGCCATGGCGATGCTCATCAGGCCCGACGAGCACTGGCGCTCGACGGCCATCCCGGCGACCGATGCCGGCAAGCCGCCGGCAATCGCGCACAGACGCCCCAGGTTGTAGGACTGGGTGCCCTGCTGCGCGGCGGCGCCAATGATCACGTCGTCCACTTCGCCCGGCTCGATGCCGGCACGGCGCACGGCTTCGCGCACCACATGGCCGCCCAGTTGCGGCGCTTCGGTGTCATTGAATGCACCACGAAAGGCTTTGCCGATCGGAGTACGGGCGGTCGAAACGATGACGGCTTCTTTCATGTTCAATTCCTCGAAAATTCTGTTGAAGGTCAGGCCGGGTAATAGCGACTGATGGTGTCGACCACGCAGCCGGGCCGTTCCTCGCCGTCGATGTCGACGCTGACGCGGATGGTTGCCTGCACGCCGCCCTTCACTTCCTCGACCGCGATCAATTGCGCACTGCCGCGCACCCGCGAGCCGACACGCACCACCGACGGAAAGCGCACCCGCTCGCAGCCGTAATTGACGCCCATGGCCAGGCCACGGACCTCGACGATCTGTGGCAAGAACAGATTGACCAGCGACAGGCTCAGGTAGCCATGGGCAATGCACGTACCAAAGGGGCCGCTGGCGGCCTTGAGCGGATCGACGTGAATCCACTGGTGATCGCCGGTAGCGTCGGCGAACCGGTCAATGCGGTCCTGTTCCAGCAACAGCCAGTCACTGACGCCGAGTGATTCGCCCACGGCGTCGAACAAGGCCATCGGCGTGTCGAAAATACGTGGCATGGTCACGCCCTCTGGCTGGACACCGACAACACTTCGCCGGTCATGTAGGAGCTGTAGTCGCTGGCCAGGAACATCATCACGTTGGCCACTTCCCAGACTTCGGCGGCGCGGCCGAAGGCTTCGTTGGCGGCGAGTTGATCGAGCACCGCCTGGGGCGCGGATTTGCGCAGGAAATCGTGCAAGGCAATGCTCGGGCTGACCGCGTTGATGCGGATGCCATAGTCGGCGGCTTCGACCGCTGCGCAGCGGGTCAGGGCCATGACCCCGGCCTTCGCCGCGGCGTAGTGCGACTGCTCTTTCTGCGCCCGCCAACCCAGCACCGAGGCGTTGTTGACGATCACCCCGGCACGCCGCTCCATCATTTTCGGCAGCATGGCGCGGGTCATGCGCATGGTGCCGGTGAGCGTCACATCCAGCACTCGGTTCCATTCTTCGTCGCCCATTTCCACCAGCAAGCGCGAGCCGCCGAGGCCGGCGTTGTTGATCAGCACGTCGACGCCTTGCAGGTCGCGCTCGGCGCAGGCAATCAGGTGCTGCACCTGGGCTTCGTCGGCGACGTTGCAAACCTGACCGAAGACTTGTTGCAGCCCGGTGGTTTCGCGGATTTTCACCACCGCCTCGGCCAGGCGGCCTTCATGGATATCGCTGATCATCAGCGCGCGGCATCCTTCCTCGGCGGCGCGCACGGCAGCGGAAAAACCGATCCCGGCACCCGCCGCCGCCGTGATCAGCACCGACTTGCCGCGCAGCAGGCCGCGACCTTCAACATATTGAGGTACAGACATGAACTCTCTCCTTTCAGGCGCGCGGGCGCAGTTCTTTGGGCATTCCCAAAGCACGCTCGGCGATGATGTTGCGCTGGATTTCATTGCTGCCGCCGTAGAGGGTGTCGGCGCGGCTGAACAGGTACAGCGACTGCAAACGGGTCAGTTGGTAGGGCGCGGCTTCGAGCAGCTCCGCTTCGGCGCCGAGGACGTCCATCGCCAACTTCCCAAGGCTGGCGTGCCAGGTCGACCAAAACAGCTTGTAGATGGTCGCCTCCTTGCGCAGTGAACCGTCCTGACTACCCGAGAGCATGCGCAGCGAGTTGTAGCGCATGATCCGCAGCCCGCTCCAGGCTTCGGCCAGGCGCTGGCGCAGGATCGGATCACGGTCGGCACCGTTGGCTTTGGCGATGGTGATGATTTCGTTGAGTTCGTTCTGAAACTGCATCTGCTGGCCGAGGGTCGACACACCGCGCTCGAAACCCAGCAGCGCCATGGCGATCTTCCAGCCTTCACCCGGCGCGCCGATGATGTTGGCGCCGTCGGTGCGCGCATCGTCGAAGAACACTTCGTTGAATTCCGAGGTTCCGGTCAGTTGCTCGATGGGCCGCACGGTGATTTGCGCCTGGGCCATCGGCACCAGCAAGAACGACAGACCGCGATGGCCGACACTGCCCGGCTCGGTGCGGGCAATCACGAAACACCAGTCCGACTCATGGGCCAGGGACGTCCAGACTTTTTGCCCGTTGATCACCCAACTGCCCGTCGCTTCATCCAGCACCGCACGGGTCTTGACGTTGGCCAGGTCGGAACCGGCGCCCGGTTCTGAATAGCCCTGGCACCAGAAGCTCGTGCCGCTGACAATCCCCGGCAGAAACCGCTGTTGCTGCTCGACCGAGCCAAACGCGGCAATGGTCGGCCCGGCCAGCCCTTCGCCGATATGGCCCATGCGGCCGGGGCCACCGGCGCGGGCGTATTCTTCGTGGAAAATCACTTGCTGAGTGATCGACAGTCCGCGCCCGCCGTGCTCCGGCGCCCAGCCGACACAAGTCCAGCCACCCTCGGCGAGTTTGCGCTCCCAGGCTTTGCGCTCTTCGGGAAACATGTGCTCATCGCCCGGACCGCCGCGAAAGCGCAGGGCTTCGAATTCGCCGCAAAGGTTGGCGCTCATCCAGTCGGCGACTTCCTGGCGGAAGCGTTCGTCCTGTTCGCTGAAACTGATTTTCATGGCTGCTCTCCAAGAATCACCGCGGCTATCCGCTCGCGATGCCAGGCCGGTAGCCCGAGGAAGCTTTCGCTGGCGCGGGCGCGCTTGAAGTAGAGGTGTGGGTCGTACTCCCAGGTGAAACCGACGCCGCCATGCAACTGGATCGACTCGGACGCACAGGAGAAGTAGGTTTCAGAGCACTGCGCCTTGGCCAGCGCCGCCGCCAGCGGCAGTTCGGCCGCCACCTGCGGATCACCCTGCGGATCGAGGACTTCCTGGGCCACGCACGCGGCGTAATAACTGGCCGAACGCGCGCATTCGACTTGCAGCATCATGTCGGCGGCGCGGTGTTTGAGGGCCTGGAAACTGGCAATCGGACGACCGAACTGCTGGCGTTCCTGCATGTAGGCCACGCTGAGGTCGAGTACCTGCTGCGCGCCGCCAGTCTGCTCGGCGGCCAGGCCAATGCAGGCCAGTTGCAGGACCCGCTCAAGATGCGGCCAGCCGTGACCGAATTCACCCAACAGCGCGTCAGCTTCAAGGTACAGGCCCTTGAGCTGGATCCGCGCCTGGCGGCGGGTCTGGTCCATGGTCGGCAGCATTTGCCGCTCGATACCGGCCTGTACCGCGTTCACGACAAACAGGCTGATGCCCGCTTCGCCGGTCGAACCGGGTTGCCGCGCGGCAATGACCAAAAGATCGGCGCCATGCCCGTCGAGCACATGTTTGAGGGTGCCGTTAAGGACAAACCCGTCGCCTTCAGCCACCACCGTTGCCTGGACGTCGTCGGCCGACCAGCCGTTGGCACTGCTGAAAGCCAGGGTCGCGGTCACGCTGCCATCGGCGATCGAGGGCAACCAGCGCTGCTTCTGTTCGTCATTGCCGGCCAGCAACAGTGCGGGGGTGGCCATGCAGGCGGTGGCAAAAAACGGCGAGCACAGCAAACGCCGGCCCATCTGCTCGAGCAGGATCGCCAGTTCGACAAAGCCCAGCCCAAGGCCACCATAGGTTTCGGGGATATGAATCGCCGGCCAGTACATTTCCTGGCACAGACGCTGCCAGAGGGCTTCATCAAAACCCCGTTCGCTGACCATTGCCGCCCGCACGGCGGCAGAATCCGAGACATCGGCGAGGAAGCCCTCGGCCGATGCGCGGATCATTTCCTGTTCGTCGCTGAATGCAAACTCCATCGCGGCGCCTTCTGCTCGTTTGGCGGGGCGCGCGTGGCGCAACACCCCTTTGAGCATGAAGTTTGGCGCCGGCCGGAGGCGGCAGAATCGTTAGCCCTGCCTAGTCCGAACGGGTGATGTGGTGGCGTGTGTGTTCGGCCGGGAAGCCGATCAGCGGCAGTCTCCGCCCATGCGCACCAGCAGCGCTGTACGGTCAGGTTTCAGGTACGGGTTGATTTCACCGACCTGGCATGACGCCAGGTTCTGCAGTTCCGGTGCGAGGGGTTCTTGCACAAACAACAGCCCTGCCGGACGGGACTCCGATTGCAACTGCGCCACCGTCAGCGGCGCCACTGGCCGCCCCATGTAATAGACCAGACGGATATCCGGTTCACCGAGGGTATAAGCCTTCTGCCCCGGCTGCCCGTCGGCCAGCGTGGCAATCTGCTCAAGACCGCCAACCCGGTGCGACAGCACCCGCGCTTCGACGAACATGTAGAACACCACAAACCCGGCCAGCATCACGTAGGGCACAACGGCCAGGACCGTGCGCCAGCGCCCCTTCAGGTCATCGAGCAGCGCCGACCAGTGCATCGCCAGCAGCAACGCCATGGACGGATAAACCGGCAACAGGTACTTGCCATGCTTTTCGGTGAACAGGGAAAACACCAGCAGCGGCAACAGGCTGCAGCACAGCAGCATGCCGGCTTCGCGGCGCGAGCGGATCATTGCCCAGAACTTGCGCGGCTGCACAAACACAATCAGCCAGAACGGGAAGAAATCACCGGCCAGGTACAGCAGATAGGCATACCAGGCCTCGGCACCCTGCCCGTCGATCTTCTTCACGATGTCTTCGCTGATGATCGAGGCCCAGATGCCCCAGCCCTGACTCACCGACACCGCCAGGTACCAGGAACTGCCCAGCACCACGGCAGTCAGCCAGCCCCAACCGTCGCACAGATACGCCTTGGCCCGCGCATCGCGGTAGATCAAGGCATAGGCCAGGATCGGCGCCGTCACCCACAACAGGCAAACCGGCCCTTTGGTCAGCAGTGCGCAACCCAGCAGCACGTAGCTGAGCCGACTCCACCAGACCCGGCCTTGCTGGAAGATGAATTGCCAGGCCGCCAGCAGCGCGCCGAAGCACAGCAGGGTCAACAGCATCTCGATTTCCGAGCGCCGTGCGAACAGGCTGAAGGCACCGTTCGCGGCCAGGAACACCACGGCGAACAAACCGACCTGCCGCCCCGCCTGCCGAACGCCGTACAGATACGTGCCCAGACAGCACAAGGCGGCGGCCAGTGCCGAAGGCAGGCGCACGCTCCACTCGGACAAGCTGCCCAGCACCGCCGTCGAAACCAGACCGGCCCAATAGAAAAACGGCGGCTTGGACAAGTACAAGTCGCCGTTCATGTAAGGCAGCAGCCAGCTCCCTGCCTCGCGCATTTCGCGCACGGTGACGGCGCGGCGGGCCTCATTGACGCTGAGGAACGGCACGCTGCCCAGCCCCCAGAAAAACAGCAATGCAATCGCGACGGCCACAAGCAACGTAATATTTCGGGTCGATAACGATCCGCGCATAACCTACTCCTTCAGGTGTTTGCTTTTTTTGATCAATTGCAGGTTGCGAAAATAGACGATGGAGCCAAACGCCTGACCGGCGATGAACACCGGATCTTCGCGGTAAATGGCATAGGCGAGCAGCAAGGTGCTGCCGACGATGCTCAAGTACCAGAAGCTCACCGGAATGATGCTGCGTTTCTTGTATTCGCTGTACAACCACTGCAGGACAAACCGCCCGGTAAAGGCGATCTGGCCGGCAAAACCGACGATCAGCCACAAGGCTTCACGGGAGATGTTCATCCTTCGATCTCCTGGGCAATGGTGTTCAGCCGCGTACGCTTGATCAGCCACCAGACACCGAACAAATCGAGAATGCCCACCAGCGCGCGGTCGAGGTTGCCGTATTTCGACACCCCGGCCGTGCGATGCCGGTGGTTGACCGGGTGCACGATCATGCGGCCGTTATGGCGCTGGATCAGGGCTGGAATATAGCGATGCATGTGGTCGAAGTACGGCAGGCGCAAGAACGCCGCGCGCTCGATCAGCTTCAGGCCGCAACCGGTGTCCGGGGTGGCGTCCTTGAGCAGGCGGCGGCGCAGGTTGTTGGCGAAACGCGAAGCGTAGCGTTTGCTCGCCGTGTCGCGACGGTTGACCCGATGCCCGGCAACCAGTTGCACATCGACCTTGCCCGGTTCGCCGCGCACCAGCGCCAGCATGCCGGGGATGTCCGCCGGGTCGTTCTGGCCGTCGCCATCGAGCGTCGCCAGCCACGTGCCCCGTGCCTCACGGGCGGCGTGGTACAGCGAGGTGCTCTGCCCCAGCGAACGTTCGTGATGCAGGATGCGCAAGGTGTTCAAGCCGTCTTGGCGGATCTGCCGCAGTTCTTGCAGGGTCGCATCGGTGCTGCCATCGTCGACGACGATGATTTCGTAAGACTCATCGGCCAGCGCCACGCGGATTTCCTCAAGCAATGGCTTGAGGTTGTTCGCTTCGTTCTTGGCGGGAATCAGTACGGATACAAAAATGTCTTGGCTCATGGAGTCACTCTCGCCTTTATTGAATTTCTTTTATCAGAGGCGAATGAAGGTGTTGTACACCGGCCGACTCGATGCAGGGTTCAGCTATTCAGGGCGATGACGCCAACAATATCCCGCCCTGTGGACGCACTCGCGCGCGACCCCGCATACGGTGCCCGGCCATTTGTAAAAATGGCGTTAATATTTCATACACTTTTTGTCATCATTCCCCAAATGACGCAGCGAATTCGGTTGCCATTGGCGCTTGCCCATCTAAAGTGCACTCACGCAAGTGAAAAACATGAATCGGGTAAGGATGCACAACCATGAGCACTGAGCAAGAGACGACTTTAGACGAGCCGCGGCTCGACAGTACGGAAATCCGCATTCTGGGCTCGTTGATCGAGAAACAGGCCACCAGCCCGGAAACCTATCCCCTGACCCTCAATGCCCTGGTGCTTGCCTGCAACCAGAAAACCAGCCGCGAGCCGGTGATGAACCTGACTTTGGGCCAGGTCGGCCACAGCCTGCGCGCCCTCGAAGGGCGCGGCTTCACCAGACTGGTGATGGGCAGCCGCGCCGACCGCTGGGAACACAAGGTCGACAAGGCCCTGGAACTGGTGCCGGCGCAGGTCATCTTGACCGGACTGATGTTCCTGCGCGGCCCGCAGACCGTCAATGAACTACTGACCCGCAGCGGCCGCATGCATGAGTTCGAAGACGCCGAACAGGTTGTGCATCAACTCGAACGCCTGATTGCCCGTGGTCTGGCCGTACTGATTCCACGTCAGGCCGGCCAGCGCGAAGACCGTTACACACACGCCCTGGGCGATCCGGCGGATATCGAAACGATCCTCGCGGCACGGCACAACCCGGCCGAGCGTGGCAGCAGCGGGGTTTCGGTTGAACGGATCGAAGAACTGGAAGCGCGGATTGCGGCGCTGGAAGAGCGGTTGGCACGGCTGGAATAATCAGGCTACAGAGATCCAATGTGGGAGCGGGCTTGCTCGCGAATGCGATCTGTCAGTCACATCAATGTTGAGTCGACCATCGTCTTCGCGAGCAAGCCCACTCCCACAGTAGTTTGAGGGTGTCTGCGCTTACTCGCCGTCCCAGTAGTCAACCCCATCCGCCTGCCGGGCCACCGCAACAAAACCTGAAGCATTTCCCTCGGCATCGACCTTGAAGTCATCCATCACGGCGTATTTGCCGGAATCCGGGTACTCACAGATCTCCGGCGATTGCTGGGTGCTGACGGCCAGGTAACGCAACTCGCCGTTGCTGGTATTGATGATCTGATGCGCCTTTTCAGGCCCGCCCGGCGGGCAGGCAATCACATCACCGGCGCGGATTGGAAAACGTTCGGATCCCAGGCGGACTTCCCCTTCCCCGGCCACAACGTAGAACATTTCCTCATTGACCCGATGACTGTGAAACGGGCTGCCGCGCATGCCTGGCTCCAGCACATACAGGCGATAACCCAGCTTTTGCGCCCCCAGTCGCTGACCGACACGGGCCAGACGCTGTTGATAGCGACCGGCGGTCTCACCGGTCGGCGCAAACGCTTCGGGCAGCGGTTCAAGTTCGACCGAATTCAGATTGAGAATGGGGGGATGCATCGACACCTCCTAGCTGCGGGCAAACGCTACTGCCTTGTGGAATTGCTCGTCCGTCGGACGTACGCCGGTATAGAGGACAAATTGCTCCAGTGCCTGGATCGCGATGACTTCCAGCCCGGTAATGACCCGTTTGCCTTCGGCGCGCGCATGCACGATCAGCGGTGTTTCCGAGGGGATCGCCACCACGTCGAAGACAGTTTCTGCTTTTTCGATCACGTCAGGCTCAAAGGCCAGTTGTTCGGCCTCCGGTCCTCCCGTCATGCCGATCGGGGTGACGTTGACCAGCATCTGCGGGCGACGACTCCCCAGCTCTGCCTGCCACTCATACCCCAGCGACTGCGCCAGCGCCCGCCCGGCGCGCTCGTTGCGGGCCACGATCAGGCCGTTTTCATAGCCGCCATCACGCAAGGCGCTCGCCACGGCCTTGGCCATGCCGCCGCTGCCGCGCAGGGCAAAGGTCGAGTCCTTGGGCACCTGGTGTTTTTCCAGCAACTGGGCAACGGCAATGTAATCGGTGTTGTAGGCCTTGAGATGACCGTCGGTGTTGACGATGGTGTTGATCGATTGAATGGCGGCGGCCGACGCATCGAGCTCATCCACCAGGGCAATGCAGGCTTCCTTGAACGGCATCGACACGCCACAGCCACGAATCCGCAGGGCGCGAATGCCGGCAACGGCACCCGGCAAATCCTGGCTGGCAAAGGCCTTGTAGTAGAAATTCAGGCCTAGCTGTTCATACAGATGATTGTGAAAACGCAGGCCAAAGTTCCCGGGGCGTCCTGATAGGGACATGCACAGCTGGGTGTCTTTGTTGGGGTTCATCTGCATGGGCAAGCTCCTTCAAATGCACTTTTCGGATGGACGGAATCAGCCCTCCATCGGGTTCTGATCGATCATATAAGCCTGTTCGCACGGGCTTACACGGGTCGTTAAGAAAGTCGGTACTGACCTTACACAAAATTTACCTAACGGCCGTGCTGATTTTCGAAAAAACGCTGTCTTAGAAGTATCCCCGCGACAATCACTGGGTCTATTGCAGACACCGGCGCCGGGCTGAAGAACCGAGGAACTATCATGATCCGTAAAGTCCCCACAGTAGCCTTGCTGATCGGCGCCCTCGCTATCGCAGGACAGGCGCAAGCCCATGGTGGTGGTAATTACTGGCAAGGCCCGGCGGTGTTTGGCGCGATCGTCGGTACTGCCATCGTCGGCTCGGCCCTGATCAACGCCAACCGACCTGTTTACGTCGCACCACAACCGGTCTACTACCAGCCCGCACCGGTGTATTACGCACCACCGCCTCCGGTGTACTACCAGCCGGCCCCGGTCTACGTGCAACAACCGATGTACTACCGTCCGGCCCCGGTCTACTACTACGGACCACCCCGTGGTTACTACGGCCATCACTACGGTCGCTGGTAACGGACGCATCAAGCCCCGCTAAAATAGCGGGGCTTTTTTTGGGGCGCTCACTGGTTTGGATTCGGATGTGGCCTTTTGTAGGAGCTGGCTTGCCAGCGATAGTCGTTAACGATAACCCGTGTGAACTGGATAAACGCGGCGCACTTGAGTCCATCGCCAGCAAGCTGGCTCCTACAGGTATTGCGTTATCGGTGTTTCCCGGGATTGCGTGAAGAACCTTTTTTACGCCCGTTTGTCGGTGCTGGTCTGGATAAATCTCGCCAAGGTCGTTATCGGAACAGCGTTGGCGGCCCAAGTTGGCAAGATTGACCTGACATTGTTTCTGCCGTGCGGCAGCAAACTGTCATATTTATGTCATGTCAGGTCCGCAAGCTCGGGTCTGTCCGTCAATAACAGGTTGATAACAACAAGGACGACCACATGCCAACGCAAAACCCGCACCGCATCGTCGGTCTGTGCACCTCCAGCAAGGTCTACAACGCACTGACCGAACTCAAGCACCTGGAAGGTCATCGCAGCGCCAAGTTTCTCTCGCTGCTGACGCAAAACCTGGTGCGCAAAGGCCTGCTCAACGAGCAGGAAGTGGTTCATATGCTCGATCAGGTGGTCAGTTGACCGACCAACGGTCGTTTGCCCCCGCTGGCATCAATGACCACTATCGAAAGCGTTGATTACTCCTAAAGGCACCCTGACCTTAAAGTAACTCCACAGATTGATGGAGGTACTTTTCATGTCCAAGGTTCAGATCATGTCCGTTATCGGCAGCGCCGTCCCTGCACAGCTCAGAGAACTGGGCATGCTCGCCTGTTGGTATCTGGTGCAGGACGGCGTGCAGATCAGCGGCCCGCTCACTTCGCTGCCCGCCGCCCAGGCACTGTCGCAACGCATCGGCACCGGCCAGTCCGGCAGGCTCAGCGCCTAAGGCAGCTGCACCCGCGGTTTGGTGTCAATGAAGATGTCCCAGCTCGACATGAACAGGGCCGCGATCAACGGGCCGATGACAAAGCCGTTCAGCCCGAATATCGCCAGGCCGCCGAGGGTCGAGATCAGGATCATGTAGTCCGGCATCTTGGTGTCCTTGCCCACCAGCAACGGCCTGAGCAGATTGTCCACCAGTCCGATCACGAAGATCCCGAACAGCCCCAGCACCACGCCCTGCCAGATCGCTCCAGTGAGCAGGAAAAACACCGCCACCGGCGCCCAGACAATCCCCGCCCCGACCGCCGGCAACAGCGACAGAAACGCCATCAACACCGCCCAGAGCAATACGCTGGGAATATCCAGAAACCAGAAAATCAGACCGCCCAGCGCGCCTTGTGTGATCGCCACCAACAAGTTGCCCTTCACTGTGGCCCGCACCACGCGATTGAACTTGAGCTGCAAACGGCGTTTCTGCTGTTCCTGCAACGGCACCGCCAGGCGCACCTTGCGTGCGAGCTCCGCACCGTCGCGCAGGAAGAAAAACAACAGGTACAGCATGATGAAAAAACTGACGATGAACTCGAACGTGCCCTGGCCAAAACTGAAGGCCTGGGTGGCGAAGAACTCATTGCCAGTCATCGCGCTCTTGATGATTTTCTCCCTCAGCCCATTGAGTTCCCCAATGCCGAAGCGGTCGAGCAAATGCTGGAAGTATGGCGGCAGGCTGTGCTTGATCTGCAGCACATACCCGGCGATGTCCAGCTCGCCGCTTTCGATGTTCTTGTAGAGCGTTGTTCCCTCCTGGACCAGGAAGACACCGAGGACTATCACAGGCAGGATCGCGATCAACAGGCAGATGCTCAGTGTGAGCAGCGACGTGAGGTTGCGCTCCCAGCCGAACTTCAGTTGCAGCCGTCGTTGCAGGGGAGCGAAGAGGATTCCGAGGATCACCGCCCAGAACACGGCGCCGTAAAGCGGCAGCAGAATCCAGACAAAAGCGATGCTCACCAGGGCCAGCAGGACGGTCAGCGATTTGTCTTTCAGGGTTTCTTCGTTCATGTCCGATCCATGCCAGTCTGCCCGGACGCAAAGGTACGTCCTGATGCTTAGGTCGCCGCGGCCAGCACGAGTGCCGTGAACAAAGCATAGATCCAGATCAATAAACCCTCGGGCCAAGGCGTTTACCCTGCGCGGCTTTTGCGATCGACCCGCCATGAACCTGATTGCTCCGCAACTGCTTGCCCCCGCCGGCACCCTGAAAAACATGCGTTACGCCTTCGCCTACGGTGCCGATGCCGTGTATGCCGGCCAGCCGCGCTACAGCCTGCGGGTGCGTAACAACGAATTCGACCACGCCAACCTGGCCCTCGGCATTCGCGAGGCCCAGGCTCAGGGCAAGCGCTTTTACGTGGTGGTGAACATCGCGCCGCACAACGCCAAGCTCAAGACCTTCCTCAAGGACCTGGCGCCGATCATCGCCATGGCGCCTGATGCCCTGATCATGTCCGACCCCGGCCTGATCATGCTGGTGCGCCGCCACTACCCGCAGATGCCAATCCACCTTTCGGTGCAGGCCAATACGGTGAACTGGGCGAGCGTCGAGTTCTGGCAGCAGCAAGGCTTGAGCCGGATCATCCTGTCGCGGGAGCTGTCGCTGGAAGAAATCGCCGAGATCCGCGAGCAAGTGCCCGCCATGGAACTGGAAGTGTTCGTGCACGGCGCGTTGTGCATGGCCTATTCCGGGCGTTGCCTGCTGTCGGGCTACATGAACAGGCGCGATGCCAATCAGGGCAGTTGCACCAACGCCTGTCGCTGGAAATACTCGGCGCAACCGGCCACGGAAAACCAGCTCGGCGAGATCGTCCAGACATTCGATCCCGAACCGACCCTGGGCATCGGCGCACCCACCGGGCAGGTGTTTCTGTTACAGGAAGCCAATCGTCCCGGCGAACAGATGCCGGCCTTCGAAGACGAACACGGCACTTACATCATGAACGCCAAGGACCTGCGCGCCGTGCAGCACGTCGAACGCCTGACCCACATGGGCGTGCACTCCCTGAAAATCGAAGGCCGGACCAAATCGCACTTTTATTGCGCGCGCACCACCCAGGTGTATCGCCGGGCGATCGACGACGCGGTGGCGGGCCGGACCTTCGACCGCGGCCTGATGACCGACCTGGAATCCCTCGCCCAGCGTGGCTACACCGAAGGTTTTCTGCGCCGGCATGTGCATGACGAATACCAGAACTACCAGAACGGCAGTTCGGTGTCGGAACGCCAGCAGTTTGTCGGTGAACTGACCGGCCAGCGACGGGATCGCCTGGCCGAGGTCAGGGTGAAGAACCGCTTCGGCCTGGGCGATCACATGGAACTGATGACGCCCAAGGGCAACTTCCACTTCGACCTGCATCAGTTGCAAAACGCTAAAGGTGAAGCGATCGACGTAGCGCCGGGCGACGGGCATACGGTGTATTTGCCGATACCGGATGCGGTGGATCTGGATTTTGGATTGTTGATGCGGGATATCAACATGCCGTAATCCCCTGTGGGAGCGGGCTTGCTCGCGAAGGCGGTGTATCAGTCACTATTAATGTTGGCTGACACGCCGTCTTCGCTGGCAAGCCAGCTCCTACAGGTAATGCGTTACGCAAACTCCTCGCGGAGCATCGCCACAAACGCCTCACGCGCCGGGTGCACCCCGGCGTTTTCGTGCCAGTAAAACAGGTTGTCGACGGCAGTCAGTTCGGGGAATTCAAACCCAGCGCACCCCGCGCCTTTGGCGTATTGATCGAAGATGCCTTTGGGCACCAGCGCCACGCCAGCCCCGGCGCTGACGCAACCGACAATCGCACCATAACTGGCCAGGCTGACAATCGGCAGTGCCTGCCCTTGTCGCAGCAACCAATGTTCCAGCGCCGCCCGGTATGGACAGCCCTGGGGCCACATGAATACGGTCTGGTCCTGCAAATCACTGATATCACGCAGCGGTCCCAGGGATGTAGAGGCGATCAGCAGCAAATCTTCGCGGTACATCGGCGTGCGCTTGAGGTGCGAACGCTCGACATCCACCGCCACGATGGCACCGTCGAGTTTGTGATTGAGCGTGTCATCGAGCAACTGGCCCCAGGAGCCGGTGGTCAGCTCCAGTGCCACCTGTGGAAAACGCTTGTGGAATTTCGCCAGCAGACGTGGCAAACGCCCGGTAGCCGACGACTCGATGGCCCCGATGTGCAAGGGGCCGGAGGGTTCGGCCGAAGGGTCGACCGCGCGTTTGGCCTCGGCGGTGAGGGCCAGAATTTTCGAGGCGTAAGCCAGAAACGTCTGCCCCGACGGGCTGATGCGCAGCCCTCGGCCCTCACGCAGAAACAGCGCGACACCCAGTTCGGCCTCAAGGGCCTTGATCCGTGCAGTGATGTTCGACGGCACGCAATGCAACAGCTCGGCCGCGCGGGCGATGCTGCCGACGTCGGCCACGGTCTTGAACATGCGAATCTGAGCCAGCTCCATACATCACCAATAGTGAACGGTTAGCGCAGTATAAGTCAGTTGTGGCGAACGATCCGCTTTCTGATACTCGGTGCATCCGCCCACAGGTGCACGACCATGAAGCCGCTCTCACCCACCCCCGTTTCGCGCTTGAAAATCATCCTGGCCATGGCATTTGTCGTGGCGTGCTGGGGCTACTCCCCAACCGGCATCCATATCGGCTTGCAGGCCTACGACCCCGTGCATCTGGCGCTCCTGCGCTTCTTGCTGGCTTCCTTGTTCATGGCCGTGGTCGCGATATTCAAGGGCATTCGCTTACCCAGGCTTCGAGACTTGCCACTGATGTTCGGCCTGGGTTTCTTTGCCGTGAGCCTGCACCACGTGGCGATCAACTTCGGACAGCAGGGTGTCAGCGCCGGCGCTTCGAGCGTCCTGGCACAGACCACCCCGCTGTTCAGCACATTGATTGCGCGCTTCGTGTTCAAGGATCAGGTGAGCCTGTGGCGCTGGGGTTGTGTGCTGCTCGGGTTGTTTGGCGTGGTGATAGTGGTGGCGGGCGATCACGGCCTGGGCAGCATTGACGCCCACGGCTTGCTGATCCTGCTGGCGGCGGTGTCCTGGAGCCTCTACTTTGCCCTGCAAAAGCATCACACCGGGCGTTACGACGGGCTGACGCTGGTGTGCTACACGGTGTGGTCCGGGACCGTGCTGTTGCTGGTTTACTTGCCTGGTCTGGTGGATCAAGTTGCCCTTGCGCCGCTGCAAGTGCAGTTTGCGGTGATCGCCCTGGGGATATTCCCCAGTGCCCTGGCCTACCTGGCCTGGGCGTTTGTGCTGGCGCATGTCGATTTGAGCCGGGCGACCATGACGCTGTATTTGACGCCGCCGACGGCGATGGTCATTGCGTCTTATGCACTTGGCGAGCGGCCGACGCTGATGATTGTGGTCGGCGGGCTGGTGGTGTTGATGAGTGTGCTGGCGTTGAATCTGGAGCGGCGGGTTGTCGTTGCTCAGGTTGCCCGGGCCTGATCCATGTTTTTTGCTACCTGGACTGACGCCTTCGCGAGCAAGCCCGCTCCCACAGGTTCAGGGTTTGCTCAAGAACCGCGGCAAACACAAAACCCTGTGGGAGCGGGCTTGCTCGCGAAGAACGATGACGCGATTTCACTGACCATCAGCCAGGCGAAAACCAGTCACAGTTGCGTGCAAGTGCCACAAAAACCGGGCTGGAAGTTCGACAACAAGCGGCCGTGCCTGGTGCGTTGAATCGCCAAGTATGTTGAATCAATGGTTGCGCGTGGCCGCCTGATGGCGGCCGATATTAAAAAGCGCTCGGAGCATGGCGCTCCAGCCCCTAAAATGACGCGCAACTGAATCAACGACGGATGAAACCAACATGGACAGGCTGAAAACCATCGCCGCTTGCATGGCGATATTCGCCGCGGGCCAGTGCGTGGCACAGGATCAAATCGAGACGGTGGTGAACGCCGCTGTACAACCGGTGATGCAGGCCGAGGCTATCCACGGCATGGCCGTGGCGGTCACCGTCAACGGCCAACCGCACTATTTCAATTATGGCGTCGCCTCGAAAGAAACCGGCAACCCTGTCACACAAGACACCTTGTTCGAAATCGGCTCCGTCAGCAAAACCTTCACCGCCACCCTCGCCGCCTACGCCCAGGCCAGCGGCAAACTTTCCTTGTCCGACAAAGCCAGCCACATCCTGCCGAGTCTGCACGGCAGCGCCTTCGATAACATCAGCGTGTTGCAACTGGGCACCTACAGCGCCGGCGGCTTGCCCCTGCAATTCCCGGTCGATGCCGACTCGCCCGATAAGATGCTCGGTTACTACCAACAATGGAAACCGCTCTACGCCCCCGGCAGCCACCGACTGTATTCGAACCCTAGCCTCGGCCTGTTCGGCTACCTCGCCGCCCACAGCATGGGCCAGCCGTTTGATGACGTAATGCAAAACACCCTGCTTCCCAAACTCGGCTTGAAGCACACCTACCTGAGGGTGCCGCAGGACCAGATGGCGCTTTACGCCCAAGGTTATAACAAGGACGGCAAACCGGTGCGGGTCGGTCCGGGTGCGCTGGATTCCGAGGCGTACGGGGTGAAAACCAGCGCTGCAGACCTGATGGCGTATGTTGAAGCGAACATGAAGCCATCGCGCCTGGAAAAACCGTTGCAACAGGCAATCGCGTTGACTCACACCGGTTACTACACGGTCGGCGACATGACTCAGGGATTGGGCTGGGAGTTGTATCGTTACCCGATCACTCTGGATCAACTGCTGGCGGGCAACTCGACCCCGATGGCGATGGAGCCACATAAGGTCCAGTGGCTGAATCCGCCACAGCCGCAACTGGAGAACCTGCTGATCAACAAAACCGGTTCAACTGGTGGGTTTGGGGCTTACGTTGCGTTCGTGCCGTCGAAGGACATCGGCGTTGTGATTCTGGCAAACAAGAATTATCCGAATGCAGAGCGGGTCAAGATTGCTCATCAAATATTGAGTGCCCTTCCCCAATAGTTCCTGATCCGTCTGTGGGAGCGAGCTTGCTCGTTCCCACAGGTCCTCAGCTCCCCACCAGAATTCAATGTCGAATCAATCATCCGGCATTTCAGGCGGTTTGGCGGGCTTGCCCGGTTTGCTGTTTTTGCCAGCCTTGGTGCCTTTGGCAGCCGGCTCGGCTTCAGCGACGGGAGCGGCCACTGTCGCGGTAAATTCTTTCTCGGCTGCCGGCAACTGATCGACAGCGCTGAAAATTTCTTCCAGCTTGATGGCGTCCGATTGTTCAAGTTTCTTTTCGCCGTCCTTGCCGACCAGTATCACCTTGGTCTTGGCGCCGGCGCCCAGCTTGAGCGAGCGGATCAGCGCCGCCGTGTCCTGTGGCCCGAGGTCTTTGCCGTCGCGCTGGCCCATCAGATTGAGCACGGTGTAGAGCACCATGTTGCGCTCGGTGAATCCCTTGCGATTGGCCGGCTCATCCAGCGACTTTTTCAGGCTGACCCAGGTCGGATCAACGGTACTCGGGGCGATGACAATCAGTGGCCGGGCCCTGCCCTTGTCCATGTCCAGCGGTGAGTCGCCATCGGCGGCGAACAAGGGGCCAGCGATAGCCAGCAAGGTTGCCAGGGTCAGTGACCTGATGAGCATGCGCATCTCCTTTTGATATCCACGCTCTAATGATTGCGCATCGCGGCGATCGTTCCGGGTGACGTACCGCAATTGTGTTTCGCCTTGCCCCAAGCTTAGGTCAGGGCGGTCATTGCGCAACAGGCTGAGCTAATCTGAAGACTCATGACCACCCGCGTGATCCGTCGTGAGGACTTGCGCATGAGCGCTCAGTTGAACCACACCATCGTCTGGTGCCGGGACAAGCAGGTTTCGGCGAATTACCTGGCCGGACTCCTCGGCCTGCCCGCCCCCGAGCCCTTCGGGCCGATGCTGATCGTCAAGCTGGATAACGGCGTGTCACTGGATTTCTACGACAACGCCCCGCCGATAGCGTCTCAGCACTATGCGTTTTTGATTGGCGACGAGGATTTCGATGCGGCCTTCGCACGCCTGCAAGCCAACGGTCAGCCGTGGTGGGCGGATCCGGGCAAGCAGCGGCCAAGGGAAATCAATGATTACGCGGGAGGACGGCGGGTGTATTTCGATGACCCGGACGGGCATCTGCTGGAAATATTCACCCGCGAATGAAACTGGCGTACCGGATTGAATCAGAACGCCAGTTTGTAACCGATCAACAACAGCATGGTCGCCAGGCAAGGGCGCAGCAATTCGTCGGAGATACGCCCGGTCAGGTGGCTGCCCAGGTAAATCCCCGGCAACGAACCCACCAGCAAGTAACCCAGGACGTGCCAATCCATATTGCCCATGCTTGCATGGCCAAGGCCCGCGACCAGGGTCAGCGGCACGGCGTGGGCGATTTCAGTCCCCACCAGGCGGCGGGTCGGTAGCATCGGATAGAGAATGAACAGTGCCACGGTACCCAGCGCACCGGCGCCGATGGACGTCAGCGCGACCATGGTGCCAAGGACCAGCCCGGTGATGACTGTCATCACGTTCAAGCGCAATCCGCTGGGGTTGTAGCTGCCGCCCGCACGCTTGTGGGCGAAGTCGAGCAGGCGCTTCTTGAACAGGATCGCCAGTGCCGTGGCAAACAACACAAAACCGAGGGCCTGTTTGATGATCGCGTTCATCGCCTCGGGGGCGCTGTGCAGGGTGCTGAGGAACCACAGCGTCAACGCCACCGCCGGCACGCTGCCCAAGGTCAGCCAGCCGGTAATCGCCCAGTCGATGTTGTTGTTCTTGCGGTGAACCAGTACACCGCTGGATTTGGTGATGGCGGCGTACAGCAGATCGGTACCGACCGCCGTCGCCGGGTTGATGCCGAACCCAAGCAGGATCGGGGTCATGAGCGACCCGCCACCTACGCCAGTCATGCCGACGATGAAGCCGACGACCAGCCCGGCAACCACCAACCCGATGTTCACTAAATCCATGAATACTTCCACAAAGATCGCAGGGGAAATCTGGCCCGCAGCATAGCGACATTTCTTATAACCAGTTATATCGATGCGATCTATCTTTATGCCCTGAACTCAATTCCCCTGTGGGAGCGGGCTTGCTCGCGAAAGCGGTGGGTCAGTCAATATTAATGCTGCCTGACACTACGCCTTCGCGAGCAAGCCCGCTCCCACAAGGGATATGTGTCGTGCTCACTGCACTGGCAGGAAATTCAGGAACAGCAGGCTCTGGGCATAGTTCAGGCCGATGCGCCGGTAGCGCTCGTCGAGCATCTGGGTCAGCAGGTCCAGCCGGGCGACGATCTTGCCGAACTCGACGGCAAAGCTCAGGTTGCTACCCTCCTCCGAGATTTCGTTGGAGAACAGCAAGGGCTGGCCCTCAGTGTTTTGTCGCTGGCTGAGGAGCCAGGTGGCGATCTCGATGTTGCGCGCGGCATTGCTGACGAATACCGGGTTGATCGTATCCGTCATGTAGAACTCGAGGCGATTGCCATGGGCGGTCACCAGCATGCTGCCGATGGCATAGATGAACGCCCCGACCCGATCGCCGAGAAACTCCGGGCTCATGGCAAAACGCAGGGCCGCGAGATCTTTTTTGCCGCCGAGGACGGGCAGTGGCTGCTGCTGTTCGATGGCTATGCGCACTTGCTTGCCGGCGGTACGGGCATCGAGGAACCCAGACTTTTTCAGCTCATCGGGGTTACGCAGGTAAAGCTTGCTCATCAGCAGGTAAAGGCTGTTCAGGTTGTCGCGCATGGTCAGGGTTGCCATACGGTCGACGCTGGTTTGCAGGAACTCCTGGGGGCTGCCTTCGCGCATCTGGGTGAAGATGTCGCCGCCCTGCTGCTGACTGCAACCGGTGACGAAGAACATCGACAGACCTGCCAGCAGCAGGCAATGACGGCGTATTCTCGTAATGATGCGGGGTGAAACTCGAGCCATGGGTTATTGGACTTGGGCATGGGCCGGCGGTGGGGATCGCCGCAGGCTGCCATGGATAGAGCCGGACATTTCGAAAAAGTGCAGTATCGGCACAGAGCAATCGATCACCGGCAAGGTGAGACTCAAATGATCGCCGCCTGCGAAAACCCCTGCGACGGAACCGATGGACTATTCTGCTGCCCACTGAAACAACCATCGGCATTCATAAAGGAGGTTTGCATGCGCACGCTTGAATTGGCTGGCGCCAGGGTCCCGGTTATCGGCCAGGGGACCTGGCAGATGGGCGAAGACCGCTCACGGCACACGGAAGAAGTCGCGGCACTGCGTCTGGGCATCGAACTGGGCATGACCCTGATCGACACCGCTGAAATGTACGCTGAAGGCGGCGCCGAGGAAGTGGTCCGCGATGCCATCGCCGGCCAGCGCGACAGCGTCTTCCTGGTCAGCAAGGTGTACCCGCACAACGCCAGCCGCCACGGTATTCCCCAGGCTTGCGAGCGAAGCCTGCGCAGGCTCGGCACCGATTACATCGATCTGTATCTACTGCATTGGCGCGGCCAGTATCCCCTGGAAGAAACCGTCGAAGCCTTCGAGCGCCTGCGTGAGGACGGCAAGATCGGCCGTTGGGGCGTGTCCAATTTCGACCTCGATGACTTGCGGGAACTGGACGCCCCGACCTGCGCCACCAATCAGGTGCTCTACAACCTGGAACAACGCGGCATAGAATTTGATTTACTGCCCTGGAGCCAACAACGGCGGTTGCCGGTCATGGCTTACTGCCCGATTGGCCAAGGCGGCAAAATGCTCGCCAATGCTACGCTCAAACTAGTAGCCAGCCGTCACGGCGTGACACCGGCACAGGCAGCACTGGCATGGATTCTGCGCCAGGATGCAGTGATTGCCACCCCCAAAGCGGTGCATCCCGAACATGTACGCCTCAATGCCCAAGCCGCCATGTTGCAGCTTGAAGCGGGGGATCTGGAGGCGCTGGACCAAGCGTTTCACGCGCCACAACGCAAACAGCGGCTGGCCATGGTCTGAACCACCGCAGTCTGTCAGAGAGCTTCGCCATGAGAAGCACCGACCACCTGGACCCGTTCAATCTGCAACGCTTTCTCCAGGCTCAGGACCCGGTATTCGACCGGGTTCAAGACGAACTGAGCAACGGACACAAGCGCAGTCACTGGATGTGGTTCATTTTTCCGCAGTTTGCCGGGCTTGGCGGTAGCGAGATGTCGCGCCGCTTTGCCATCCGATCGCGGGAGGAAGCCCTGGCCTACCTTGAGCACCCGTTGCTGGGCGCCCGGTTACGCACCTGCACCCAGGAAGTGCTGAATATCCGGGAGCGCTCGGTGGCCGGGATCTTCGGTCATCCCGACGACCTGAAGTTTCATTCCTCGATGACCCTGTTTGCCCAGGTTGCTGCCGCCGACAGTCTGTTCCAGCAAGCCTTGAACCAATACTTCCACGGCATCCTGGATGACTGGACCTTGTCGCTGATGGACTCAAAACAGGCCCAGTTGCCCCCCAATCAGGGTTGAGAAGTCGTCGTCGACAAACGGCAGTATCGCGTCCGCCACCGGTTGCAGTTGCCGGGTGATGTAGTGGTCGTAATCGATGGGCGCGCTGCGCACTTCCAGCGGTTCAGGGCCGGCAACGGTGATCACGTAGCTGATCCAGCCGCCGTTTTGGTATTGCCGCGGGCGACCCTGCCGGTCGTTGTACTCGTCGGCCAGGCGCGCCGCGCGCACATGGGGCGGTACGTTGCGCTGATAGTCATCGAGGGTGCGGCGCAGGCGTTTGCGGTAGATCAGCCGGTCATCGAATTCACCGGCCAGGGTCTTGCGGACATAGTCACGCACATAATCCTGATAGGGCTTGCGCAGGAAGATCCGCGAATACAGCTCCTGCTGGAATTGACGGGCCAGCAGCGACCAGTCGGTGCGCACGGTTTCCAGGCCTTTGTAGACCATTTCGTCGCTGCCATCGGCACGGGTCACCAGACCCGCATAGCGCTTTTTACTGCCTTCTTCGGCACCGCGAATGGTCGGCATCAAAAAGCGCTTGTAGTGGGTTTCGAACTGCAACTCGAGAACGCTTTGCAAGCCGTATTCCTGCTGCACGTGTTCGCGCCACCACTGATTGACGTGCGCCACCAGTGCCTGGCCGATCTGCGCCGCCTCCTGCTGGCCATGGGCGCGACGCAGCCAGACGAATGTCGAGTCGGTGTCGCCATAAATCACCACATGCCCCTGCGCTTCGATCAACTGGCGGGTACGCAGCATGATCTCGTGCCCGCGCAAGGTGATCGACGAGGCCAGGCGTGTGTCGAAGAAGCGACAACCGCTGGAGCCGAGTACCCCGTAGAAGGCGTTCATGATGATTTTCAGCGCCTGGGACAGCGGTGCGTTGTGTTCGCGCTTGGCGGTTTCCCGGCCTTCGGCCACTCGGGCGACAATGGATGGCAGGCAATGCCGGGTGCGAGAAAAACGCGCGCCACGAAAACCCGGCACCGACTCGCTGTCGTCCGGATGCTCGAGCCCTTCAATCAATCCCACGGGGTCAATCAGGAAGGTGCGGATGATCGACGGATAGAGGCTTTTGTAGTCGAGCACCAGCACCGATTCGTACAGTCCCGGTTGCGAGTCCATGACAAAACCGCCGGGACTGGCTTGCGGTGGCTTGCCACCGAGGTTCGGCGCAACGAAACCCTGGCGGTGCATCAGCGGCATGTACAGGTGTGTGAATGCCGCCACCGAACCGCCCATGCGATCGGCCGGCAAACCGGTGACGCTGGCCCGCTCCAGCAGGAAGGTGAGTAATTCGGTCTTGGCGAAAATCCGCGTGACCAGTTCGCAGTCCTTGAGGTTGTATTTGGCCAGCGCCGGTTTGTCCTCGGCGAACATGCGGTTGATTTCGTCCATGCGCTGGTACGGGTTGTCGATGGACTTGCCTTCGCCGAGCAAGGTTTGCGCGACGTTTTCCAGGCTGAACGAGGGGAAACTCCAGGTCGCCGAACGCAGGGATTCGATACCGTCGATGATCAAGCGGCCAGCGGCTGAAGCGAAGTAATGGTTGCCGTTGCCGTGTTCGCGCCACTGCATTTCCTCGCCGCCACGCCCCAGTTTCAACGGCACCGCCAGGCGCCGGGCGTGTTCGTGAAGCACCCGCAAGTCGAACTGCACGACGTTCCAGCCGATGATTGCGTCCGGGTCGAAGCGGGCAAACCATTCGTTGAGTTTTTTCAGCAACAGGGTTCGCGAATCGCAGTATTCGAGCTGGAAATCCACCTGGCTATCGTCGCCGTTGGGCGGACCGAGCATGTACACCTGACGCTCGCCGCAGCCTTCCAGGGCGATGGAATACAACTCGCCCTGGGCCGTGGTCTCGATGTCCAGGGACACCAGTTTGAGGCTCGGCCGGTAATCGGGGTCGGGTTTCATCTGTGCGTCGAGTAGCAGGCCCTCGGCATTCGGCGTGCCACTGAAGCGCACCGGCGCGGTGATGAAACGCTCCATCATGTAGCGTTCCGGCGGACGCACGTCGGCTTCGAACACCTCGACGCCGGCCCGGCGCAGCGCGGTTTCGAGGCGCATCAACTGACCATGTTGCTGGCAGTAAAGACCGAGGACCGGGCGATGTTCGAAATCCTGCAGGGCCAGGGGCCTGAGCTCGACGTTCTTCTCATCATGCAAAACGCTTTCGGCCGGCTGACGCTGCGCAGCAGGGATGAACGCCACCGAGGGCTGGAAAGGCAAGCGGATGCGCCGGGGACCGCTGTCGGTCGCCAGCCAGAACTCGACTTCCGTACCGGCCGGGGTGTCGCGCCAATGCCGGGTCAGGACGAAGCCCTGCTGTAGTTCCACCGCTGCAACCTCACATCCGATTCAGAGGAGGATTCTACCCGTCATCGGCAGGGATAGCGCGTTTGCCGCAGGCCTATCAGGCAGACACCGAACCTGTGGGAGCGGGCTTGCTCGCGAAAGCGGACTGGCAGCCAACAAGGATGTTGGATGTGCTGGCCTCTTCGCGAGCAAGCCCGCTCCCACAGGTCATCTACTGGCCGGAAATGTGGGGTTTGCCGAAGAAAAACCGCCGAATGACGTTTTTTGCGTGTTATCTGCCGCTTTCGCCCTTGCCCTGAACGCTTGCGTCTACGATTCTTCAAGAACAACGACAACACCCGAGTAACCACCATGAAAACCGTCGCCCAACTGCTCAAGCTCAAAGATCAGAAGAATCAGGAAGTGCACCAGATCAAACCCGACCACATGGTGCTCGAAGCGCTGATGAAGATGGCCGAGAAAAACGTCGGCGCCTTGCTGGTGGTGGAGAATGATGAAGTGCTGGGCATCATCAGTGAACGCGACTATGCACGCAAACTGGTGCTGCATGGCCGCTCTTCGGTGGGCACGCCGGTGCGCGACATCATGGTGTCGCCGGTGATTACCGTCGACACCCATCAAACCGTGGAGACCTGCCTGGGCATCATGTCCGATAGACGCCTGCGTCACTTGCCGGTGGTCGAAGGCGGCAAATTGATCGGGCTGCTGTCGATCGGTGACCTGGTCAAGGAAGCGATTGCCGAACAGGCGGAACTGATCAAGCAGCTGGAACAGTACATTCGCGGGGAATAAATCGACACGCCGAAGATCCCCTGTGGGAGCGGGCTTGCTCGCGAAGGCGGTGTGTCAGTCAACGCCACTGTTGATTGGCACACCGCTTTCGCGAGCAAGCCCGCTCCCACATTTGGTTCTCAGTGTCTCAGGCCGGCCAATGCCGGGCGAACACCGGTGCCAGCGCCGGGTAGCGGTCGATGCGCTCCAGCCAGGCGAAAAAGCCCGGCCGGGCATTGCGCAGATGTTCCCGACTGCCCGCCCATCGCGATATCACTGCCGCCAGTAAATCCAGCGCCCCCGGCTTCTCGCTGCCCAGATACAACTCGCCCGAAAACTGATCGGCAAACACCTCCCAACTCCAGTGCAGGCGCCGGCGGGCACCCTCCATGAGATTCTGCCTGGAGGACTCATCAGCCTCGGCCAGCCAGCGCTCGGGGTAGTCAATGATGCCAATGGCCGCATAGCAATTGCTGACGATGTACGCCATGCCGCGAATGGCCTGGTCCCGCTCGGCCGGATCTTGCGGCAACAATCCCGATGTGGGAAAGGTCAACCCAAGGTGGATCAGGATCGCCGCGCTCTCAGTCAGGACGCCGCCATCGGGCCGTTGCAAGGTCGGAATCTGTTTGAGCGGGTTGAGTTTCTCCAGCGCCTGGGCCGCCTCCGCGGACGTCTCGACATCGATGAAGCGATAAGGAACATCACAGAGTTCAAGGGCAGCTTCGATGGCCGCCGCCCCGGAGTTCTGATAACCGTAGAGCTGGTACATAAACGTCTCCTAGTACACCGCGATCTCTGCAGTGCCGCATCAAGCTATCCAGTGTAGAAGCCGCCACCCGCCACACACGGCCATCCGACGACCGCACCATCACACTCACAAGGGGTATGGCACGGGTCCTATCATTGCCGTCGATGTTCACCATCACCTCAATGAAGTTCTCATAAAAAATCCCCGGCGTAACATCTGCTCCATACCAACCCATTACACCCCCGGAGCACACCATCATGAAACGCCAAGTCCTTCTCAGCATCGCTTTCTCGGTTTTCGCAGTTAACGCTTTCGCCGCAACTTCTGCTCAACCTGTGGTCGCTGAAGGCGGCTCGGATCGTCTGATTGAAAGCCGCGTTGCCGAAGGTGGTTCCGATCGCCTGATCGAGAATCGTGTGGCCGAAGGTGGTTCAGATCGCCTGCTGGAAAAACGTGTTGCCGAAGGTGGTTCCGACAAACTGCTGCAGAACCGCGTTGCTGAAGGCGGTTCCGATCGCCTGATCGAGAATCGTGTGGCCGAAGGTGGTTCAGATCGCCTGCTGGAAAAACGTGTTGCCGAAGG